>CAYRDY010000159.1:0-1540 GCA_964423195.1 uncultured Catenibacillus sp. | reverse complement strand
GTCGATGATCGTCTGCAGATCCGTCTGTCTCATCTCCAGCTCGGCCTTTGCCTGTTCCTGCTCGGCTTTCTGATCCTCAAGCTGCTGCTTGTAATCGGTGATCTCATTGACCGTGTCGATAAAAGCCTGCAAGAGCTCATTATCATAATTCGAAATCTTGGATATGTACTCACCTGAGTTGAGCGCCGTCGTGATGTCCTCCGCCTTCATCAAAATCTCGAACAGCGTCGGGTCACCCTGCTCATACATCTGCTTGATGCGCAGCTTCAGCGCCGTGTACTGATTTCTCTTGCGCGCCTCCGCCTCCCCCAGCTTGATCTCCGTGTTCGCGATCTCGATCTTCAGTCCATCCAATCTGACCTGAACCTCAGAGATATCCTCGACGACCTCCGTCATCTCCGTGTCCAGCTCCCGGATATAGGACTCCGTGTCCTCCTTCGTCTCCTGAAGCGCCGCCAGTCGAACATTTAACGCCTCTCTCTCCTGCTCCAGCTCCTGTATCCGCTGCTGTGCCTCCTCCTTTGTCTGTGCGAAGACACCCGTGCCTGCCGACAAAAGCATGCCGCACGCCAGAGCCAGCGCGATTCCTCTCTTTAAACCCTTTCTCATATAAAATCAATGCTCCCTTAAATTCATTTTGCATGAACCGGCATCTCTGTGTGAAACATCCGGTTCCCGCTCTGTCCGTGCGTTTCTCTGCCAAAATAGCCCCCACAGACAGACTAAGTATAGCACAAAATCATTCTAAAGTACATCGTTTTTTAACATTTCATTAATATTTCACATTTTTGGTTTTATATTTCTGTAATACGAACAAAATGTGCCAACCGCTCGCGCACCTGCGCGATCATGCGGGTGTATTTTTCGAGCTTTTCCCGCTCCGCGGCCACTTTTTCCTGAGGCGCCTTGTCCACAAACTTCGGATTTGAGAGCATGCCGCGGGCCCGGCTGATCTCTTTTGTCAGGCGCTCCTCCTCCTTTTTGAGGCGCTCGATCTCCTTTTCCACGTCGACCAGCTCCGCAAACGGTATGTAGATCACCGCGTCATGGATGACCGCGGACACGGCATCGTCCCCGATACCGGACTTGTCGCCCTGCACAGTGACCTCGCTGGCATATCCGAGCGTCGCGAAGAACACCTTGCTGCTGTCAAAGATCTCGGCCACCCGCTCGTTTTCAGTGACCACGATCACTCTGGCCTTCCGCGCCGGCGGGACATTCATCTCCGCGCGCACATTCCGGATGCCGCGCACCGCCGCCTTGATCGTCTCCACAGCCTCCTCATCGTCCGCGAAATTCCAGTCCTCCCGATAGACCGGCCAGTCGGAGACCATGATGGACGCCTCCTCCGTCTGCACATTCCCGAAGATCTCCTCGGTGATGAACGGCATATACGGGTGCAGGAGCTTCAGCGCGTTGATGAGCACCGTCTTTAGCGTCCAGAGTGCCGCCGCCCTGCTCTCATCCCCGTCACTGTAAAGGCGTGGCTTCACCATCTCAATATACCAGTCGCAGAATTCCTCCCAGATAAAATCATAGA
>CAYRDY010000158.1:0-1593 GCA_964423195.1 uncultured Catenibacillus sp. | reverse complement strand
GACTGACATGATGTCTGGCACTCGCCGCATCCGCCCTTGGCCATTGAATTCTTTAAAGAACGTGTATTCAATGTCTTGACATGCTTCATACGATTCTCCTCCTTAAGATACGGCCGCGGCGGGATCACTGTATCCCCATTCTCACAGCCGCTGTATACCAAAATAGTATAGCACACTCTTTTTATTTGGAAAAGACTTTTTTATATATTTTTGAATTTTTCGGGATTTTACGGACGAATGTCCAGAAATGTGTTATACTAAAGATGGAGGTGATTCTCTTGAAAAAGATAGATTTGCACACCCATTCCAGCGCATCCGACGGCTCACTCTCGCCGCGGGCGCTCATGTCGCGCGCCAAAGAGATGGATCTGGCCGCCATCGCCCTCACGGACCACGACACCGTCGGCGGCATCCGGGAGGCCGCCGAGGCCGCGGCGGCGCTTCATCTGGAATTTATTCCGGGCATCGAGCTGTCCGTCTCCTATGCGCATCGGGAAATTCACATTGTCGGGCTGTTCATTGATTTTGAAAACCCTTCGTTTCTCGCGCAGATTCAGACGGTGGCCCGCGCTCGCGAGGTGCGCAACCGCGAGATGATCGCGCGCATGCATGCCTCCGGGATCGATATCACCCCGGAAAAGCTCTACGCCGAAGAGGGCGGGGACATCATCACCAGGGGCAATTTTGCCAATTACCTGGTCAACCACGGCGTTGTCAGCACACACAGGGAAGCGTTTGACAAATATCTGGACAGGGGCAAACCATTTTACATTCCAAGAAAAAAGCTGACACCGGAGGACGCCGTCGCCGCCATTCGAACAGCCGGTGGGATCCCGGTCATGGCACATCCGCTGCTCTACAAATTCAGCGAGACAGAGCTTGAGGCTACCGTCGCCCATTTCACAGAGATCGGCATCCGGGCGATTGAGGCCTATTATTCGAGAAATCAGGCCGGCGACGAGGCCCGCGTCAAAGCCCTGGCAAAGCGGTACGGACTGCTATTTAGCGGCGGATCCGATTTTCACGGCGCGGCCAAACCGGACATCGAGCTGGGCCGCGGCACCGGAAATCTGTCGATTCCTTACACGGTACTGGAAAAATTAAAAGAGAGCAGGCCTTAAACGACTGCTCTCCCCAAAATTTCTCTCATTTTTTTGTCTTCTCATCAAGCAAAATCGACATAAACTCCTCCCCGGTGATCGTCTCATGCTCATAGAGGTACTGCGCCAGTTCATCGAGTTTTTCGCGGTTCTCCTTGAGAATGGCTGTGGCCTTCTCATGCTGCTTTTTCACCAGCTCGACGACCTGTCTGTCGATCTGAGCCTGCGTCTCAGCCGAGCAGGCAAGAGAGGTATCCTCGCCGAGATACTGGTTGTTCACGGTTTCCATGGCGACCATGTCGAAATCGCTGCTCATGCCATAGCGCGTGATCATCGCGCGCGCCAGTTTTGTGGCCTGCTCGATGTCATTGGACGCGCCTGTCGTCACGGAGTGGAAGACAAGCTCCTCCGCCGCGCGCCCTCCGGTGTAGGTGGCAATGCGGTTTTCTATCTCTACCTTGCTCATCAGGTAGTGGTTGCCCTCCTCCACCTG
>CAYRDY010000157.1:0-1641 GCA_964423195.1 uncultured Catenibacillus sp. | reverse complement strand
AGCATCTTTTTCTTTTCCATACTGCCGCCCCTTCCTACAATGATATGAATCGTAATTCGCATAAATCACTATCATCATTATATCCCATAATGGGCGGCGGTATCAAGCAATTTTCAAAAATTCCTGCCTTGTTTTGCAACTTCGCTCCGCTACTTTGCTAAATTTTGTCTTTACTTTTTAGGGATTATCGCATAAAATAAAAACGTATGTGCTTTTGTGGCACGATGGAATTTGCATCTCTAAAAATGTACGGATGCGCGGGCGGCTGCATGGGCATTTTAGCCGCGGCAAATCGATGAAGGAGCGGATGAATCAAATGGTAAAAGCGATAGTCGGCGCCAACTGGGGCGACGAGGGCAAGGGAAAGATCACGGATATGCTGGCGGAGGCGTCCGATATTGTTGTCAGATTTCAGGGCGGCAGCAATGCCGGACATACGATTGTCAATGATTACGGCAAATTTGCCCTGCATATCTGTCCTTCGGGCGTGTTTTACAGCCACACGACGAACATTATCGGCAACGGCGTGGCGCTCAATATCCCGAATCTGATTGACGAGGTCGAAGCTATTGTCGGCAGGGGCGTGCCAAGGCCGAGGATCCTGGTCTCGGACAGAGCGCAGATTCTGATGCCTTACCATATTTTGATGGACAAATACGAGGAGGAGCGTCTGGGCGGCAGGTCGTTTGGCTCCACAAAGTCCGGCATCGCGCCGTTTTATTCGGATAAATACGCCAAGATCGGCATTCAGGTGAGTGAGCTCTTTGACGATGAGGCGGCGCTCAGACGCAAGGTCGGGGACATTGTCGAGAAGAAGAATGTCATGATCGAGCATCTGTACCACCGGACGCCGATCGACGCGGATGAGATTTATGCCACCCTGATGCAGTACAGGGAAATGATTTCCCCGTATGTCTGTGACACAGCGCTCTATCTGAACGAGGCGCTTCAGACCGGCAAAAACATCCTGCTGGAGGGGCAGCTCGGCTCCCTAAAAGATCCGGATTTTGGCATCTACCCGATGGTGACCTCCTCATCGACGCTCGCGGCCTATGGCGCGATCGGCGCCGGCATCCCGCCGTATGAGATCAGGAATATCATCGCGGTGGTCAAGGCGTATTCGAGCGCGGTCGGCGCGGGCGAGTTTGTGACCGAGATTTTTGGCGATGAGGCGGATGAGCTTCGTCGCCGCGGCGGTGACGGCGGAGAGTATGGCGCCACCACCGGTCGGCCGAGGCGCATGGGGTGGTTTGACGCTGTGGCCAGCCGCTACGGCTGTCGGATGCAGGGGGCGACGGAAGTGGCGCTGACTGTGCTTGACGTCCTGGGATACCTGGACCGGCTGCCGGTCTGCGTGGGCTATGAGATCGACGGCCGCGTGACGCGGGATTTCCCGACCACGCCGCTTCTAAAGAAAGCCAAGCCGGTCTATGAATATCTGCCGGGCTGGAAATGTGATATCCGGGGCATTACCAGATACGGGGATCTGCCGGAAAATTGCCGCGGATATATAGAGTTTATCGAAAGAGAACTCGGCGTTCCGGTCACGATGGTCTCCAACGGAGCGAAACGCCACGAGATTATTCGAAGATAATTTGAGCATTCAAAAAGGGCCGCCTGCGTTCTCGCAGGCGGCCCGCT
>CAYRDY010000156.1:0-1751 GCA_964423195.1 uncultured Catenibacillus sp. | reverse complement strand
GTGGTCGTGCTGGTGTCCAGCCTGAGCTACCGCACCAAGCTGCTGCCGAGATAAAACAGGCTGTTTTTTGAAGTGAGCGCAGATTTGATCAAAATTTTAGGGTGAGCGCAAATTTGGTCAAAATTTTGCGATTTTTGCGATAAAAGCAACAAAAAGTAAAACATAAAAAAGTAGGAGGAAATCATATCATGAAAAAGAAAATTTTAGCGTTACTCATGTGTGGCGTCATGTCAATGATGTTGCTTGCGGGCTGTGGCGGCGGATCCTCGGATAATGGCGGATCCGCGGGCGGAGATGCCGGCGGTGGACAGCAGACAGAGAATCAGAATCCGTCGGAGGAGGCCGGCGGCGGGGATGAGCAGCAGAGCACCATCACGCTGGACGGCTCATGGCCGGAAGAGCACGTCAAGATCGGCGTGGAGGTCTATGACACATCCGACGAGCAGCTCCTGGCGATGCAGGATTATTTCAGCTATCTGGAAGAGAATTTTAACATTGAATTTGTGTACTCAGAGAGCCTTGCTGATCCGGCGGGCGAGCTCGACTTTATTGATTCCTGTGCGTCCGCGGGCTGCAAGGGCATCATCGGCTATTACAATGTGGCCGGCGCTCAGGCGATGCAGGAGGCCATTGACCAGGGCATGTATTACTGGGGGACGGAGCAGTATTATGATGACTTCGCGGACAATGATCACTATGTCGGCTGCTACACACTTGCCGGCGGAGATGTCGAGGGCAACGGCGACTTCCTCGGCGGCTATGAGATGGGATACAATCTTGGCAAGCAGGGCGTGAAACATGTCTTCTACTGCAGTGGCGGCACAGGCTTCGGCATTCAGATGTTCCTCGACCGCATGGCAGGTTTTGAGGCGGGTGTCGCCGCGGCGCAGGATGAGGGCGCCGAGATTCAGTATGACCCCGCAGCGGATCTGATCGAGGGCTGGCCGGGCACGGACGATTTTACGGCGGCCGTGGGCACGAAACTGAACGGCGATTATGACGGCGTCGCGGTGGCTTTCAACGCGGCGGCGATCTTCCAGCCGATCTTTGACGCCGGCAAGGCGGAATCCATCAAGGTGGCGACGATCGGTGAAGTCAGCGATACCTATTATGACTCCGTACAGTCCGGCATGATCTCGACGGTTGTCTATGACTGTGAGGAGGTTGTCTTTGCAAATGGCGTGGTGCAGCTGCTCAACGCGATCACAGGCAATCTCGACGCGACCAGAGGGTCCGATGGCAAAGCCGGGAAGATCGGCGTCTCTCGCTGGGTCATCACGGATGCGGACACCTACAATGCGATCTACGACTATCATGATGGCGGCGAATTCTTTGTCTCTGCCGAGGAGATGGCAAACTGCCTGGTCGGCTTGAATCCGGAGGCGACATTTGACAGCGTCAATGAATTTTATGGCTCATACACTCTGGAGGGCGCGCTGGCCTCGATTCAGTAACCATCTGAGCAACTGACCATTTCGCGGCGCGGAGATGTCCGCGCCGCGGCGAAAAGAATCATGGGCATTCCGGACGCGGCGTCTGTTCCCCGATGAACAAAAACAGGCATTTTGGGCGCGCAGGCGCCCGCGCCCGGTGATATCATGAGATGAATAAGGGTTGGCAAACATGAAAGCAAAAAAGATTTTAAAAAATATAGTGATGAGCCTGGCGATTCCGGTCGTCGTGTTCGTGTTTTTCTTTATTCTGTGCAACGCGACGGGGCATCCGGGGTTTGCGGTCGGCTCGGATTTACA
>CAYRDY010000155.1:0-2060 GCA_964423195.1 uncultured Catenibacillus sp. | reverse complement strand
ACGGAAGGGACAGAGCAGACCGCGCCCGCGGTCGAGCAGACGCAGGGAAGCAAAGAGACACAGGAGACGGTTCCGGATAAGTATGAAGTGACCGGTGCGTCCATGGCAGTCGATGCGTTAGGCGCAGGGGAGAAGCAGACAATCCGCATTGATATGAACAGTTGTATGGGCATTGAGGATGCCTTGCTGACGCTGTTGGTTAAGGAGCTGGCGGCGGAGGCCCAATACGAGCTGATGACGATTGATGGAAATACTCTGGTATTTGAGATGCCGCCGGAGACATTGGCCGCAGATACCTATACGGCAGTAAGACTTTCACTGGAGACGGAATACGGTACACAAACTTGTGATCTGTCCGCACTTAGCAGGGCGCTTACGTTCACCGTCTTTAACGGTGTTTCGGGATATCCCGCGGGGAACAGTGAAATCATGCCTGTCGCGATAAACGCCAAACTGGGAGGAAAATTCTCCGATGACGACCGCTTTGTCATCGTCATTGATCCAGGCCATGACATACCGGACAATGACAGGGGACCGGTCAACGGCGTCTGGGAGGTGGATCTAAACTGGCGGATCGCGAAAGCGATGCAGGAGGAACTGGAGAAATATAAGGGCGTTGAGGTCTATCTGAATCGCGATACTATCGATGAATGTCCAGGCCAGATGGATTATAACGATATTTTCAAGTGTCTTGACGCAAGGGCGGAGCGCGCGGGAAAATATGAAGCGGATTTATTCGTCAGCACACACATTAACGCAGTCGGATATGGCGCCCTTCAGAGCTTAGAACGCGGTTCATACATCTTCATCTCTGAGTACAGTAAGTACTATGAGGAGTCAAAGGTTTTAGCGAATCTGATAGGCGATAAGCTGGCCGAATTAGGACTCAAAAATAATGGCCCGCGCATCAGAAAATATAGCGAGGGCGGCCTTTACACGCAGCCATATGATGATGGCACGCCTGCAGATTATTATGCGATTAATCGCTACGCGACGAATCTTGGTATTCCGTCTCTCTTAATCGAGCATGCCTTTCTTGATAACTATGATGATTTGCAAATTTTAAAAGATGACGCCCTGGTGGAACAGATCGGACAGAAGGATGCGCAGGGAATCGTTGAATACTATGGATTAAAGGTAAAGACGCAGGATGATATTATTGAGGAAGAAATAGAAAAAGAAGAAAAGGAAGCATTGATCAGAGCGTTTGTGGAGAGATTGTATGAGAATATCCTCGGACGCAAGTCTGAAAAAGCCGGCTTAGAGGATTGGACACAGAGACTTATAAGTCACCGTGAAAATGCGGCGGATGTTGTCTATGGGTTTATATTCAGTTCTGAATTTAAGAATAAAAATTTGAGTGACCTCGAATTTATCAAGATTTTGTATAAGACTTGTCTGGGGAGAAATTTTGACGCGGCGGGGTTGGATGATTGGAAGTCCAGAATGGCACAGGGCGTCTCCGAAAAATATGTCTTAAAAGGCTTTGTCGAATCGGAGGAGTTTACAAAAATTTGTAATTATTATGATGTTTCCAGGGGCCATGTACAGCTTGATGAGGCGAGGGATATCAATGTTTTGGCGACAAGTTTTGTGAGTCGGTGCTACAGGGTATTTCTCGACAGAGCGCCGGATCTCAACGGTTTAAATGACTGGACTGGGCAGATTAATGAAAATAAAGCACTGGCGAGAAATCTTCCATATAAGTTTGTATTTTCAAAGGAAATGACGGCGAGAAATTTATCTGATGAGGCATATGTGACAAAATTATATATCGGCATTCTGGACAGACAGCCGGAGCCGTCGGGAATGGCCGACTGGCTGAACAGACTGAAAAAAGGCGATACAAGAGAAAAAGTTTATGAGGGATTTATTTATTCGGACGAATTTACACAGCTGCTTGGGACGTACGGACTTTAAACAGTTTTCGCCGGAAAGCCGGATCAACTGCGGACAAAGCAGTGTTCAGGCAGACGACATTTTATCTTGTTCGCCGCACTCTATACAGTCATGGACGGAAAGGCAGGGATAAGAGATGCAAAAGATAAGAAGAGGATTGA
>CAYRDY010000154.1:0-2069 GCA_964423195.1 uncultured Catenibacillus sp. | reverse complement strand
CGAGTTCCGCGCCGGAGGCGCCGGACGCCATTCGCGCCACCTTGAGATAATCCACGTCGTCGGCCACTTTCACTTTCTTGGCATGTACCCGAAGGATCGCCTCCCTTCCCTTCAGATCCGGAAGCTCCACAGGCACGCGGCGGTCAAAACGCCCCGGCCTGGTCAGGGCAGGATCCAGCGATTCCGGACGGTTGGTCGCGGCCAGGATGATCACGCCGTTATTTCCCTCGAACCCGTCCATCTCGGTGAGCAGCTGATTCAGGGTCTGCTCCCGCTCATCGTTGCCGCCCATATCCCCGCTGCTTCGCTTCTGGCCGATCGCGTCGATCTCGTCGATAAAGACGATGCAGGGGGCCTTCTCCTTGGCCTGCTTAAACAGATCCCGCACCTTTGAGGCGCCCATGCCCACAAACATCTCCACAAACTCGGAACCGGACATGGAGAAAAACGGAACATTCGATTCACCGGCCACTGCCTTGGCGAGCATGGTCTTTCCCGTTCCCGGCGGGCCGACAAGCAGAACGCCCTTCGGCATGGAGGCACCGATCTCTCTGTATTTTTCAGGATTCTGCAGGTAATCCACGATCTCCCGCAGGCTATCCTCCGCCTCATCGACACCCTCCACATCGGAGAAACGGATGCCGTCCGAGGACTTTACATAGACTTTGGCACTGCTCTTTCCCATGTTAAACATCATGGAATTTGGGCCGCCGGCCTTGTCCATGATTTTTTTGGACAGAAACTGACCGAGCAGGAAGAGGAGAACCATCGGGAGTATCCATGTCAGGAGTATACTCAGCAGCGGCGACGTCTGCTCAATGATCTCAGCGGAAAACACAGCGCCGGAGGCGTGCAGACGGTTCACCAGATCCGGGTCGTCGACCAGTCCCGTCTTGTATACCTGCTTGCCCTCTTTGTCTGTAAATAATATCTGATTGCTCTGGATCTCGACCTCACCGATCTCTTTATTCTCCGTCATCGTCATGAAGGTGCCGTAATCCACCTCCTCGATCTGGCGTCTCGCAAACCAGGGCATCGCGATAAAGTTGAACAGCATCAGCACCAACAGCGCAATGATATAGTAAAACAGTAACGGTTTTTTAGGTTTCTTTACCTCATTCATGGGAGTCTCCTCTCGCGCTACTCTTCCGGATTTGCCTTTTCAACATTGACAATGGCCGCCTTCTGCATTGGGATCCTGCAATTTCTGTTGCTGCCGAACTCGACGATGACGACCTCGTCCGTGATATCGATCACGACACCGTAGAAACCGCTTGTCGTCAAAATACTGTCGCCGACCTCCAGCGCCGAGAGCATGGCATCCTGTTTTTTCTGCTGCTTTTTCTGCGGCCTGATAGCGATAAAATACATCAGCAGGATAAATATGGCAATATATCCGATCAACACTGCTATCTGCATCTTCATTCCTCCTTAAAAATTTGCTTCTATGTTAAAGCCATCCAGCTTCGACTTTTTATACGCCGCAAAGCGGTGTTCCTCGATGGCTGCCCTGATCTCCTCCATCAGATGATTGTAAAACCAGAGATTGTGAAGGACGCACAGCCGCATGCCGAGCATCTCTTTCGCCTTGAGCAGATGGCGGATATAAGCTCGCGAATAGCGCCTGCAGGCCGGACAGCCACAGTCCTCGTCGATCGGGCGCGCGTCAAGCTCATACTTCGCGTTGAACAGATTGAGCTTGCCGTGATTCGTATACACATGGCCGTGCCGGCCGTTTCTCGACGGATAGACGCAGTCAAAAAAGTCCACCCCCCGCTCGACGCTCTCCAGAATATTGGCCGGTGTGCCCACGCCCATCAGATACGTCGGTTTGTCCTTCGGCAGATGCGGCACCGTCACATCGAGGATATGGTACATCTCCTCATGAGTCTCACCCACAGCCAGACCGCCGATGGCGTAGCCGTCGAGATTCATCCCGGAAATCTCCCGCGCGTGCGCGATGCGGATGTCCTCAAAGGTGCCGCCCTGGTTGATGCCGAACAACAACTGCTCTCTGTTGACCGTGTCCTCCAGACTGTTCAGGCGCTGCATCTGTGTCTTGCATCGGG
>CAYRDY010000153.1:0-2192 GCA_964423195.1 uncultured Catenibacillus sp. | reverse complement strand
GCCCTCGCAGACCCTGGAATACTTTTTGGGGTCTCTGGCGATGTCTTCGGCCAAAAACAGCAGTTTTTCGGTCTCTTCAACTGAAAAGTCAAGTGGACTGATTAAATGTCTCATAACTACCTCCGGAGTTATTGTGATGAAGTTGTATCGCGTCGGTTCAAACTGAAATGGGATGTTTTTAAAAATCTGCCAGGTAACATCATAATACAAAATCTGAAAAGATGCCATAGGATTTATCAATTTTTCTTTCAATAACGAGAAAAAGACAGGCCGGCAAATGATAAACGAATGAAAAGCGTTACCTTTGTCTCTCGGAGATTTTTCGGAGGCGATCGACAAGCGCCCATAAATACACGCTTGCATTTCCCTCTGAAACGATGTATGATATTTAATCATATTGCGCCGCGAAAGCGGCGCATAAAAGTTTTCGGAGGTGAGGAGATGGTCAAAGTCAACGGTGAATATCTGGATATCGCGGGCAGGACGCTGGCGGCGTATCTGGCGGAGACAGATTACGACCCGAAGCGGATCGCCGTGGAGCGAAACGGCGATATTGTGCCGAGAGCGCGGTACGGCGAGGTGATTCTCGCGGACGGAGACAGTCTTGAGATCGTCGGTTTCGTGGGCGGCGGCTGAGGATAGGCATGAGAGGTCTGATGAAATTTTATAGGATTCGGAAAGAAGGGTTTTAGATGGATCGTGATCAACTGGTGATCGGCGGGCATGTGTTTCATTCCCGCTTTATTCTCGGCTCCGGCAAATATTCGCTGAGACTGATCGAGGCGGCCGTCAAGGACGCGGGCGCGGAGATCATCACGCTGGCCGTTCGCCGCGCGAATACAAAGGAGCAGGAAAATATACTCGATTTTATACCGGAGGGCGTGACGCTGCTGCCGAATACGAGCGGCGCCAGATCCGCAGAGGAGGCGGTGCGCATCGCTCGCCTGGCAAGAGAACTCGGCTGCGGAGATTTTGTAAAGATTGAGATCATGCGGGATTCCAAATACCTGCTTCCTGACAATCAGGAGACGATCAGAGCGACAGAGATTCTGGCGAGGGAGGGCTTTGTCGTCCTTCCGTATATGTATCCGGATCTCAATGTGGCCCGTGATCTCGCCAACGCGGGCGCGGCAGCCATTATGCCGCTGGGTTCGCCGATCGGCTCCAACAAGGGACTGGCGACGAGGGAATTCATTCAGATTCTGATCGACGAGATGGATCTTCCGATTATCGTGGACGCGGGCATCGGCCGGCCTTCTCAGGCCTGTGAGGCCATGGAGATGGGCGCGGCAGCCATTATGGCCAACACGGCGCTGGCGACGGCGGGCAATCTGCCGATGATGGCCGCCGCTTTTAGGCAGGCGATCGAGGCCGGGAGAAAGGCCTATCTCGCCGGCCTTGGCAGAGTCCTCACCCGCGGCGCGTCGGCCTCGGATCCGTTGACTGGCTTCCTTCGGGATTGAGAGGTGCGCAGATGGAAAATCATTCGGAGAATCAATTTTTTGTGGATTCGGAATATTTATCGCCCGCGGCGCTTGAGAAAAAGCACCGGCTTGAGACCGATCCCGCGTCACGCACCAGTCATATGGCGTATCTGCCAGGTATGGAGATCATCGAATCGGACGTGTGCGACAAGGTGATGGCACAGATGAACAGTTATGACGCGTCCAGATATACGGCGAGGGACGTGAGGGCGGCTCTGGCGCACGAGACCTGTTCGATCGAGGATTTCAAGGCATTATTATCACCGGCGGCGGAGCCGTTTCTTGAGCAGATGGCACAGCGGGCACGCGTGGAGACCGGAAAGCATTTCGGAAATACCGTCTATATCTTCACGCCGCTCTATATCGCGAATTACTGCGAGAACTACTGCGTTTACTGCGGCTTCAACTGTTACAATCACATCAACCGCATGAAGCTGGACATGGCGCAGATCGAGAGGGAGATGAAAGTCATTGCCGACAGCGGTATGGAGGAGATCCTGATTCTCACCGGCGAGAGCCGAAACATGAGCAGCGTCGAATATATCGGCGAGGCGTGCAAGCTGGCGAGCAAATATTTTCGCATGGTCGGGCTTGAGATCTACCCCGTCAACACGGATGAATACCGCTATCTGCACGCGTGCGGCGCGGATTACGTCACGGTTTTCCAGGAAACCTATGATACGGTCAAATATGAGCAGCTCCACCTGC
>CAYRDY010000152.1:0-2268 GCA_964423195.1 uncultured Catenibacillus sp. | reverse complement strand
ATAGGCGTAAAATGCCGGCTTCCTGATGCCGTCCTTGCTGATCAGGCCGCAGCCGCCAAACAGGACAGCCTTGCTGTCAAAATATTCCGCAAAAAGATCCGTGCCCACCCAGTAGCCGATCTCATCCACCATCCCGATACTGTCAATCATGCTCTTGACGATATAGGCCGCCTTGTAACAGCTGTCATTGAGAATATTTCTGTTTGACACCGTCGAGCTCCACTCCGATATGTGCAGCGGCACTGATTTGAATTTCGTATTCTCCAGCGCCTCTCTGACCATGAGCAGCTGATTCTTCAGAAAATCCTTGTCGCTCGATGGCCGGCCGAAAGTCACGCCCGCTTCGACGCCCGCCACATACGGATAGAAGTACAGCGACAGAAAATCCGGCAAATGTCTCTGCTGTTCCCACTGGCTCACCAGCTTCTTCAGATTGCGGTCGCCGGCCTGAATGCCGATCCCGCCGCCGCCGATCCGGACCTGCGGGGCCAGGCGCTTGAACGCCGAATAGAGCGCATCAAAGACTTCAAAATACTGGCTGTTGCTCAGAATCTCCATCTCGAAATCCTCGCCGCTCCACAGCTCAAAGACCCACTTCGACAACTCACGCATACTGTAGCGATTCAGGAGGTGCCTGGCAAACGCGGAAAAGAATGCCTGCGCATGCTCGATTGTCTTGAATGGCATTTTTCGGCTCTCGAAAAAAATGGTCCGATTGAGCGAACGCCTCAGCTCCTTTGGCTTACAGCCCATCTCAATATATGGAATCAGCCCGTTCTCCACAAGAAAATCCAGCACACGGTCGATCCGCTCAAAATTGTAATTGAAATGCTCGTTGTTCGGGTCGAGCATCATCTCCGGGCTGAAGACATCCCAGATCCTCGCGTACTTAAAGCCAAGATCCTGCTTTAGGATCCTGATATGCTCCTGCGTGTCCGAGCGCAGCAGATCGGTGGCAAAGCCGATATTGATCAGATTCTTCCAGTGCATATGAAATTCCTTGCAGTCGTGCACATCGAGAATCACATACTCGTGATTGCCCGCGTCATGCGCATACTGTTCAGGGACATGATTGTCAAAATAGGCGCTGACCCTCTCCTCGATGCGCTGCATGTTATCCTCGGCCGGCTGACTGCGGCTGTTGTTCTCCTTCATCCGCCGGCGGTACTCGGACGGCGTCTGCCCGTACTCCTTCTTGAACAGCTCGTTGAATGCCGCCGTGTTCGCGAATCCATTCTCAATGGCAATATTGGTGATGGAGTAATCCGTATACAGCAGATCGTCCACGGCGTGAAAGAGGCGGACATTATTCAGGTAGTCGACAAAATTCATCCCAAGATGTCGCTTGATATATTTTGAGAGATACGGGACGGACAGATAAAGCTGTCCGGCCAGCTCGCTCAGGCTCAGGCGCTTTTTATAATTCATGCTGATATAATTGGAAATTTCCATCAGCCGGTCTTCCTCGACATTTTTCTCGGTGGAAAGACGCCAGTCATTGCTGCGGATCAAAAAATTGTCCAAGATGATCTTCAGCAGCTGATAAATCAAACTCTGCGTATAGACATAACTCTGTGGATCCTTCTCAAAGTATTGCCCCAAAATACTCTTCATCAAGCGCCGCATATCATCAAAGGCAGAATTTTTGTTAATAACAGAGTTGCACCAGAAAAGCACCTGATTCGTGTTCATGATATGACAAAGCGACGCAAAATCAATCTCAAACCGCCCGATCAGGATATCCTCAGACGCCTCGTAGGAATGCTTCTTGTTTGAGTTGATGATAATGACCGTCTCCGGTTCCGCCTCAAAAGACTGATCCCCGATTGTCACCACCGCATTGCCCTCCATCACATAAAAAATCTCTATGTTTTGGTGAAAGTGCGGTGCCTCCCGTCTGGCAATCTTAAATTCAAAGGTCATGATCGGGCCTTCTTCTAAAATATCCTTCGCCAAGAAAACATCTCCCTCCATACACTTTCATGATTATATTATACTTTTTCATGAAACAAAAAGCGTCAGATATTTTACAACATTTTGCGTGATATTTTGTCATTTTTCAACTCTGTCAGGCACTCGATTTGTTTAAAATTCCTGTGTGATATTTTGACGGATGAGAATTATTATGGCAAATTAGCACCATTACTATGACCTGCATGAAATTTCGCGCTCATAATGAAAAAGTCCAATTCTTTTAACAAAGAATCAGACTTTTTCAGTGCCCTTGTAAAATCAAGGCTTTTGAAGCAGGGGAAGAGGGATTCGAAC
>CAYRDY010000151.1:0-2549 GCA_964423195.1 uncultured Catenibacillus sp. | reverse complement strand
GAAGATCGACTCCTTCGCGACCCGCGTGATGCCCGTCATCAGGCCGCGCTCCAGGAATGGGTTTCCCTTGAAGGTCGTGCCAAAGAGCGGACGCAGGAAGGCCACCAGCTGCTTCCAGAACCCCTTCATGTAGGCTTCCTGCAGCGGCGTGTCGTACTCGTCGAGCAGCACGATGACGCGCTTCCCATAGTGACGGGAAAGATAATCCATGAGATTGCGAAGCGAAGCCGCGGCAACATCGTCCGGCATATCCTTGTCAATGTTCTCGAATTGTTCTCTCTCGTTTTTTGTAAGCAGATTCCCTTCGAGAAGGAAACAGTTCCTATCATATAATCTCTGGATCAGGGTGCAGATGTTTCTCCTTGCCCCCTCAAAAGTCGCATCCTTCACCTCGGCAAAACTCAAGAACAGAACCGGATAAGTCCCCTGGAGTTTGCGGAAGCGCTCTTCCTCCCAGATGCGCAAGCCATCAAAGAGATCGCCCCGTCCGGCGTATTTCACGGAGAAGAAACACGCCACCATATCCATGGTCAGCGTCTTCCCGAAACGGCGCGGGCGCATGATCGCGGTCACTTTTGTGTCGCTGTCCCACCACTGGCGGATAAAATCGGTCTTGTCGACGTAAAATGAATTTTTCTTCTGGAGAATTTCAAAAAAATCTTCTCCGATGGCTACAGTTCTTGGCATACGCGCGCCCCTCCTATTGAATGGTTGATCATGACGATTCGCTCTTTTATGACTTGCGTTTTTATCTGCGTCCCGCCCGCATGCGCATCTTCGGGTCGAGGATTTTTTTGCGGATGCGGATGTGCTTCGGGGTCACCTCCACAAGCTCGTCATTCTCGATGAAATCCATCGCCTGCTCGAGCGTGAGCTCTCTGTGCGGCGTCAGCTTCAGCGCGTCGTCGGAGCCGGAGGCGCGGGTATTGGTGAGCTGCTTGCGCTTGCAGACGTTGAGCTCGATATCGTCACCCTTCGGATTTTCGCCGACCACCATGCCCTGATAGACCTTTTCGCCCGGTCCCACGAAGAGAGTGCCGCGCTCCTGGGCGTTGAACAGGCCGTAAGTGATGGTCTCCCCGGCCTCGAAGGCGATGAGCGATCCGGTCTGGCGATAGGCGATATCGCCCTTGTAAGGGCCGTAGCCGGCAAACAGGGTGTTCAGGATGCCGTTGCCCTTGGTGTCGGTGAGAAATTCTCCGCGATAGCCGATCAGTCCTCTGGCGGGAATGGAAAATTCCAGGCGCGTGTAGCCGCCGCTGGCCTTGGACATGCCGGTGAGCTCACCCTTGCGGTAGCTGAGTTTCTCGATGACGATGCCGGAAAATTCATCCGGGACATCGATGTAGGCATCCTCCATCGGCTCTAGAAGTTTGCCGTGTTCGTCGTGCTTGTAGAGGACCTCCGCCTTGCTGACGGCAAATTCGTATCCCTCGCGGCGCATATTCTCGATCAATACGGACAGATGCAGCTCGCCGCGACCGGAGACCTTAAAACAGTCGGTGTTTTCTGTCTCCTCGACGTGAAGGCTGACATCGGTATTCAATTCGCGAAACAGCCGGTCCCGAAGGTGTCTGGACGTGACAAAGCGGCCCTCGCGGCCCGCGAACGGGCTGTCGTTGACGAGAAAATTCATGGCGATGGTCGGCTCGGAGATCTTCTGGAACGGGATCGGTTCCGGATTTTCCGGCGCGCAGAGGGTGTCGCCGATGTGGATGTCCGAGATGCCTGAGATGGCCACGACCTCGCCGACGCCGGCCTTCTCGACATCGACTTTATTCAGGCCGTCAAATTCATAGAGCTTGCTGATCTTGACCTTTCTGAGCTTGTCCGGATCATGGGCGTTGACGATCACCGCCTCCTGATTCACGCGGATGGTGCCGTTGGAGACTTTGCCCACGCCGATGCGCCCCACATAGTCATTGTAGTCGATGGTGCTGATGAGCACCTGGGTGCCCTTGTCCGGATCGCCGGCCGGGGCGGGGATGTGCTGAATGATGGTCTCAAAGAGCGGCTGCATGCTGTTCGGTTGATCCGTCAGTTCCAGCATGGCGATGCCGTCCTTGGCGGAGGCAAAGACAAACGGACAGTCGAGCTGCTCGTCCGTGGCGTCGAGGTCGATGAGCAGTTCCAGGACCTCGTCGATGACTTCATTCGGCCGGGCGTCCGGACGGTCAATCTTGTTGATGCAGACGACGACGGCCAGGTTGAGATCCAGCGCCTTTTTCAGCACAAATTTGGTCTGCGGCATCGGCCCTTCAAAGGCGTCGACCACGAGAATCACGCCGTCCACCATCTTGAGGACGCGCTCCACCTCGCCCCCGAAATCCGCGTGTCCGGGCGTATCAATAATATTTATCTTCACATCTTTATAAAAGACAGCGGTATTTTTCGACAAAATGGTGATGCCGCGCTCGCGCTCGATGTCATTGGAATCCATCACGCGCTCCTGAACCACCTGATTGGATCTGAAAACGCCGCTCTGTTTGAGCAGCTCATCCACCAGCGTGGTCTTGCCGTGGTCGACATGGGCGATGATCGCTATATTC
>CAYRDY010000150.1:0-2572 GCA_964423195.1 uncultured Catenibacillus sp. | reverse complement strand
AACACTTGAATACTGGGTTGCGGTTGTGAAGCCGGGCCGCGTGATGTTCGAGATTGCCGGTGTTCCTGAGGATATTGCCAGGGAAGCACTCCGTCTGGCTACACACAAGCTTCCGATCAAGTGCAAGATTGTTTCGCGTGCAGATTTAGAAGGCGGTGATAACAGTGAAGTCAAGTAATTACGTTAAAGAATTGAGATCAAAAACTGTTGAGCAGTTGAACGAGGAATTAGTCGACGCAAAGAAGGAGCTCTTCAACCTGAGATTCCAGAATGCGACGAATCAGTTGGAAAACACAGGCAGGCTTAAGGAAGTCCGCAAAAACATTGCCAGAATACAGACGGTCATCACTGAGAAAAAAGCCGTCGCCGCTAAATGACCGGGCATCGTCTGCAGGCAGAAAGGAGTATTGCTGTGGAAAGAAATCTTAGGAAAACAAGAGTCGGCACAGTTGTGAGCGATAAGATGGACAAGACGATCGTCGTGGCCGTCAGGGACCGTGTGAGACATCCGCTTTACAAAAAGATTGTCGACCGGACATATAAATTGAAAGCGCATGACGAGAACAACGAGTGCAAAATCGGTGATCGCGTGAGAGTGATGGAGACCAGGCCTCTGTCAAAGGAAAAGAGATGGAGACTCGTGGAGATCATCGAGAAAGCCAAATAATCCGGTGAGCTTATTTAGGAGGAGGAGAGTAGACGCCAGGCGTTTGATAAGCTCTCCCGATGGCCTGCCGCCGGAAAGATGAGGCGGTCATTGAAGATAGGAGGTAAAATCATGATTCAGCAGGAATCGAGACTTCGCGTTGCCGACAACACCGGGGCAAAGGAGTTGCTCTGCATCCGTGTGATGGGCGGTTCAACGAGAAGATATGCGAATATCGGCGATACGATTATTGCTACGGTCAAAGATGCAACACCAGGCGGTGTTGTAAAAAAGGGTGATGTCGTCAAAGCCGTCGTCGTTCGCACCGTGAAAGGCGCCCGCCGCAAGGACGGTTCTTATATTCGGTTTGATGAAAACGCAGCCGTGATCATCAGGGATGACGGCAATCCGAGAGGCACACGTATTTTTGGGCCTGTCGCCAGAGAGCTGAGAGAAAAGCAGTATATGAAGATTGTTTCTCTGGCTCCGGAAGTACTGTAAGGAGGTGTCGACCGTGTCTAAAATGAAAGTAAAAAAGGGTGATCCTGTCAAAGTCATTACCGGCAAGGATAAGGGCAAGGACGGCAAGATCATCGCTGTCAATCACAAGAACAATACGGTTCTTGTTGAGGGCGTCAATATGATCACCAAGCATACGAGGCCGTCAGCGACCAATCAGCAGGGCGGCATCATTCACCAGGAAGGCCCTCTGCATGTATCCAACGTGATGTACCTTCACAAAGGAAAACCCACACGCATCGGTTACAAGGTGGAAAACGGCAAAAAAGTCCGCTACGCGAAATCTACCGGGGATGTCATTGACTGATTGAGAGAGGAGGGCTTAGAAGGTGAGCAGATTAAAGGAAACTTACAAGGATGAGATTGTTGCGGCTATGACCGCAAAATTCGGATATAAAAATGTCATGCAGGTTCCGAAGCTTGAGAAGATCGTCATCAACATGGGCGTCGGCGAGGCGAAGGATAATGCCAAGGTGCTTGAGTCGGCTGTCAGGGATCTTGAGACGATCTCAGGCCAGAAAGCCGTCATTACAAAGGCCAAGAAATCCGTCGCCAATTTCAAGATCCGTGAGGGCATGAATATCGGGTGCAAGGTCACTCTGCGCGGTGAGAAAATGTACGAGTTCGCGGATCGCCTGATCAATCTGGCACTGCCGCGCGTGCGTGACTTCCGCGGCGTGAGCGCCGATTCGTTTGACGGCAGAGGCAATTATGCCCTTGGCATCAGGGAGCAGCTGATCTTCCCTGAGATTGAATATGATAAGATTGATAAAGTCAGAGGTATGGATGTTATTTTCGTCACTACCGCGAAGACAGATGAGGAAGCCCGTGAATTATTGAGATTATTCGGTATGCCGTTCAGGAAATAGTTGAGGAGGTAGTTTCATGGCTAAGACAGCAATGAAGATCAAGCAGCAGCGTCCGGCGAAGTTTTCCACCAGAGCGTACAATCGCTGCAGAATCTGTGGTCGCCCGCATGCTTACTTAAGAAAATATGGTGTTTGCAGAATTTGTTTCCGTGAGCTGGCTTACAAAGGCCAGATCCCAGGCGTGACAAAGGCAAGCTGGTAAGAAGGAGGCGCATCAAAATGACACACAGCGATCCGATTGCGGATATGCTTACGAGAATCCGTAACGCGAATACCGCGAAGCATGATACAGTCGACATGCCTTCATCAAAGATGAAGGAGTCGATCGCCCAGATCCTTCTTGACGAGGGTTATATTAAAGGGTATGAAGTCACAGAAAATGGCGTCATCAGGACCATGACGATCACATTAAAATATGGCAAGGACAAAAATCAGAAGACCATCTCCGGCATCAAGAGAATCTCGAAGCCGGGCCTTCGTGTCTACGCCAACACCGAGAATATGCCAAAAGTCCTAGGCGGCCTCGGCATCGCAATCA
>CAYRDY010000149.1:1593-2713 GCA_964423195.1 uncultured Catenibacillus sp. | reverse complement strand
TCTACACATCCAACAGCCATTTGCTGGTGGAGCAGAAAATGTTTAAGGAAAAACTTGACAAGGCCAGAGCGGCGAGGGCCGCGCAGGCAAAATAGAGAAAATGACGAATAGGCGGGATCCTGCCGCTTTGGCGGCAAGGGCCGTGCAGGCAAAATAAAGAAAATGACGAATAAATAAAAATGATAGAGGGCTGTGGCATAAGGTTTTGATTGTGCGACAGCCCTTTTGAGTGAAGACGCGTGGAGGCGAGAGTTATGTTGAGGACATGGATCACGGACGGTTCGGGAAAGCCGTTTTATTTCCGGCAGTCATTTGAATTAAAAAAGGAGGTCAAAGAGGCGGAGGCCCTTGTCTGCGGCCTGGGGCAGTTTGTCTTTTATCTGAACGGGCGGAAGGTGGGCGACCACGAGCTTGATCCGGGCTGGACAGACTACCGCAAATATGTGCAGTATGTGAGATTTGACGTGCTGCCGTATCTGCGGCAGGGCGAAAATGTGGCGGCCGCCGAGGTGGGCAACGGCTGGTATCTCATGATGAATGATCATTACACTTTCCATTTCCCGCCGTTTATGCCGCCGAACCCGAACCCGTACAGGCCGTTCGGCGAGGCACTGGTGCTGGCTGCGGAGATTTCTGTCACCTATGCGGACGGCAGCACGGAAAGATTCTCCGCGGATCCATCGGGCAGGACAGCGCCGCATCCGGTCGTGATGAGCAATGTCTATGGTTCAGAGACGATCCAGGCCGCTCTGACGAGAGACGGCTGGAATGCGGTCGGGTATGATGACAGCGACTGGCAGCCGGCGCGCCTGGGGACAGCCCCGGCGGGGGAACTGTCCGAGCAGACACAGCCGCCGGTGAAAGTCATCAGGACCTACGAGGCAAAATATCTGCATCAGGCGGGCGACCGGGCGATCTATGATTTCGGCCAGAATATATCCGGAATGTTGGAATTTGAGATCAAGGGTAAAGCCGGCACAGAGGTGAAATTCTATGTGGCGGAGAAATTGACGGCGGACGGCGATGTCGACCAGATGGCCAAGGGATGGCTGCCGATCGACAACTGCATCACTTACGTGATCGGTGCGGACGATGTCTGGGAGACGTGGCGCATGAAATT
>CAYRDY010000149.1:0-1493 GCA_964423195.1 uncultured Catenibacillus sp. | reverse complement strand
CGGAGAGCCAGCGCGCGGACGGCAGCCCTGCGGGCGCCTTGGCGGGGAGCCAGCGCGCGGACGGCAGCCCTGCGGCTGCCTTGGCGGAGGGTCAGCGCGCGGACGGCAGCCCTGCGGCTGCCTTGGCGGAGGGTCAGCGCGCCGTGCTGCGGCGCATGAGAGGTCACGCGATCACCAGCGCCTACACAGAGGCCGGACATTTCTCCTGCGACGACAGGCGCTATGAGCAGATCTATGACCTGGTGGAGAAGGCCGTGGAGGCGAACATGCTCAGCGTGCACACGGACTGTCCGACGATCGAGCGTTTTGCGTGGCAGGAGCCGAACCATCTGATGGCCCCGTCCATCATGTATATGAAGGACGTCCGTCTGCTCTGGGAGAAATTCCTAAAAGACATGCGCGCCGGCCAGCACACGGCGGCTGACCGCTTCAGGGACTATGACGGCAATGAATTCTGTCCCGGCGACGGGCTGATGCCGTCACAGGCGCCGTGCTACATACCGAACGCGATCCCTGTGCCGGGCATGGGCAGCTTTTATGACATCATCCCGTGGGGCAGCACCTGTATTCTTGGGACATACTGGCACTATCAGTTCTACGGCGACCGGAGGATCATCGAGGACAACTATGACGCGGGCATGCGCTACCTCAATTATTTAAAGACGAAGGTCACGAAAGAGGGCTTTATCAACCACGGTCTCGGCGACTGGGGCAATCCGGTGGGCGAGCTTGCCAGGGAAAACATTGAGACCGCGTTTTTGTACGCCGACGCCACAAAACTCGCCTATTTCGCGGAAATTTTGGGGCGGGAGGACGACCGCGCGGCGCTGATGAAGTTTGCGGATCAGGTGAGGGATAATTATAACGCCCGATTGATGGCCTATGACGAGGCGCACGGCCGCTGGTGCTACCGTGTGTGGGAGAAGCGGGATGCGCTGGTGATGACGCAGGCGACGCAGGCGCTGCCGCTCTACTGGGGTATGGTGCCAGAGGACAGGGTGGCGGATGTCGCAGCGTCTCTTAAGTATGTGCTGGAGCGCGACCAATCCTTCCTCTGCGGCGAGATCGGCCTGCCGTATGTGATCCAGTGCGCGTCAAGATATGGCATGGACGCGCTGATCTGCCGGTTTATCCTCAAGGAGACGCATCCGAGCTATTACGCGTTTATCCTGGACGGCGAGACGACGCTCGGCGAGTACTGGGAGACCAATCCGCGCAGCCACTGCCATGACATGATGGGGCACATCATCGAGTGGTATTACAACGGGTGCGCGGGTATCAAACCGCTCAAGCCGGGCTTTCGGGAAGTGCTGATTCAGCCGTATATGCCTGAGAGCGTGAATGAGCTCTCCTGCACCTACAATTCAGTCAGCGGGCCGATCAGCGTGCGGATGAAGCGCGAGGGCGGCCGAGTGAAGCTGCGGGCGGATGTAGCCGATGGCATCAAGTACACCGTGGACGAGTCGAAGATAATGTCGCCTTTACATTGAATA
>CAYRDY010000148.1:0-2905 GCA_964423195.1 uncultured Catenibacillus sp. | reverse complement strand
TCCGTCAGATGCCTGAAAACTTCCAGCAGCGTCCTGACATCCAGCGGGTGAAGTCCGATCGTCGGCTCGTCAAAGACAAACACCGTATCTTCCTGCCCCCGTCCCATCTCGCTGGCCAGTTTCAGCCGCTGAGCCTCGCCGCCGGAAAGCCCTGGCGTCTCCTCCCCAAGCGTCAGATACCCCAGCCCAAGGTCGTGGAGAATCTCAAGTTTATGGCAGACTTTTGGCAGATCCTGACAGGCCGACATGGCCTCATCGACGCTCATATCCATGAGTTCCGGCAGAGAATATCCCCTGCCGCCCCCTTTCGGGATCCGCCGGATGAGCCATGCCTCTTTGGAATAGCGCGAGCCACGGCAGTCCGGGCACGGGATATCCACGTCGGGCAGAAACTGCACATCCAGACTGATCTCTCCGGTGCCGTCACAGAGCGGGCAGCGCAGATTTCCGGTATTATATGAAAAATCGCCCGCCTTATAGCCCTTGCGCTTCGCGTCCTCTGTGCGCGCGTAGACCTTGCGCAGCTCGTCATGGACATCGGCATATGTGGCAACCGTGGAGCGCACATTGATGCCGATCGGTGTCGCGTCGATCAGCTTGACATGGCGGATGCCGTCGGCACGGATTTCCCGGACATGCCCCGGCAGCTTCTCATTTTTCGTCAGTGCGTCCAGGGACGGGACAAGACTTTCGAGAATCATCGTCGTCTTGCCTGATCCGGAAACACCGGTGACAGCGATCAGCCGTCCCTTGGGAAAATCAACTGTCAAAGGCTGTACCGTGTGAATCTGTCCGGTGGCCATGTGAATTTTCCCGAAACGAAATAGATCCTCCGGCCGGACATCCCGCTTCAGGTCAATCGCATCCCTGCCGGACAGGAAACCGCCAATCTTTGAATTTGGGTTTGCCTCAATGGCGGATATACCGCCCTCGGCGATGACCGTTCCGCCCCCTGCGCCGGCATCGGGTCCGAGTTCGATCAGCCAATCGGCATGGGATAATATACTGACATCGTGGTCCACCAGGATCACCGAATTCCCGTCCGCGACCAGATCATCCATCACGCCGGTCACGCCCTCGATATTCTGCGGATGAAGGCCGATGGACGGCTCATCAAGCACATACAACACGCCGGTAGTGCGGTTGCGCACCGCCCTGGCGAGCTGCATTCGCTGCCGCTCCCCGGTGGATAGCGTGGACGCCGCGCGGTCGAGCGTCAGATAGGAAAGCCCCAGATCCATGAGCCGCTTTGCCGCATGCAGAAAGGACTCGCAGATACTGACAGCCATCGGACGCATTTCCTCCGGCAGGGAAGCTGAGACGCCCTCAACCCACTGAATCAGGTCCGCGAGCGTCATCTGGCAGGCCTCCGCCAGGGAGATGCCCCGAAGCCTCGGCGCGCGTGCCCGCTCCGACAGTCTGCTGCCGCCGCATTCCGGGCACGGGCCGACTTTTAAAAACTTTTCCACCCGCTTCATGCCCTTCTCATCCTTCACATGGGAGAGCGCGTTCTCAACCGTGTAGACGGCATTGAAATAGGTGAAATCCATCTCTCCGGCCATATTGGTCTTCTGATTGTGGTAGAGCAGATGATGTTTATTTGCCGGGCCGTGCAGGACAAGTTCTTTCTCCCGCTCGCTCAGATCGCGAAACGGCACGTCGGTGCGAACGCCGAGATGATCCCTGGCGATATCTTTCATCAGCGACCACATCAATGTCTGCCACGGCGCCACCGCGCCCTCATCGATGGTCAGGGAGTCATCGGGGACGAGCGTGGACTCGTCCACCGTGCGCACCGTTCCCGTCCCGTCACACGTACGGCAGGCGCCGGTCGAGTTAAATGCCAGTTCCTCGGCGCCGGGCGCGTAAAAATGCTCGCCGCATTCCGGGCAGATAAGCTCGCGCTCCGCGGCCACATTGAGCGACGGTGGCAGATAATGCCCGTTCGGGCAGCGATGGGAAGCCAGACGGGAGAACATAAGCCTCAGGCTGTTGAGCAGTTCCGTCCCTGTCCCGAACGTGCTTCGGATGCCGGGAACGCCCGGCCGCTGCCTCAGGGCCAGCGATGCCGGAATATAGAGGACCTCATCGACATTTGCCCTCTCGGCCTGCGTCATGCGCCGCCTGGTATAGGTGGACAGTGATTCCAGATAGCGCCTCGACCCCTCCGCGTAAAGGACACCCAGAGCCAGTGAGGACTTCCCCGAACCGGAAACGCCCGCGATACCCACAATCTTGTTGAGCGGAATATCCACATCGATATTTTTCAGGTTATGCACTTTGGCTCCGCGCACCTCGATATGCGACGGCACACTGTTCTTTTCCATCTTCATCTCTCCATCACGACAATCATTTGAATGGCCGGCTTTCATTCCCGCACCGTGGCTCATCGCAAAAGTTTGCCATGTTGTTTCTAACATGTCCCGCACCTGATACTCACCGACGCCTCGCCGAGCTGCGCGCTTCTCACTGTCAGAATCGCCGTGCCGGCCTGATAGCCGGATCGCACCACCGCAGTCGCGCGGCCGTGGTAGGTCGTAAAAGCGCCTTTGGTGTAGTTTTGCGCCGTCTTCGGATTGGATGAGCCGAACCCTGCAAGCCATGCGTCGCATTCAGCCTCAAGCTGTGCCGCGAGGTCAAATGCCGCGTCCGGCACCAGCTGACCCGCCTCGTCCACAATCTCCGCATGGACATAGACGGCACTGTGCCCGTCAAATGGCATCTCCTGCCGCTCGGCCGTCAATCGGATGGCCGCAGGCTCACCGGCGGTCGTCAGCGAATCTCTGGAAACCTCTTTCTGATCCCTGTAACTGACGGCCGTGAGGCTGCCCGGCTCATAAACGACATCAAACTGGACACACTTCGGGAAGTCCTCCGCCTGTTCGGCCGCGACATTTTTCCTGCC
>CAYRDY010000147.1:0-3017 GCA_964423195.1 uncultured Catenibacillus sp. | reverse complement strand
AGCGCCAGAAGATCCTCCTGCGTGTAGACGAGATCGACTCTGTGTTTCGCGGTGTGAACCAACCCTTTCAGAAAGACCGTCGCCATAAAACCCCATTGACAGATGACCGCCGGATCGTTATATGCGTCAAAGACATTCAGGATCGTATCGGCAGGCTGATCATCCCAATTTTCCGAGGTCTGATAATTATAGAGCATCAGGCCATCCCAGTCATTCAGGCAGGCATAGGCGATGGTGTGGACAAATGCGGTGGAGTGGAACGGGTGCAGCCCGTATTCATTCCACTCGGTGACCATAAAGGGTTTGCCATCGACGACAGCCTCCGAGGCGAGCGACAGAATCGTCGTCGCCATGGATCCGATGCCGGTCTGCAGCGTCAGTGGGTTGACAGACACATACTCGCTGGGGCCGGCCACAGTGAATGTCGTGCCATGCCATGGAATCAAAGGATGGTTGAAATAAGCGTTGTTCTCCATGATGTCGCCGTCCGTGTGGCCATAGACATCCGCCGCGCCGCCCAGAAGATTGCTGGCAGCGATGGGAACCCGAACGCCCAGGGAGACAAGATAATTCTTAAATCGCTGATAAAACCGACGGTTTGTCTGAATGCCAAATTCCATGAAGTCGGCGTAACGCGCCGGACCGGGCTGCCAGGCGTTTCCGACCCATTCCCCGTTGGGATCGCAAACCGGCTGCACGAAGCCGCCCTCGACCATCCGCACGGTTCCATCCACCGGATCCTCGTCATCGCCCAGCGCGCAGACACCGTCTGATGTCCACGCCGCCGCTAGATTCGCTCGCGTGTCGTACTTCGCGAGAAGGAAATGATTGAATTTGCGCTGAATCTCCTCGCGATAGGGGGCAAAATCCGCATTCCCCGCCTGCTCGGCAGTGCTCTTGATGGCGGAGTCCTCATTGGTCATCTGCACCGTGACCATAGCGGGGTCATCCACCAGCCGGAGGCCAGTATAGGGATTCACGTGCGTCAGTAGCTGCCTGGCGTATTCCATCTGAAGCTGTGCCAACCGCTCATTGATGATGGGCACACCCTTCTGGCAAGATGGATAGCCGCCGGGGTAATCCAGCGCGTCGGCGGGAAGAAACTCACGGGCCTGCATCAGATCGATATGCAAATATATCCCTTTTTCTCTGAGCTTTGCCACAAAATAATCGAAGCGATCCAGCCCTTCGGGATGAAGCTTTCGGGATGTGCCGGATTCATAATCGATCAGCGGCGCCTCGCGGGTCTGGCTCCATGAGCACGGCTCGTCGCCGATGGGTGCGTCCGCCGCATGCAAGCGCATGATATTCACGCCCATGCTGGAAAAGCGCTCCGCTAATTTTTCCGCGGTTTCATGCGTAGGGGTCGCGCCGCGCGCGGAAATATTAAATCCAAGAAACTTTGCGCGGGTTCCGTCCGAGAAATACAGATGGCTGTCCAGGATTTTCACAAAGCCATGCTTTCCCGCCGGAGCGTCTAAAAGATGAGAGAAATTCAGAACGCCGGTATTGGGTTCCGCCTTGTGAATGCGGATATGTTGTCTCATGTGTCTCTCCTCCTGTCTAAAAAAACTTCGTCAATCGGATCCTATCTATCTGTATTTATTTTACCAGAGTAGGAGTGATGGATATTGTAAATTTCGATATTATTTTTCAAATTACAGTTTCTTTTTGATTTTTTTATGTTATACTTTATTGTGTGATGGCAAAAGAATCCCGCCGAGCATCTCCAAACTCCGCCTGTGCGTCGGCGCATGAGAATTCATTGAGGAGGGTCTTGAATGGATTACATAGAATTTTGCAGAAACTACTCTGAAATCAGCGGGCTGCCGCTCACGCTGATGCGCGGTGAGGAAGTTGAATATTCCACGATAGCGGAACAACTCTCTGTCAGAGAGGTGCCCCGCCGCGATCTCTTTCCGATGGATCACAATCCAAGCTTTTGCGTAGGCGCAGCCGACACACTGTACGGCCGCGTGCAAATCAACACTACGGATTACAATATCATCATCGGCCCTGTCTTTTCTGTTCCGCCGAGTGATGAGCTCATCCGCAGAATCGCTCTGGACTTGTGCCTGTCCGTGGACAAACATGAATTGTTCTCGGAGATTCTGTATCACATACCGACCACCAGCCCCCTAAAGCTCGGCAAGCACATGAGCATGATCCATCTGGCCCTAAACAGAGAGAAAATAGAGCTCTCCGACCTCTACGCGGGAAATGTGGCGGAAATGCCGGTGAAGAAAAGCGAAGCGGCGCATATGGATCACCTTGAGAACGGCATGCTCCATAATGTCTATTATTTCGAGTTGGGCCTCTATCAGTGCATCCGTGACGGAAGTGTCGAGAAACTGCAAGCCTTTCTGAGGGAAAATATGACCCTGGATCTCTATGAGGGCAGGCTGGCCGCCTCCCCGCTGCGCCACGCTAAAAATATTTTCATCGTCACGGCATCCAGAGCCTGCATGATCGGCGCGATTCCGGGCGGTGTCGATATTGATATGGCCTGCCATCTGTTAAATGACTATATCCAAACCTGTGAACAGCTGACAAATATCGAGGCGATCAACCACCTTCAATATGTGATGCTGATGGACTTCTGCCGTCGGGCAGGGGAAGCGCGCGTGCCGGATGGCATCTCCTCCGACGTCTTTGTCGCCATCAATTACATCAAAGCGCACGTCAACGAACCGATGACGGTTGATTCAATCGCGCGGCAGATTCACCGAAGCAGTTCCTATCTGTCCAAAAAATTCCGTGCGGAGCTGAATACCTCAGTCAACGCCTATATTCTCAAGGCACGTCTGGAGGAATCCGTCTCCATGCTGGTTTATACTGATAAGGCACTCTCGGAGATCAGCAGTTTTTTATGCTTTTCCAGCCTGTCTTATTTTCAGATTTGCTTTAAGAAACATTTTGGTGAGACTCCCATGCAGTACAGGAGACGGAACCGAAATGTCTGTCGTTAAAAAAAGGAGCCGGTGACGGCTCCTTTTTTACTCTGAAAACCCCATTGG
>CAYRDY010000146.1:0-3079 GCA_964423195.1 uncultured Catenibacillus sp. | reverse complement strand
AAGAATACCCACTGGGACGTTTTCCTGTCGCCGAGCAGCCGCCCCGACGCGCAGAGCGTCCAGTAGGCGGCGACCGCGATCAGCGCCAGCACCTGCACGCCCTCCATCACCGTCCAGAACTCAAGGGGGATCCCCAGCGCCAACATCACCGCCAGCCAGAACCAGCTCTCCGCCGGTGGACGCATCTTCTTTAAATGCAGGTAGAGAAGCACGGCCACGGCATAAAATATCGTATATACCGCCAGCGAGCCTTTTCCGTAGGAGAACATCATCACCTGAATGAACCCGTAGCCCACCGCAAGGTAAATGACGGCAAACAGGCGGTCCACCGCGTCATTCTCTGAAAAAGCAGCCTTCTTTGCCATCTCACCGCTCCTCCTTCACATACTCCAGGATGTCGCCCGGCTGGCAGTCAAGCGCCCGACAGATGCTGTCCAGCGTGCTGAGTTTGATCGCCTTCGCCTTCCCGTTCTTGAGGATTGAAATATTTGCCATCGTGATCCCGACCCGCTCCGACAGCTCGGTCACGCTCATCTTGCGCTTCGCCAGCATCACGTCGATATTGATTACAATCGCCATAGACCTCCGCCCCCTATATCGTCAGATCGCTCTGCTCCTGCAGAAGCGCCGCCTTGCGCACCAGATGGGACAGAACAGCAGCCGCCACCGAGATGGCGATCGCCACAAATACGATCAACAGTGAGACCAACAGCACCGATGGGTGACTCATATTCATCAGAAGAAACAGAATGTTTCCAACAGCTAACACCACCGCGTCCCCCGCCGCCAGATAGGAGATTCGCTGCAGATACGACGCGTTCTCCATGCAGAATGAGTGATCTTTCTCTATATTTGTGAAAATCTTCCACGCCAGAAAAAGCGCAATGAAACAAGGCACCGCGAGTATCCACAGAAAAATGAGCCACGGCAGAAAACAATAGGCATACTCCGGGTATGCCTCCGCCAGATCTTTTCCAACGAGCGGAAGTACAACCGCGCAGAGAAACAGCCCGCACACAGCTGCGAGAATCACAAGCAGCTTCAGCCACCTCACCAGTCTTTGTTGTTCCATATGATAACCTCCTAATTAGACCTTTCATGCGCACCGTTTTGGATAGAAGCCGATTGCGTCGCAGTAGCCGCCTTCGGCTGTGCCGCGCACGGCGCGGTGTTTTTTCAATCTCTTATGGCTATCATACTGCCTGTGAATAGAAATGTCAATATATTTTTATCGAATTACAATAAATTTTTACTGTATTTTTATCTACCCCCTACTCACTTCCCACTTCCCACTATCCACTACCCACTACCTTCCTCCGGATCGGCAGGATCATCGCCGGCGGCACGGACAACTCATCGACGCCCATCTCCACAAACTGCTCGGTCAGGGTCAAGTCCGCCGCCAACTCCCCGCAAATCCCCACTCGGATATGGTGCCGATGCGCGTTCTCGACGACCATTTCGATCATGCGTAAAACCGCGGGATGGTGCGGATTGTAAAAAGCATCCAGATGATCATTTCGGCGATCGATGGCAAGCGTATATTGCGTCAGGTCATTTGTCCCGATGCTGAAAAAGTCAACCATGCCGGCCAGCTCGTCACTGACCATCACCGCTGCAGGCGTCTCGATCATTATGCCCTGCTCAGGAACCGCAAACGGTATGTGTTCCTCCGTCAATTCCCGCCGAACCTCCGCGACGATTTTTTGGATTGCCGTGATTTCCTCCACGGAAATGATCATCGGATACATCACGGCCGCCTGTCCGCACGCCGCTGCCCGAAAAATCGCTCTGAGCTGCGTCTTAAAAATATCCGGACGAGTCAGACAGATGCGGATCGCGCGGCAGCCCATCGCCGGATTTTCTTCCTTGTCCAGATTAAAATAATCGGCCTGCTTGTCGGCGCCTATGTCCAGCGTCCGGATGATGACTTTTTTGCCTCCCATGGCGGAAATCACCTGCCGATACGCCTGAAACTGCTCCTCCTCAGACGGAAAATCGGATCCTCCGAGATAGAGAAATTCACTCCTGAAAAGGCCGATCCCCTCGGCGTCATTTTCCAGAACGGAGGGAATGTCGCCGACAGAGCCGATATTGGCATACAATTTGACCTCGCGGTGATCACGCGTCATGGTTTTCCTGCCGATCAGTTCTCTGAGACTCTCACGTGTCGCCCTTTCTTTTGCGATCATCTCCGCCGCCCACTCCAAAGTCTCCCGTGTCGGGTCAATAAATACCCGCCCGCTGCCGCCATCGACTACAGCCGTCGTCCCTGTCTGTAGCGCTTCCGGATTCAGCGGCACACCGACGACGGCCGGAATATTCATCATCCTCGCGAGGATGGCCGTGTGCGAATGCGCTGATCCGCGCACTGTGACGAGCGCGAGAATCTTTTTCCTATCCATCTGAATCGTCTCGCTCGGCGTCAGATCATCCGCCACGACAATCGATGGCGGCAGCGCATCAAGTGAAAAGTCCTGCTGCCCTGTCAGGATATCCGTCACACGGCGCGAGACGTCCAGCAGATCCGCGGATCTCGCCCTCAGATAGTCGTCCATCTCGGAAAACATTTTCGAAAACGATTTGCCCGTCTCGCTCACCGCATACGCGGCGCTGACGCCCTCACCCACAATCATCGCGTCGATGGCCCCGCGGTAATCCGGATCATCAAGCAACCTCCGATGCGCCTCAAAAATGGCTGCGCCCTCCTCGCCGACCTCGGCCACCGCCCGATCATACAATATCTGAAGCTGCGCTTTCGCCTCCTCAATGGCTTCGGCAGCCCTTGTCACTTCCGCCTCCGGATCCGTCACCGTTTCACGCCGGATCCAAGCCTCCGGCTTTCTGACCACCGCGACAGGCCCCACGACAAACCCTCCGTATACGGATTTTCCCGAATATATCTCCATCATCGTCACCCCTGTCATTATACCTGTTTACTAAGCTCGTCGTTCGCCTTTGGCTCCGACTCACTAAGGACCCAGGTATAACTCGCACTAAGTTCGTACTTCGCTATCGCTCGTGCTCACTAAGTGCTCATATTATACCTGTTTACTAAGCTCCTCGTTCGCCTTTGGCT
>CAYRDY010000145.1:0-3245 GCA_964423195.1 uncultured Catenibacillus sp. | reverse complement strand
TGCTGAAAGCCGTCGGAAAAATCGGATGCTGGCCGATAATGACAGTGCGGATGCCGTAGGCCTCATAAAATGCCCGCGCCACCGCATAGCTGTTCATGTCGCCGCCGAGCACAATCCCTGTAAACTGCTCATCCCTCATCTTCCCGCACCTGCTCCCTCAGTCTCCAGCTTCCCGCGCTTGCTCTCTATTCCCATCTTCCCGCACCTGCTCCCTCAGTCTCTTATTCACGGCTCTGTGGTAAATAGGGATCAGTTTTTTATAGAAGAAATACATCAACCTGTTTTCCACATAATCAAACTCGCCGATAAACTCCGTATATTCGCCGCCCCACTTTTTCTTAAACTCATACAGTCCGGCAAGCCGGCTGTCGCTTCCCGGTTTTCCGATTGTCCCGAACACATCAAAAATCCGCTGCCCCTGCGCATAGGCATCGCGTATCTGCCGCTGATAGACAAGATAATTGGCAAAAAACCTGCCATATTCCATATCATTGGCGGCGTAGAGCGCCCATGATTTATCACCATACCGAACGGTCAGGTAGGCGGAAACGATGACCTCCCGCTGCGGTTTTCCGGCGAGTCCCTCTAGCTGCTGTGAAAGCGCCGCCAGCTTTTTGTCAATTTCCTTTTTCCGGTTGACCGCTTTTTTGCTGACTGCCTCCTCAAGGCCAGCCCGCTCATCCTGGATCTGCTGCTGCTCTTTTTTGAGCTTCGCCGTCAATTTCGGTACATTGATTTTGCCGAAATACAGCGTCACCATATCACTTTCAGAAAAAATATCATAAAAATAAGTATAATATTCTTTATCGTGCGAATAAAAATCCTGACGTTTTTCCGTCATCTCCATCAGCCGCACAAATTCCGGGATGTCCCCCGCATTGCCGGTAAAGACCTCAACTTCACTGTTTTGCGCCGTCTTAATCCTCGCCTTTGTCGTCCTGCTGTAGCGCGACTCAATCTCATCAATTGTCCCGGAAAGCGGAATCCGAAACGTGAACCTGGGCTGCTCATTTTCAAAATAATAGTTGAGGGGCTTGTGCATATAACCCATGGATTCCAGCGTTTTCACCAGTGTCTCATTATCCTCCCCCTCAATGACATTGCCCTCGATATCGATCGTGTGCAGCTTGATATCCGGATCAATCTTGAAATAGATCGAGTGATGTTTTTTACAAAACTTGTGGACACTCTGTGTCATAAACTCAAGCAGCCCCTGATCGCCGTAGTCCATGGTAAAGCCCCTGGGAATATAAAAATAAGAAAATCCAAAAAACAACTTTTTCTGCAGCAGCAGGGCGGTCGCAGCCAGAGCGCCGTCCTTTTTTGCCCCCACATAATAGGGCGTCCAGCCGCGCTTGGCGCAAACCTGGCCCCACTCCCATGATCCCAGGAAATGGGTCTTGACGCGCTGATCCTCAATCAGTGACCGAAACTGTGCTCTGTCCAAATCCTCAACAAACTCGTACTGACTCATCATCCAATCCTCTCATCCTACCGCATCAGGTGTACTTTCCTTAAAAATGACAAAATCAATTCTCCCTTCGGCAGCTCCAGCAGCTCCCTCTCGGTCACACCGCCCAGACGCACGAGACAGACGCCGTAGACGACCACCGCCACAATCAACGCGATCACAGTCGCCACCGGCCCCGGCAGTAACATCGCCGACAGTTTCTGCACAGCCAGCGCCGCCAGAGCCATGATGACCGCCGCGATCGACGGGATCACAAACGTGCGCCGCACCTCCTGGACATAGCCGCAGACCCTGCGCAGGTCGCGCGCATTGAGGACAAAAATGACGGCGGCAAAGACAATCTTGCTGACCACGACGCCATAAGCACTCCAACGGAAAACGATCAGCATCACAAGCAGCGCCGCCGTGTGGATAACCAATGCGATGGCCGCGTTCTTGACCGGCAACATCATCCGGTCAAGTCCCTGCAGCGCCGCGTTGGACACGGTCGACATACAGAAAAAGATCACCGAGATCGCGCCGACCCTTAAGTAGGACGCCGGCGCCGCGTTGTCCTGTGTGAAAAATAAGAGATCGAGAATTGGCCTTGCCAGGGCAATAAAACCGGCAGCGCACGGAATCACCAGCATCATATTGAATTTGGAGACCATCGTGATTTTGCGATGAACCTGACGCCTGGTGCCGGTCTGGATCGTGGTGATCAGGCTCGGCATAAACGAGGACGCCAGAGCCGTCGCGATGCTGAACGGGATGCCGACCATCGTATCGTACTGGCCATTTAACAGCCCCAAAAGCGAAGTATATTCTTTTTCCGAATAGCCCTGCATGGCCATGACATTGGAAAAAATCCCCTGGTCGAGAATATTGGTAATGTTGGAGAGCGTGGCGCTCAGAATCACGGGGGCGATCGTCAGCAACAGCACCTTATAGATCCTCCCGGTAGGCTCCACGCGCCGCGTGCGGTCATGCCGCAGCTGCCGCCGGATAATCCGCCTGTACAGGAAATACAAAAATACGAGAAATGCCAGCGCGATCAGAGCGCCGGCCACCGTGCCGGCCGTGCCCCCGGCCGCGCCGTAAGCCGCGCCGTAGAGCTCCTCATCCGCGCCGTCTGCCATCTGCCGACCGACGCGAAGCAGAAGCCATGCGCCCAAGATGCTCACCGCGGCGTTGATGATCTGCTCCAAGACCTGTGAGACGGCCGTCGGGATCATCGTGCTGTGCCCCTGAAAATAACCGCGGAAAACGCCAAGAAATGCCACGATCAAAATGCACGGCGCCAGCGTCCTCAGCGCGTAAACGCTCAGATCCATCTTCAGTATATCAGAGGCGATGTAGCCGGCCCCGAAGAATACGATGGCTGTAGCGATGCCGCCCGCCACCGCCGCAAAGACCATCGCGCTCTTAAAGACGCGCTGCACATTGCGGTACTGCCGTTTGGCCATGCGCTCGGAGACCATCTTCGAGACAGCCATCGGCAGGCTGTAGGAAGTCAGCATCAGCGCCAGATTGTAGACCTGAAAGACCACGCCGTAATAGCCGTTGCCCTCGGCCCCCAAAATATTGGTCATCGGAATGCGGTACGCCAACCCGATCACTTTTGTAATCAACGCAGCCGCCGCCAGGATCGTGCCCTGCATCAGGAAGCCGCTCTCTTTTTTCCTGCTCATGAAAAAATCACCGCTGCTCAAAAATTGATCACCGCCGCCGGAATCGCCGGCGGATGCGCTTGCTAAGGGTCCAGGTATAACTCCCACTAAGTTCGCGCGTCGCT
>CAYRDY010000144.1:0-3246 GCA_964423195.1 uncultured Catenibacillus sp. | reverse complement strand
GGGGAAGACATCCTCCGCGAACCAGTCGCGGATTTTTTCCACAAAAATTTCGCGGATCTCGCGGTTTGGGATGACCAGATAGACATTGCCTCTGTGTCTCGATGGACTGCGGCGGTCCAGCGTCAGGTACCCAGTCTGGTACAGCACGCTCCAGAGCATCTCTCTCTTGTCCAAATCCTGATAAGTCAGATTCAGGACAAGCTGTTTTTTTAGTGTCTCCCCGGCAATCAGCATTTCGATCTCATCCCGGACGGTGGCATCTGTCTTGCCGATCAAACGGCGCACAATGTCATTGGAACTGGTATTATCCCAGTAAAGATCCGGCTCTGCCTGGGGATTTTCAAGCAGCCTGTCACAGTGGCAGATCACATCCCATGGACAATAGACGTCAGCGTTTCCGAAATGGTAGCCGTCGTACCATTCCTTCATCGACCCATATGCCTCAGACAATCCATAGTCCGCCAGTATTTTCCTTACGTTGGCATCCGTGAATCCGAAATACTCGTCATAGCGCTCATCGGATATCGTGTCGACTTTCAGGTTATTGATTCCCGTGAAAATGCTTTCCTTGGAAATGCGCAGGCACCCTGTCAGGACGGCAAAGTGCATGTCTGGATTGGTTTTAAATGCAGAGCCGAAAAAGCCTCGCAGAAAATCGACCATTTGGTGATAGTAGCCTCTTGTGCTGGCTTTGTCCAGAGGAACGTCATATTCATCAATGAGGAGAATGGCCTGTTTCCCATAATGGGCATGGAGCATGCGCATGAGTATCGCGGCGGATGATTTCAGTTCGACATCATCGCCTTTCCGATAGAGCAGCCTTTGCATCATTTCCTTATCACATTGCGCCACCCTGTCGCTTTCCAGCAGATAGGACAGGCGCCTACATTCATCGGCGACCAGCATGGCCAGCATTTCTTTGGTTTCCGAAAAAGATTCTCCTTCCACACTCTTTAGAGAAAAGAACACGACCGGATATTTTCCCTGGTAGGTTTCACATATTTCTTTTTCCCGGCTGATCTCAAGTCCGTCAAACAGCCGGATGTCTGACCCGATCTCAAAAAAAGATTTCAGCATCGTCATGATCAGTGTCTTGCCGAAGCGTCTGGGGCGGGTGAAGAGGTTGACTTTTCCGCGCCAGTTGATCAGCTGGCGAATCAGCGCCGTTTTATCCAGATAATAATAGTCTTCACGGATGATTTCTTCAAAGATATCAAGCCCCACAGGGAGCTTTTTAATCAAACGCGCCATAGTCAACGTCTCCTTTCTCGGACATATCACTTATCAATCCCGTGTCGCGGGCTTTTTATCATCTGCGCCATGGATACCGCTTTCCCAACATCCATCTGGGCTATTTAAATCAGCGCTGTGAGAGCTGATCGGTCAGCCTGCAGATCTCATCGATCATCTCCCCGATCTGGGCGATGGTGTCCAGAAGCGGCGCGTCGGTGGTAATGTCCACACCGGCCATCCGCGCCAGTTCGACCGGCGTTTTTGTGCTGCCGGCCGCCAGAACGCGCTTCCAGTCGTCCACTGCCGGCTGCCCCTCATTTTCGATGCGCTGGCACACCTGCGTGGCGATGGTCAGCCCTGCGCTGTAAGAATAGGAGTACAGTCCCATATAATAGTGCGGCTGCCGCATCCAGGTCAGTTCGGAGCCGGGGATGATCTCCACAGCGTCGCCCCAGAACTTTTCGAGGGTCTCCCGCATCAGCTGATCCAATGTCTCCGCCTGGACGCTGCCGCCCGCTTCGTAGATCCGGTAGACCTCCCGCTGAAAAGCGGCTTCCAGCAGATGTGTCACAAAATTGTGATAATAGGTGTGGCTGACCATGGAACTGAGCACCCAGCGGCGGAATCTCGGATCAGGATTGGTCTTCAGGAGATAGTGCGCCATGAGCAGCTCGTTCATCGTGGAAGGCGCCTCGACAAAATAGCCGGACACATCGGTATCAAAAATGGACTGCGCCGCGTTGCAGGCCTTGAAATGCCCGGCATGTCCCAGCTCATGCGCCAGCGTAAAGACATCCGACATCCGGTCGTTCCAGTTTAGGAGGATGTAGGAATGGCTGCCGTAAGGGCTGGCGCAGAAGCCGCCGGTCGATTTGCCTTGATTTTTGGCAAAATCCACCCACCGCCCGCGATAGGCCTCATGGACCATTTCCTGATAATCCTCGCCCATCACGGACAGGCCCTCGGCGATGTAGCGCTGGGATTCCTCGATCGTCACTTTCGGGTCATATGTCGGATCCACCGGAATTTTGAGATCCGCGTAAGTCATCCTGTCCAGGCCGTGAATCTTTTGGAGCAGGCGGGCATATTTTCTCATATGGGGCGCCAGATGGGTCATGATCAGGTCGATCTGACGGTCATAGAGCGTGATATCGACTTTATCCCTGAAAAGATCCTTGTCAAAAATCGTGTCAAATCCCCGCAGGTCGGCGAAGGTCTTCTCCGTCTGCACATAGGCTTGGTAGGCGGCGGCGGTGACATTTTTATACTCGCCCAGCTTTTGATAGAAGGCTTCAAACGCGGCGCGCCGGATAGGCGTCCGCGCGTCATACTCATAATCATCTTCGTACAGAGAATAGCCCAACGGATATTCCTGCCCGTCCACCGTAAAAGAAGGGAAATGCATGTCCGCCAGCTTGGCCATGTTGTATATCTGATAAGGCGCGTCAAAGCTGTTGGAGAGCGCCGCCAGCACTTCCTCTGTGGCCGCGTCCAGGCGGTGGGGCTTCTCGCGGAGCAGATTTTTGAGGTATTGTTTATTTTTGTCCGCCAAATCGATGGCTGATTGCAGGACGGCATCATCCTGGGAGAGGATCTCGCTGTCGATAAAACTCAGTCGGCTGGATATCTCGGAAATGAGTTGGGTGACGTGATTGTTGCGCTCCTGATTGTGCGCGTCATAGTAGTCGACGGACACGGCCAGATCCGCATAATTGGCGATCAGCGTGATCTGCTCATATAGCCCGCGAAATTCATCCAGGCAGGCATTGATCTGTTCGGGCGTCGTGAGTTTCCCCCTGTAACGCGCCTCGATTTCCCGGCTCTTTGCCTCCGCGTCGCTTGCGTCGGCATACATGGCCTCCTCGGTCTCATATAAATCCGCTAAATTCCAGGTCTGTTCCTCCGGAACATCTTTTCTCATGGTTAATGGCATGGTTTTCTCCCTCGTCTTTCTGCGTTATTTATAGTATTTTTTTATTATAAATATTTATATTCGGTGGACAAATCGTGGAC
>CAYRDY010000143.1:0-3262 GCA_964423195.1 uncultured Catenibacillus sp. | reverse complement strand
CCGCCCGCAACTGGTGCGCGAAAGCGATGGAACCCTACCGGATCAGCATCGAGGATTTTGCCAAGATGGTGCGTGCCTATCTGGATCAGAAGGGGAGAAATCATCATATCGCTTTTCTGGTGGATGAAGTCGGACAGTACATCGGCGATAATTCACAGCTGATGTTAAATCTTCAGACCCTTCGGGAAGAACTTGGCAAAGAGTGCCAGGGGCGGGCATGGGTCATCGTGACCAGCCAGCAGGACGTGGATGCCATCACGCATGTCAAGGGAAATGATTTCTCAAAGATTCAGGGCAGGTTTGACACGCGCATCTCCCTCTCCTCCGCCAACGTGGATGAGGTGATCAAGGAGCGCATCCTCAAGAAAACGCCGGTTGCCGCCCAGACGCTTCGGCTTTTGTACGGGCAGATCGAGACACAGCTGTCCAATATTTTCACGTTTGAAAATACGGCGGAGATGAAATTGTATGCCGACGGGGAGGATTTCGCCGCGGTTTACCCCTTTGTGCCCTACCAGTTCCACTTGCTCGCAAGCGTCCTGACCAGCATCCGCACCCATGGCGCCTCCGGCAAGCACCTGTCGGAGGGCGAGCGTTCCATGCTGGCGCTCTTCAAGGAATCGGCGGAGGCGGAGAAGGACAGGGATGAAAATGCCCTCATTCCTTTCTATATGTTCTATGATCCGTTGGAACGCTTTCTGGACGCCGCCCATAGCCGGGTGATTCGTCAGGCTTTAGCGAACCGGCGCATCAATCCGGACGGCGCGGCAGACTGCTTTGCCGTCAATGTCCTCAAGTGCCTGTTCCTGATCAAGTATGTGAAAGAATTTGAGCAGGCGACACTGGAGAATATCACCAGCCTGATGATTTCCCGCGTGGACGAAGACCGCGCCGTGCTGACGCAGAGAGTGGAGGACGCCCTGCGCGTCCTGATACGGGAGACACTGGTGCAGAAGCATAATGCGGTCTATGTGTTCCTGACAGAGGAGGAACAGGAGATCGGCCGCGATATTGACCGCGTGAACATTGAGATGAGCGAGGTCAATCGGAAAATCTCCGAGATGATTTTCGACCAGATCTTCACCGAGAAGAAATACAAGTATCCCAAATGGGGCGGGCGATACACGTTCCCATTTAACCAGACCGTGGATGACCATCCGTATAAGGCGGCGCAGAATTATGACATCGGCATCCACGTGCTCACGCCTTATGCGGAATCCGGTATGGATGAAATGACGCTGCGTCTGCGCTCCGGGCAGGGAAGGGAAGTCCTTCTGGTGATGCCGGATGACGTCTCCTATATCGACGAGACCATGCAGGCGCTCAAGATCGAATATTATCTGAGAAAGAAAAGTTCCTCTGGCGTCGATCGCTACGAGGAAATTAAAAATAAAAAGCGCACAGAAATGCGGGAATGTCTGGAAAACGCGAAGCGGTACCTGACCGACGCCCTCAAGGAGGCCACCATCTATGTGAACGGCGACCGGGCGCAGATCGCGGCGAAGGAAGTCAACGCTCGTATCGGGGAGGCACTGGGGCGGCTCGTGGAAGTGGTCTATCACAAGCTCTACTACATCGATGCCGCTTTTGGGGAGGAGGATATCCGAAAACTCTTCACGAAATCCAATCAGATCTCCCTCGAAGTGGGAAATCAGGGTGAGGCGAACGAGAAGGCGCTAGTGGACGTCCTGTCCTTTATTGCCCAGAATTCCTCTGTGCACATGAAGACATCTCTGAAGACGCTGAAGGACAAATTCACGAAGGCGCCCTACGGTTTTGTGGACGATGATGTGGAATGGCTGGCCGCCCGATTGTTTACAAGGGGCGACATTACACTTACCTTCAATGGCTCCCCTGTCACCCGGATGAACAAATCTGTGGATGAACTTGTGCGGCTGTTTACCAAGAAGGAATTTGTGGACAAGCTGCTCACCGAGCATAAGGTGAAGCGCTCCGCCGGGGAAATCCGCAACGCCCGCGAGCTCATGAAGGAACTCTTTGGCGTGACCGTCTCCAGCGAGGATGAGGATGTGCTGATGCACGCGTTCCAGAGGTCCGCTGAAAACCTGACGCGGGATTTGAGCGGGATGCTCAAATATGAATATCAGGCGCCTTATCCGGGGAGAAAGGTCGTGGAGGCTGGCCTGTCCCTGCTGCGTCCCATTCTCCAAATAGCCGCGACGGCGGAATTTTACCTCCGGCTTATGAAAGACAGGGAGGCGCTCTGCGATTTCGCGGAGGATTATGAGCCGGTCAAGGCCTTTTTCGGCGGGGAGCAGAAGAAAATCTTTGACGAGGCGCTGCGGCTGATGCAGATTTATGACGACAGCAAGAGTTATATCGTGAACCGTGAACTGGAGCAGACCGTAGCCGATGTCCGGAAAATCTTAAAGGCGCCCAAGCCGTATAAGGACATACCAAAACTGCCTGCCCTTCTGGACGATTTCCGTGATGTGTATTCGCAGGTACTGGATGAGGCAGAGGCCCCTGTCCTGGCATCCATCGATCAGGATTGCTCCCACATTCTGGAAGTATTGGACAGGAAACCCTACAAGGAAAAGTACCGGCGGTATTTTTATGAAAAATTTGACGCCCTGCGGGAAAAGGCCAGTCATTGTAATAATGTGACGACCCTGCGCAGTTTCGCCGACCAGTCCAATGCGGTCAAGCTCCGGCTGCTCAACCAGATGGATGATTTGGACGCGGAGATTGACCGTAAAAGGGCGGAAGAGGCGAAAAAGAAGGCGGAGGCGGGAGAGATAAGCGGCGAAGCCGGCGAGGCCAATGAAAATCCGACGCCTTATGTGGCAAAACAGAAGAAAAACATCTCCATAAAAAAGATTGCGCAGACCGCTTCATGGCGAATTGAGACACCGGAGGATATCGACAAAGCCGTGCAGTCTATGCGTGAGCGTCTCACAGAGGAACTGGATGCGAATACCATCCTGTACATAGAATTTTAGCGAGGGCGGGAGCCGACATGAATAAAACAGCGATCAAGAATTTTTCCATCTGGGCAAGGAACAAGCTGATTGCCGAGATTACCTATCAGGCCGGATTGCTGGGCGTCTCCGGTGACGGCGTGAAACAGGCGTTGCCGCAGTCGGACGGGAACATCGAATACTACGACATTGGGACGCAGGAACCCTATGTGATCCATGGCGAGGAGATCCGGCAGCGTCGCGGTTTGGTGTCGGCGATTTTTGCAAAGCAGGGTGCCGGTGCGGATTATCCTTCTGCTTACCGGCAGGTCATCGAGGAG
>CAYRDY010000142.1:0-3302 GCA_964423195.1 uncultured Catenibacillus sp. | reverse complement strand
CCGCCGATCTGACACTCAATCCCGCGCACATCAAAGATAGATTTTAAATGCTGCATATGTTCATCCGACGGCGGATCAATATTCAGGAATCCCTCAGTCGCCTCAAGATTTGCCAGTTTGGCGTCCCCCAGGTGATGATAAGGGAGCAAAAAGACTTTATAGCGGCCACCCAGCTCATCCCTCACAAAATCCGCAGTCTCAGTGATATTCTCATCCGAGTCATTCATCCCCGGAATGACAGGGATACGGATATAAATATCAACATCCTCATGGGAGAGCTTTTTCAGATTTTCAAGAATCAGCTCGTTCGGCACTCCGGTGAGTCGCTGATGAACTTCAGAGTCCATATGCTTCATGTCATATAGGGCTAGATTCGTATATTTGATCACGCGCTCCAGGACGTCCCAGGGCGCAAAACCGGTCGTATCCAACGCGGTATGTATGCCCGCCGCCCGGCACTCGCGCAAAAATGCACAGACAAAAGGCGCCTGAGACAAGGCCTCGCCGCCGCTGACCGTAATGCCGCCCCCGGATTCCTCAAAAAACATCTGATCATCAAGCGCGTATTTCATCAGTTCATCAACAGAATATTCCTTGCCGCAGATTTCTCTGGTCCCCACAGGACAGACGGATACACAGCGACCGCAGGCTGTACATAAACTGCGGTCTGTTGAAGCCTTTCCCTCTATGATTTTGACAGCGCCTGCCGTACAGGCTGCGGCGCAAGCGCCGCAGCCTGTACATCGGCTCTTTACAACGAGGAGTTGTCTATGAAAACTCTGAGACTCCGGATTCTGACACCACTTACATGACAGCGGGCAGCCTTTAAAGAAAAAAGTCGTCCTGATGCCCGGCCCGTCATGAATGGAATACGGCTGAATATTAAAAACATTTCCTCTTAGATCCATCTCAATCTCCATCCCGCCGCCTCTCGGTCAGCGACACAAACAGGAGTGAAAGTCGTTTTCAATCTACGCTCACACTCAGACGTTCTCATTCGTCGTTCTCTCCATGATCTCATTCTGCAGTCTGTTTGTCAACTGTACAAAATACGCGCTGTACCCGGCAACTCTCACCATCAGATCCTGATGATTCTCCGGATGAACTTGTGCGTCCTCCAACACCTTTTTATCGACAATATTAAACTGTATCTGCCGGCCGTGATGATTAAAATAGGTTCTCACCATGGCGGCCAGTTTTTCGACATCGCTTCTCGTCTTCAGAGTGTCAGGGCTGAACTTCATATTGAACAGGACGGCCTGATACTTATCATGCGGTATTTTCATCGCGCTTCGGATCACCGCCAGCGGACCGTTGACATCCTTGCCCCGCATCGGAGACGCGCCGGCATCGGCCAAAGTCTCACCGCAGCAGCGGCCGTCAGGCGTCGCGCCTGTCAGAGCCCCACCCGGCGCATGCGCGAAGATGGACACCGCGGACGGAAGATAAAATGCATCGTCCACACAAGAACACGGCATCTCGGCACAGACCTCTTCAAAATAATTATACATATCCGCAACGATTTGATCGACCTCATCGATACCATTGCCGTATTTCGGCGTCTGCAGACATTTTTTCTTCAGATATTCATAGCCCTCCCAGTTCGCATCCATGGCCGTCTTCAGCTCTGACAGCTTGACGACCTTCTCCTCGTAGACCAGTTTCTTGATCGACATCAGCGAATCCGCCAGATTGATGATGCCGACAGGGCAGATGGCGCCGCCGTTCTCAAACGGCATCCTCTTTTCCTGATAGTCCACGCCGTCCTCAATCCCCCGGTACATAAACGCCGTCTTTGCCGGCTCCGGGAAATTTTTCTGTATAGAAGATATCGTCAGATTGCAGTACTGCGTCATCACAGAGATAAAATACTTAAATTCGGCTTTAAAGGCCTTCTCAAAATCCTCATAGGTCTCCCACTGGTCCAGATCACCGCAGTCATGCCCCAGACGCTCACCGTTATTGCGGTTAATCCCGTGATTTAAGAAGACATCCAGACACATCGGCGTCATAAACATTGTACAGCAGAGCAGTCGGGCCTTGCCCGGCAAAACAATATCCAGACAGCCGGCCAGCACATAATCCCTGGCCTCCTCAAGAGGTACGTGATGCCTCTGAAGATAGGCGATGCTGGATCTGTCGCCGACAAACGCCGGCATGCTGAGACCGTCCCGCACACATTCCAAGCCCCTGCATACAAGCTCATTCGGGGTACTGTCGGCCACTCGGATCGTGATCGTCGGATGTACTGTCTTTGTCTCCCTCAGCGCTTCAAGAATCAGATAACTCAGCTGGTTGGTCGCATCCGTGCCGTCCTTTTTCACGCCGCCAATGATGATATTGTGCCATTTGGCTTCTGCGTCCGCATTATCACGGTGATCCTTGCTCGTCACCGCACCCAGCTGATAATCCTTGATGCGCAGGATCTCAAGCAATTCCAGGACTTCCTCATCCGTAATGTCTCCGTTTTTTATATCCTGCTCATAATATGGATAGAGCAGTTGATCCAGGCGTCCCATGCCCAGAGCAGCGGTTGGGCATGCCACCGTGACGAATATAAACCAGTACATCTGAATCGCCTCCCGGAAATTCCGGGCAGGCTCCGCCGGCACATGCCGGCAGATCTGAGCCATCTGCAGAAGTTCCTGCCGACGCTTTTCGTCCGCCTCGGTGGCCGCCATCTGCTCCGCGAGATCAGCCATGCGCTCTGCATAGGCAATGATGCCTCTCAGGCAGGTTTTCATCGCCTTCAGATAAATACAGCGATCATAGTCCGCCATGGAATCAAAGCGAATCTTCTTGATTTCCGCGTCACACTCCCTGATCATTTGATTGAGGCCCTTGTGCAGCGGCGTCTCATAGTCCAGACAGACCAGAACTCTGGCAGGCGAGAGATTCAGTCCGCCCTGAGCCGTACACTGCAGCCCCTGTCTGCCGCGCTCCAGAGACGTCCACTTCGCGCTCCCCATGCCCGAATGGAGGAACGGGAGGAGGTCGGAATCCTCCGTCAAAATCTCCGCCACACCGTCATTGATGCTGTAAGGTGTATGATTTTTGTTCAACTCATACAAAATTGGCTCATCCTCAGGATCAAAGGTATACCCGTCCTCCCTCAGCGCTTTAATTTCGTATTCATCCCACACACCGTTCGCATAGTCAATCTCCAGGCCGTTCGGCACACTGGAGCCGTTACCCGCAATCAGGTCGCCCTCATCGATATATATCGGAATTTGCGTCAGAATATTGTAAATGGCCTGTGCCCTGCATTTTACAATAGGCTCCCCGTTCATCGACTGATAAGT
>CAYRDY010000141.1:2094-3354 GCA_964423195.1 uncultured Catenibacillus sp. | reverse complement strand
ATTTTACTAAATTTTTTGGCATTTGTCAACTAAATTTTTTTAAAGAAGGCTTGCCAATTCACTGGTCAAAATGATATACTGTAAAAGCAGCATTTACTCTAAAAGCCCCATTAAAATTCAAAATCGATTGCTGCGATTTGACAAAGGGAGGATGATCATGGGCATATCCGCAAAACAACTGGCAGAAAAAATCAATGTCTCACCGGCGACGGTTTCAATGGTCTTCAACAACAAGCCCGGCATCAGCCCAGCCACGAGAGAACTCGTCCTCAACGCGGCCGAAAAATACGGCTACAGCGGCAAAAGGGCCGTCGAGGCCGGGACTGACGCGGCGATCATCCAGCTCGTCATCTATAAAAAGCACGGACAGGTCGTCACCAACACCCCGTTTTTCTCCGAGCTGACCGAGGGCATTTCCCTTGAATGCCAGCGCCGCGGCTGCGCGCTGCACATTTCCTATATTGATGAAAATGATGATATGAGAGAACAGCTTGAGGCCATGAAAAGTGTTCAGTGTGCCGGCATCCTTCTGCAGGCCACGGAAATGTACGAGGAAGATTTTAAGTGGTTTTATAATATGAAGCTACCGATCGTGGTTTTGGACTGTTATTACGATTCTCTGGACTATGACTGCGTGCTCATCAACAATATCCAGGGCGCGTACAACGCGACGAATTATCTGATCAAATGCGGCCACAGAAAAGTGGGCTATCTGCGCTCCGCCATCCCGATCAGCAATTTTAATGAGCGGGCCGACGGATATTTCCGCGCCCTGCGGGCAAACGGCATCGATACATCTCACCCGTATGTCCATGCCATCGCCCCGACTTCCCAGGAGGGTTATGAAGATATGGCAAAAATCCTGGCAACACGGCCGCCTCTGGCGGACGCCTATTTCGCGGACAACGATATCATCGCCGCAGCCGCCATGAAGGCCTTCCGCGAATTCGGCTGTCGAATGCCGGAGGATATCTCGATCATCGGCTTCGACGATATGCCGCTGTGCGACATGATGGAGCCGTCCCTCTCCACGATGAAGGTATACAAAAAAGAACTCGGCGCCGCCGCCGTCCACCGGCTGCTGCGCCGAATTGAGACAAATACCGAGAGCCGCCTGAAGATCTGCATGTCCACCCGACTGGTCCAGCGGGAGAGCATCGCCATGGCGACCTGAACAAAAAAACCATGCTGGCGTATCCTAAGCAAAGGAGGTTTTCATGAACAGATTATTGATTCACAACAACCAAAAAGAGGGGACGA
>CAYRDY010000141.1:0-1994 GCA_964423195.1 uncultured Catenibacillus sp. | reverse complement strand
AAGGAGGTTTTCATGAACAGATTATTGATTCACAACAACCAAAAAGAGGGGACGATCCATCCCGAACTGCACAGCCAGTTTATAGAATTTCTCGGCGGCTGTATCTATGACGGGATCTGGGTCGGTCAAAACTCGGCGATCCCGAATATTGACGGCCTGAGAAAAGATGTCGTTGAGGCGCTCATAGCGCTGGCGCCGCCGGTCATCCGCTGGCCGGGCGGGTGCTTTGCCGATACCTACCACTGGCGCAACGGCATCGGTCCCGCAGACAAGCGCCCCGTGACATACAACGAAAATTTTGCCACTTTTGAGCTGGACACCAACCAGTTCGGCACCCATGAATTCATGCGTCTGTGCCGACTGACCGGCGCCAAGCCGTGGCTGAACATCAACCTCTTAAGCGGCACTGTGGCGGAAATGCGCGACTGGGTTGAGTACTGCAACCGACGGGAAGGCACTTCCCTGAGCCGGGAGCGCGCCGAAAACGGCGATCCGGAACCGTTCGACGTGGCATACTGGGGCATCGGCAATGAGTGCTGGGGCGGCGGCGGATGCATGACCGCGCGGCAGTATGCCGACCTCTATCGTCTCTATGCCACTGCCATGCCGATGTGCGATGCGCGACCGTTTTCGGACCATGGTCTCAAGCTGACAAAAATAGCCAGCGGCCCGGACGGAAACAAACCTGGGGAACGCGTCCAGTGGACAAGGGATTTCTTCGCCGCACTGGCCGAATATCGCCAACCGCAGGTCGACGCCATAGATCTCCATTTCTACAACTGGAATATTGACAATCCGGAGGATACCGACACTCAGTTCGACGACGACGGATGGTACAAGGTCATTGGCACCTGTTTCGAACTGGAAAATGTGATCAAAGAACAATATCAGCTCATCCAGGAGGGTCTCGATCATTTCCCGAAAGCGGAAAACACCGCGTTCCAACTGCCAAAGCATTGTGATTTGGTCGTCGGCGAGTGGGGCAACTGGCACGGTTCGGCGTTTAGGGCTCGTCCAGCGCTCTTCCAGCAGTGTACGATGCGCGATGCCCTCACCACCGCGCTCTCCCTCGATATCTTTCACCGGAACTGTGACAAAGTGCGGATGGCCTGCGCGGCCCAGACCGTCAACGTCCTCAATTCCCTGATCCTGACCGACGGCGCGAAGACGATCCTGACGCCAAACTATGATGTCTTCATGATGTATAAAGTTCACCGCGGCGCACAAAAACTGGCACTGGAAGCTGAAGCCATGGATGAAAAACTGTATACCTTTGCCTCGGCCGGCAAAGACCGCATCCATGTCAATGTCGTCAACACGGACCTCTACGCGGGCAAATCCGTTGACCTTATATTTACGGATCACCCGCAAAATATTTCAGCCGTGGGTGCGCAGCTGCTCGCCTGTGATGACGTCAGAGCCTGCAATACGGCGGAAAATCCGGACAGAATCCGCCGAACCGAGGGCAGGCTCCCTGAAAAAACGACAGCCGGCTTCCGGTGCGAGATACCGCCGGCCTCCGTCCAGGTGTTCTCGTTTCAGGTGGAATAAAAGTTTGGCAAAGAATGCATATGAAACGTTTTTGCAAAACTAACAGATTGGAACTTGTAACTCCCCTAGAATTTGTAAGAAGACTGGAGGAAACGTTATGAGATACAGCACAACTGAAATCATGGATAAAGGAATGGCGTGTTTGGTTAAAAATCTGGGAACTGTGGATGCAGAGTATTTTATATCTGTAATCATGCGTGAAAAGTTTGATTATACAAAATGGCAAAGGGAACATTTTGATGGACAAAATCCGGATGAATTCTTAAATGCCGCCTTTGAATATGATCAAACACACCCGATAGGAAAGTGAATGTAAAAAGAAAAATTCAGGTACTCCGATTTCGGATGAGACACCCATGCAGTACAGGAGACGGAACCGAAATGTCTATCGTTAAAAAAAGGAGCCGGTGACGGCTCCTTTTTTACTCTGAAAACCCCATTGG
>CAYRDY010000140.1:0-3486 GCA_964423195.1 uncultured Catenibacillus sp. | reverse complement strand
CCCGCGTGAAAATGAATCTGCGCCTCATGAAAAATGAGGGCGAGATATGATTGTGGGGGATAAAGGGTTCTTGCGCGGTGTCCGGCAGGGAGCCGAAAAGTCACGGAACGTCTGCAGGATAAGTTGATAAAGGAGTCATAAAAAAATGAAGATTATTTTGCTTGAGGATGTCAAGACATTGGGGAAGAAAGGACAGATCGTCAACGTCAATGACGGCTATGCCAGGAATTATATTTTGCCGAAAAAACTTGGAATTGAGGCGTCTCCGAAAAATTTGAATGACCTGAAGCTCAAGAAAGCGAATGAGGAGAGGGCAGCCCAGAAGCTCTACGAACAGGCACAGGTCTTCGCGGAAGATATCAAAGGGCGGTCGGTCACGGTATCGATCCGCACCGGCGAGGGCGGCAAAGCGTTCGGCTCGGTGTCCACGAAAGAGATTGCCCAGGCAGCCAAGGAGCAGCTGGGGATCGACATTGACAAAAAGAAACTGGTGCTGCCGGAGCCGATCAAGGCGCCCGGCGTGACGGTCGTGCCGTATAAGGTGCACCCGAAGGTCACAGCCCAGCTGACGGTGAAGGTTCTGGAGATTTAAACCGGCGCCGCAATTATTATGGAGATTATGACATGGAAGAAGCTGTAGTCAAGAGAATACTGCCGCACAGTATTGAGGCGGAAAAATCGGTCATCGGTTCCATGCTCATGGATGCGGATGCCATTGTCGTCGCGTCGGAGATTCTGACCGGCGATGATTTTTATCAGCATCAGTACGGCGTTTTATTTGACGCGATTGTGGATCTGTTTCAGGCGGGGAAGCCGGTCGATCTGGTGACACTGCCGGATTATCTGCGCGCGAGGGATGTGCCGGAGGCTTTGTACAGTGTCGAATTCTTAGGCGAACTGTTGGGCAGCGTGCCGACGTCAGTCGATATCAAGTACCACGCGGACATCGTCGCGGAAAAGTCCCTGCTGCGCAGCCTGATCAGGACCAATGAGGAGATTGCCAACGCCTGCTACCAAGGCAAGGAGCCGGCGGATGAGATTCTCGATCAGGCGGAGAAGAAAATATTTGACCTGCTGCAGAGAAAAAATATCGATGAATTTGTGCCGATCCAGGACATCGTGCTCAGCGTCATCAACAAGATCGAGGCGGCCTCCAGGCACAAGGGCACTGTGACGGGCATTTCGACCGGCTTTTATGATCTCGATTACAAGACGAGCGGTCTGCAGCCGTCGGATCTGATTCTAATCGCGGCGCGCCCGTCCATGGGCAAGACCGCTTTCGCACTGAATCTTGCGGAATATATCTCTGTGCGTCACAAGGTGCCGACGCTGATTTTCAGTCTGGAGATGTCCAAGGACCAGCTGGTGAACCGTCTGCTCTCAATGGAATCCGGCGTGGATTCGCAGGCCATGCGCACGGGCAGCCTCACAGGATCAGACTGGGAGAAGCTGGCGGAGAGCGCCGGGGTCATCAGCAGCGCGCCGCTGATCATCGACGACACGCCGGGCATTTCCATCGGTGAGATGCGCTCAAAGTGCAGGAAATATAAGATAGAAAACGGCATCGGCCTGGTGATCGTCGATTATCTGCAGCTGATGAGCGGCGGACGTCGGGCGGAGTCCCGGCAGCAGGAGATTTCAGAGATTTCCCGCGCCTTAAAGGCGCTGGCTAGGGAGCTGAACGCGCCGGTGATTGCGCTCTCTCAGCTCTCGCGCGCGCCGGAACAGCGGCCGGATCATCGGCCGATGCTCTCTGATCTGCGCGAGTCCGGCGCGATCGAGCAGGACGCGGATGTGGTCATGTTTATCTATAGAGATGACTATTACAATAAGGATTCTGACAAGAAAGGGATCTCGGAGATCATTGTCGCCAAACAGCGCAACGGCCCGATCGGCACGGTGGAGCTGGTGTGGCTGCCGAGCTATACAAAATTTGCCAATAAGGAAAAATAAACGAAAACATTCGTGGTTGTCCGAAATGAAAAGAAGTAAACAGAAACGGTCGTGTTTGCCCGAACGCTTAAAGATGGAAAGCTGCTGCAGAGAATTGCGGCGGCTTTTTGTGTATGACGCGCGAAAATTTTAAGGAAGTCTTTAATCTTTAGCTATGTGTTTTTTAAAAAAAATTCCCTATGATAGAGGCAGTGCGGGACATTTTATGCAGAGTTGTGGCAAAGACGGCACGGAGAGATTTTTACGGAGTTTATGATAAAGGCAAAAATAACGTGGCATTTCATGGGAGCATGGGAGGTTTTAGAATGTACAATATTTTGGTGTGTGACGATGACAAGGAGATCGTTCGGGCGATCGAGATTTACCTGCTGGGTGAAAAATACAATGTCTTAAAGGCTTACGACGGCAAACAGGCGTTAGAAATTCTGGAGAAAAATGATGTCCACCTGGTTCTGATCGACGTGATGATGCCCGAGCTTGACGGCATCCGCGCGACCTTGAAGATCCGCGAAAAGAGTGGCGTGCCGATCATTATCCTGTCCGCGAAATCGGAGGATAATGACAAGATACTGGGGTTAAATATCGGCGCCGATGATTATGTGACCAAACCGTTTAACCCGATGGAGCTTCTGGCGCGGGTGAAGGCGCAGCTGCGGCGGTACACGGTGTTTGGCAACGCGGTGAAGGAGGTGTCGGATCATGTCTACCGGACCGGAGATCTGGTGGTCGACGACGCGGTGAAGGAAGTGACCGTGATGGGCGAGCCCGTGCGGCTGACACCGTTGGAGTATAATATATTGAAATTTCTTGTGAAAAACAAGGGTAAAGTATTTTCCATCAAGGAAATTTACGAAAATATCTGGAATGAGGAGGCGATCGCCGCCGACAACACGGTGGCGGTACACATCAGCCACATCCGCGAGAAAATTGAGATCAACCCGAAAGAGCCAAAGTACCTGAAAGTCGTCTGGGGCGTGGGTTACAAAATTGAGAATCTGGATTAAGAGGTAAAGGCTTGAGAATCGGAGATCGGAGGGTTTGTCTGTGAAAAAAAAAGAACAGTTGCAAAAAAGCGTTCCGTTAAAAATTGTGGCTCATGTAATGATGGCAGCCGCATTTATTGTGCTCGTTGTCTGCTTTTTGTTTTTCATCAAATATTCTGACATGATGAATGGTGAATATTTTGTCCATCGCGGCAGCGACGACGCGGAGCAAGAATATTTTTCCAGCGCTATGTTTAAGAGGAGATACGGCACGACGCTGGACACGTTTTATGATGGCCTGGACAGGGTTTTGAACGACAGAGACAACGGGTACCCGTTGAGTTATTATATTGGCGAGGACAAGAATTTTAAATACGCGGTGTACGATGGAGACGGCGAGTTGATGTTTGCCAGCGAAGGCTGGAAAACGCCGGATCTGGACAGTGATATCTATTATTACTCGGTTGATCTGAACGATCTGCATCTGTTTGACACAGATAGTATCCGGCGCGCAGATTATGCCCTGGAACAGGAAAGCGAGACGCCTGAG
>CAYRDY010000139.1:0-3544 GCA_964423195.1 uncultured Catenibacillus sp. | reverse complement strand
TGGGAGCCATCATCGAGGTGAAATACGCGCATGACGGGAATCTGGAGAAGGGCGTCCAGGACGCGCTGAGGCAGATTGAGGATCGACATTATGCTGACGGGCTGTGCGAAGACCAATACAGGAAAATCCTGAAATACGGGATTGCCTGCTACAAAAAGACGTGCAAAGTTGCGCTCGGCGGGTGAGGGCGCTGCCCGGATCGCAATTCCGCCTTTGAATTTTTTTGAATTTTTTGAATTTTTGAGTGCGGTATTTTGAAAAAACCCGTTGACAAAACAATGGGCATCTACTATAATAATTTTTGGTGCCAAAGTTGGCAGTGCTTATGTGCGTTTAGCTCAGCTGGATAGAGCGTTTGGCTACGGACCAAAAGGTCGGGGGTTCGAATCCTCTAACGCACGTCATGACCCTGTTTGTGTGATTCAGACAGGGTTTTTTTATACTTTGCTGTTTTCATTTTGTTTATTAATCCCAGTCGTACAGTCATTTTAGGGGAGTTTTTAGGGGAGTGGAGAATGCTATGAAAAAAAAGGATCAGTCGGTTCTCTTAAATGTGATTTTTATCGGCACGCTGCTGGCCTTTGTCATCTATTCATTTTTTGCCTTTATGAGGGACAACAACCGGCGCATTATCGAGCAGAATAACAGCTTTATCAAGTCGGCGACGGAGAAGACGTCGGCGAGGATCAGCGACCTCATCGATATGTCTCTGAATGATGTGTCCATGATCGCGCAGTTTTACGGCTCGACGATGACAGAGCCGGAGGTGACGCCGTCCATGCTCAGGGACATGGTGGAGATGTCGTCCTTTGACTATGTCGAGTTTGTCTCGGAGGACGGCATTGATATGACCGCGGAGGGACAGACAGCCGATGTGTCGGACATGGATTATTTTCAGCAGGGCATGAAGGGCAACAGCGGGAAATGCGTGGTCTATAATTCCAGGATCACAAACGAGACGCTGCTGATCTTCTATTCGCCGTTCTATTATGAGAACCGGATCATCGGCGTGCTGTGCGGCATTTTAAACGGCGATACCATCTATGAGGTGCTCTCCGCCGATTATTTTGACGTACAGGCCAACAGCTATCTGCTTGAGCGAAACGGCAGCGTGATTTTGTCCGCGGGCGACAGCCAGGCACCGGAAAATTTGCTGGAGGCTCTGAAGACAAGCGATATTTTGACGCCGGAGGATCTTCAAAAGTTTGAGACGGCGCTCAATGAGGGCGGCTCTGCCAATTTCAATTTCCAGGGGACGAGTGCTTCCGGCAGCGCCTATATCACGACGCTGAGAGGCAAGGAGTGGGTGCTGGTACAGAATTTTCCTTCCTCGGTGACAAAGAGCATGGTGTCCATGGCGGATTCCGCGGGTGTCGCTCTGGAAGTGCGGCTAATCATTGCCTTTATCGTATATATTATTTACCTGGTCGTCAGGAGCCAGATACAGAAGCGGCGGCTGGTCTCCGAGAAGCAGGAGATTTCGCGCATTGTCGGCGCGGTGACACAGCTCTTCACGCGCTTTGCGCTGGTGGATTTCGAAAAGGATACCTATGAATATCTTGAGGATAAAAAGAGTTCCGCGTCGGTGAAGGGCAGATACTCGGATCTGGTCAAATTTCTTGGGACAAAATATGTGGATGATGGCACGGATGAGAACAGCGTGAGCATGCGCACGGTGATCACCAAGGCCTATGTGCAGGAGCATCTGACGCCGGATGTGCCTTATCTGCAGTTTGAGTATCAGATCGACATGGATGGCCGGCACTGGGAAAATATTTCCATCTTGTGCATGAGGAGAAAGGACGGCCTGCCGTCGGATGTGCTGTTCGCCATCCAGGATGTCACGGCGCTCAAGGAGCAGGAGGAACAGATCCGCATGGCGCTCAGGGCCGCATCCGATGCCGCGGAGGCGGCAAACCGCGCCAAATCCGATTTCCTGGCAAGGATGTCCCATGATATTCGCACACCGATGAATGCCATTATGGGCATGACGGCGGTGGCGACCATGCATCTGGACGACAAAGAGCGGCTGACAGACTGCCTGAACAAGATCACGATCTCAAGCAGGCATTTGCTGGCGCTGATCAATGATGTGCTGGATATGTCCAAGATCGAGAGCGGCAAGGTGACGCTCTCCGAGGAGCCGTTCAATATGGCGGATATGGTCGAGAGTATCGTGACGATTATCCGCTCACAGGCCACCTCCAGACATCAGCGTCTGAAAGTCCATATCTCCGATATCGAGCATGAGAATGTCATCGGCGATACCCTCAGGCTGCGGCAGATTTTTGTGAATATTCTCGGAAACGCGGTGAAATTCACGCCGGAGGGCGGCACCATCATCTTCTCCATCCGAGAATGTCGCTCGCTGATTCACGGCATGGCCTGCTACGAGTTTGTCAGTGAGGATACCGGCATAGGCATGGATGAGGACTTCATCAAAACTATTTTTGACCCGTTTGCGCGCTCACAGAATTCTGTCAGCAGAAATATCGAGGGCACCGGCCTCGGCATGTCCATCACCCGCAATATCGTGCAGATGATGGAGGGCGATATCAAGGTGGAGAGCAAGCTGGGCGAGGGCTCCAGGTTTACGGTTCAGCTGCACTTAAAGCTGCAGGATCAGACGGATGAGAGCGTGGAGGCGCTCGCGAATATGCATGTCCTGGTGGCCGACGACGATGAGGATTCCTGCGTCAGCACCTGCGAGATTCTGAAAGATATCGGGGTGACGGCGGAGTGGGTCACCGACGGCGATCAGGCCATCGCGGCGACCATCGCGGCGCATCAGACGCAACGGGATTATTCCGCGGTGATTTTGGACTGGAAGATGCCGGGCAGAGACGGCATAGAGACGGCCAGGGAGATTCGCCGTCAAATCGGCGATGAAGTGCCAATCATTATCCTGTCCGCCTATGACTGGACGGAGGCTGAGACGACGGCCCGTGAGGCGGGGGTACAGGCATTCATCGAGAAGCCGCTGTTTCGTTCGCGCCTGATTTTTGCCTTGAAATCCGTGCTGTTGGAGGAGACGAGTGAGAAATCTGTGGAGTCAGCCGCGTCGGAATCTTCAAAATACAGCGGACGTCGCATTCTCCTCGTGGAGGATAATGAGCTGAACCGGGAGATCGCCGTGGAACTTTTGTCTTACATCGATGTCATCGTGGAGGAGGCCGAAAACGGGCAGGAGGCCCTGACGATGGTGCAGGAGCATCCGATGTATTATTATGATCTGATTTTTATGGATATCCAGATGCCGGTCATGAACGGCTATGAGGCGGCGCGCGCTATCCGCGCGCTGGGACGCGAGGATACGGACAGAATCCCGATCATCGCCATGACGGCAAATGCCTTCGCCGATGACATCCGCGACGCGTTTGAGTCGGGGATGAATGACCATGTGGCCAAACCGGTGGAAGTCGCCAAGCTGACGGAAGCCCTAGACAAGTGGCTTGCAAAATGAGGAGGCCCATGAAGTTGAACTGCACGATGTGAAAAGGGAGGGATGATCCTTTGCGGTATGAATGTAAGACTTCAGTGAATA
>CAYRDY010000138.1:0-3780 GCA_964423195.1 uncultured Catenibacillus sp. | reverse complement strand
AGTCTAGGATTAAGCCGGGGCAGCGCTGGCAGACAGATAGCTCCTCAAGGCATCCAGCTGTTTCTGTGCTGTTCTTCTGCCAATCCGGTAAACGCGCTCCAACTTTTCGGGATCTTTTTCCACACTTCCGATATTTAATGCTCTCGGCGGGCGGATGACAAAGAGTTCGCCTGCCAGTTCGGCCTTTCGGATATTGTAAGTGGTCACATTGTAGCGGATATGGCGGTCGGCGATGGCCTGGACCATTTTCGGATATTGATGAAAAATGATGCGTGCCAGCGGCAGGAACTTATTTTTTTCTTTTTTATAGTCGAGTGGCTGGGTGAGAATGACGACATTGCGGTTGTAGCCGAGCGATTCAAAATATTTGACAGGAATCGGGTCGGCGATGCCGCCGTCGAGCAGTTCATAGTCTCCGATTTTGACGATTCTCGAAACGATCGGCATGGAGGCGGACGCACGCATCCACTCGATATCCGTTTTGCCGCCGTCCATACAGGCATGGTAGACGGCCCCGCCGGTGTGAACATCTGTGCAGGTCACATAAAAGGCCATCGGATTGTCCCTGTAAGTCTCGGTGTCAAATGGATCCAGCCGTTCGGGAATATCCTCATAGCAGAATTTCACCCCGTAGAGATCGCCGGTTTTGATCAGGGACTCGAGGCTTGCATAGCGCTTGTCCTGACAATATTTCTTATTATAGCGGATAGCCCGCCCGATCTGCCTCGATTTATAATTGCAGCCGAAGACCGCGCCAGCGGAGACGCCGATCGCGCCGTCGAAGGTGATATTGTTTTCCATGAGGACGTCAATCACGCCGCAGGTGAACATGCCGCGCATGGCGCCGCCCTCCATGATCAGACCTGTCTTTATGATTTGATTCATAAGATTTTTCTCCATTCTTTTTGATGACAGTACCAAAGCAAGGGCACTCAAATAATTTTCGGATAAGGCAGCTTAGTAGTAGCGCCGGTACGACACAATCAGAAATAGCCGCTGTTTCGCGCGTGACGCTGATAATTTACAGGAACTGCAGTGCAGCGTGTCTGACTACAGATGGCTCTCCGCGCGGTTGGCGCTGCTGCGGATGTAATTGCCGATCTCTGTCACGCACAGAAGTGTAACGACGAGAAACAGCCCTGGAATCAGAATAATCCACCAGGCGCCGGATGTCAAGGCATTTTCGGACAATGAGAGCATGCTGCCCCAGGAGATGACCTCCAGCGGCAGGCCGATGCCGATGAAACTTAAGGTGGACTCGGCGACGATGGCACTGCGGATGTTCATGACCACCATAAACATGATCGAGGAGAGAAAATTCGGCGTCAGGTGCCGCCACAAAATACGGAAAAAGCCCGCGCCCATACATCTTGCGGCGATGACGTATTCGCTGCCGCGCAGCTGCCGCACCTCTGTGCGGACAACCTTGGCGATACTGTACCAGCCCGTGATGCCGATGACGATGGAAATGCTGAAAACATTTGCCTTGCCGAGAATCGCCTGGATCAGGATAATGATCAGCAGTGACGGGATGCTCAAGAAGATCTCAGTCAGGCGCATCAGCAGCGTGTCGAGCCACTGCGGGGCGAGTGCGCTCAGTGTGCCGTAAATGACGGCGATCGCCGTGGAGATAAAGGTGGCCATAAACCCGATCAGCAAAGAGACGCGCCCTCCGGCCCAGACCATGGCGAATATATCGCGGCCCATGGTGTCGGTGCCGAAAGGGAATTGCGCAGACGGCGGCTGGCGGTCATTCATGAGGTCCATATAGGCGGCGTCCCTCGTAAAGAAGGGCAGCAGCAGGCATCCGAGAATGATGATCCCTAAAATAATGATGGCGGCCATCGGTTTATTTTGATACCATTTTGCGATTGGGCGGTCGGGAGCCACATCGGCCGGCCGAATGCCCACAAAGACAAAGCGTTGATCCTCCATGCGGTTCACATCCTTCTAAGATAGGATTTATACAGTACACATCCTTCTACAATAAGATTTATGCAACTTACAATAAGATATGTGGTGGTTAGCTTCCTGACAGCCAGCCAGAACTGACTGTTTCATTGCTCACGGCAAATTCATGGTTGATCGACTGGTTTGACAATTTTGATTCGCGGGTCAATCCGCTCATTGATCGTCTGGGCAAGCATATTGCAGAGGATCACGACGATGCCGGAGATCAAGCAGAGGACCATCAGCAGATTGTAGTCCTGGTAACGGGCACTCTCGTAGGAGAGCGTGCCGATGCCTGGGTAGGAAAAGACTGTCTCCACGATGTAAGTGCCGCCCATGATATGCGGGACAGAGATGGCCATGATACTCAGATAAGATGGAATGATGTTGCGCACACAGTGCGTGAAAATGATCCGCATCCTGCCAAGACCCTTGGCCCTCGCGAGCAGCACATAGTCCGCCCGCACTTCTTCCAAGATTTTATTGCGCACCATATAGGCGTAATACCAGAGATGGCCGGACACGACCACGGTCATCGGAAGGATCAGATGCCTGAGACGGTCGGGAATATCGCCGTCGGCACCGAGCGAATAGGCGCCGCTGCTTGGGAGGATTTTTAAGTTGACCGCGAAGATCAGTATCAGAACCAGCGACAGCCAGAATTCCGGGATACAGCTGATGACCGTCCCTACCCGCGTGATGATCCTGTCGAGCAGCCGGTTCTCAAAGCAGGCGCACAGGACGCCGAGCAGCATGGAAAAAATAAAAATAATGACAAAGCCGATGCCGCCCAGGATGAGCGTGTTCGCGACGCGCCCTCTGATGACCTCAGTGACAGGGATTTTATATTTAAAGGAAATTCCGAAATCACCGTGCAGGGCATTGGCAAGCCACCGGACATACTGGACGTGGATTGGCTGATCCAGTCCGAGCCTTTGTTCGGCCCAGAGCCGCTCCTCGGCGCTCATGCGCTCGGCGCGCTCCCCGAAGAAAGAGACCAGCGGATCGCCCGGCGCGAGGCGTGAGACATAAAAGACGATGACCGACAGGACAAAGATGCTGAGGATCAGTGTGAGTATTTTTTTCGCGATAGATGAAAATTGGTGCCAAAACATAGTGCAGAGCCTCCAAAGAGTAAACCTTTTATGTGGGCGGTTCCGGTATTTTGGGGATCGCGGCCAGCAACTTCTTGGTGTATGGGTGTTTTGGCGCCTCAAACAGTTCCTGTGTCGGCGCGACTTCGACCAGTTTCCCCTGATGCATGACGCCAATCCGGTCACAGAGGTACCTGACGACGGAGAGGTCGTGCGCGATAAATAAAAATGTGAAGCCGTGCTCCCGCTGCAGATGCTTAAACAGATTGATGATCTGCGCCTGAATCGAGACGTCGAGCGAGGAGATCGGCTCGTCCGCCACAAGAAATTCCGGCTCCATGGATACGGCCCTGGCGATGGCGACGCGTTGTCTCTGCCCGCCGGAGAGCTGCGGCGGATATTTGTCCAGATAGGAGGCGTCCATGCCCACGTATTTCAGCTGAAAAGCGGCTTCCTCCCTGTAGGAGCCGCGCGGCGGCCGCATATGGTGAATGGCCATCGGTTCGGCGATGATATCCATGACTTTCATGCGCTGGTCGAGGCTGGAATTGGAATCCTGAAAGATCAGCTGCCTGGAGGTCTGGAGATATTTTTTGTGGGCTCGGTATTGAGCCTTGTCAAAGAGGTCAATGCCGTCATAAAGGATCTCACCGGCGGTCGGACGGTAAATATTCATGACACAGCGAGCCACCGTGGACTTGCCGGATCCGGATTCGCCGACAAGGCCAAAGATTTC
>CAYRDY010000137.1:0-3924 GCA_964423195.1 uncultured Catenibacillus sp. | reverse complement strand
TCTACCTCCTCTGCCACAACAGCGTCTGTGTCTGCAATATCGCGGACGCCATCAACATGAGCGCGCCGGCGGTATCCCACCATTTGCGGTCACTGAAACTCCTGGGCATCCTTGAGTTTCGGCGTGTCGGCAAAGAAGTCTATTATACCCTGGCGGACAACGAGGATGCCCGCCTGATTCATCAGATGATCGATGATATGTTTGGAAGGAGCTGCCTAAAAAATGAAAACACATGACCACGAGCATGAATATGACGATCGTGAGCACGACTGCTGCGGCCATGGACATGACGAGCACGAGCACGGACACTGCGAGCATGATCATGACGGACACGGCCATGACCATGACGGCCACGCGCACGAACATCATGTGCATCATCACGAGGGTCGGTCGGACGGCAGATATGTCTATCTGCTGGAAAATCTGGACTGCGCCAACTGCGCCGCCAAGATGGAGGAGAAAGTCGGAAAGATTCAGGGCGTAGAGGACGCGGTGATCACATTCGCGACAAAAGAGCTTCGCGTCTGGGGCGCCGATATTCCGGCGATCCTGCCGCAGATCACGGCCGCCTGCACTTCAATCGAGCCCGATGTGCGCCTCATCGAGAAGGAAAGCGTTCCCCGCGCCGCGCACACTCAGGGCGGTAAAAGGCAACTGTCCGAAGAACACATGCGGGATCTTCGGATCATCATCGCCGGCGCGGTATTGTTTGTGATCGCGGAGATCGTCGGCCATGCCGTCCCAAATCTGACGATCGTGTCCACCTTGATTTTCATCGCCGCTTACATCATTCTCGGCGCGGAGGTGATTGTGACGGCCGTCAAAAATATCGGCCACGGCCAGATTTTTGACGAAAACTTTCTCATGGTCATCGCGACGCTCGGCGCATTCGCCATCCAGTTCATTTTCAGGGAGAACTATTCCGCGGAAGCCGTGGGTGTGATGCTCTTCTACCGCGTCGGCGAATTCTTTGAACATGTCGCCGTCGAGAGAAGCCGCTCACAGATCATGGATGCCGTTGATATGCGGCCGGAGACCGTCAATCTGATCTCCGGCGGGGACATTCAAGTGATCCCCGCAAAAGAGGCCAGCATCGGCGACCTGCTCCTGATTCGGCCCGGCGACCGCATCCCTCTCGACGGCGTTGTCACAGAGGGCACCAGCCGCATCGACACCTCGCCGGTCACCGGAGAGCCGGTGCCCGTCAAGGCTGAGGCTGGCAGCGAACTCATCTCTGGGTGTGTCAACACATCCGGACAGCTAAAGATGCGCGTGGAAAAGCCGCTGGGCGAGTCTATGGTGACAAAAATTCTGGATTCCGTCGAAAATGCCGCCGCGAGCAAGCCGAAGATCGACCGCTTCATCACCAAATTTTCGCGTATTTACACGCCGGTCGTCGTTTTTCTGGCGCTTGCGGTTGCCGTTGTCCCGTCGCTGATCACCGGAAACTGGCACTATTGGGTGTATACGGCGCTCACCTTTCTGGTCATGAGCTGCCCGTGCGCACTTGTCCTCAGTGTCCCTCTGGCCTTCTTCTCAGGCATCGGCGCCGGGTCAAAACTCGGCATTCTGTTCAAGGGCGGCCTGTCGCTTGAGGCGCTGGCGAAAGTTCGCGCGGTTGTCATGGACAAAACCGGCACCGTCACCGAGGGCAATTTTAAAGTCCAGAAAATCCTATCCTCCGGGGCTATGTCCGAGGATGACCTGCTTGCCGTCGGCGCGGGCTGTGAATATGCCTCCACACACCCGATCGGCATCAGTATCGTCACCGCTGCAGAGGAAAAAAATCTCACGCCGGTACACACTGAAAATATTGAGGAGATCGCCGGCCAGGGCATTAGGGCGCAAAGCGGCGCCCAGACGATGCTCTGCGGCAGCCGGAAGCTTTTGGAACAGTCCGGCGTCGACCTGTCGGGCTATAAAAATGACCACTACGGCACGGAAGTGCTGATCGCCATTGACGGCAGATATGCCGGCTGTATCGTCATCTCAGACACATTGAAAGCGGATGCGAGGGACGCCGTGCGCGCACTCCGTGAGCATCACATCGCCGCCGCCATGCTGACCGGCGATTCAGAGGACAGCGCAATGTCCGTCGCAAGGGAAGCCGGCATCGAAGATGTCCGGGCACACCTGATGCCGGAGGACAAACTCCGTGAACTCAGGGCGCTTCGCGACAAATACGGCAGCGTGATGTTTGTCGGAGACGGCATCAATGACGCGCCGGTGCTGGCCGGTGCGGATGTCGGGGCAGCCATGGGATCCGGCGCGGACGCCGCCATCGAGGCCGCCGACGTCGTCTTTATGACTTCCAAAATGCAGGCGATCCCGCAGTCGCTTGCCATCGCCAGAACGACCTCCAGAATTTCTTGGCAAAATGTCATCTTCGCGCTGACCGTGAAGATCATCGTCATGATTCTGGGACTCTGCGGCCTGTCCTCCATGTGGATGGCTGTCTTTGCGGATACCGGCGTGGCCATGATCTGCATTGCCAATTCAATACGCATTCTCTATCACAGGGATTTCACCGCGAAACGCCCGGACAGCGGCCACGCAAACCGTGCGCCCGCCAGCGAAGCCGCGTAAACATTGGACATACAGCGGAAGATTTTTTGAAAATCTTTTACAACGGACGATTTTTTTGAAAAACTTCTACAACGGATGATTTTTTGAACATCTTCCGACAAAAATCCGGCAGAATCAGCAAGGCGAAAGCCTCGAATCCTGCCGGATTTTAATTTTCTTTAAGATATTAATTTTTCTTGAGCATCTAATGATTTACGGTCTCTGACCCATGCCGCCCTCAAGCGTGATCGTCTCGCCGCTCATATATTTGAAATCAGGGGAAGCAAGCTGCACGCAGACACGCCCGATCTCAGTCTCAGCGTCGCCATAATGGCCGGCAGGAGGCATCTTCACATTCTGCTCAAACGCTTCCGGATAAGACATCTTGAAGTTCTCAAGCTGTGATGTCCATGCCAGCGGGCAGACAATATTGACATTGATACCGTCCGGTCCCCACTCTGTAGCCGCGACTCTCGTCAGACCGCGGACGCCTTCTTTGGCCGCCGCGTATGCGCACTGTCCGTAATTGCCGAAAAGGCCGGCACCGGAGGCAAAATTGATCACGGAGCCCTTGGTCTCTTTCAGGTACGGATAGCAGGCTTTCATATAATAGAACGTCGCGAAGAGTCCTGAATACACCGCCAGATTGAACTGATCCGTCGTGTGGTCAGCCAGAGTGACGCCTGATGCCGATGCCTGCGCGTTGTTGATCAGCACATCAATGCGTCCGAAAGTGTCGATCGTCTGTTTGACGACATTGTTCACAACCGTCTCATTGTCAGCGCCTGCGGACACATCCGCGCGAACCGGAAGAACCTTGATGCCATATAATCTCTCAAGCTCTTCCTTGGCATCCTCAAGTTTCTGTACATTACGTCCGGTAATGACAATATTTGCGCCCTCCTTGGCATAAGCTGTGGAAATACCATAGCCGATCGAACCGCACTTGCCGTCACGCAAAACCGAGCGGCCGCCGCCAGTGATGATTGCTGTCTTTCCTGTCAAAAATCCCATAGTTACATCTTTCCCTTCTGTGTAATGATAATGTATGGCGTCTTTCGTCTTCCTTCACTCAGGCACCATTGTCATTATATCATATTTTTTCTGATTTTGGAACATTTTTTTGTAAAAAATTATTTTTCATTGAGGTTTCGGCGAGGTTCCCGCCGGTTTTACGCCGTCAGACGGAGCTTTCCAAACTGACCGATATCTCGGGAGCGTTCCCTCTACACCTATGAGCAGTTGGGGACGATACCGCCAGTTCACCGCCGAGATTGTTAATCTCAAAGCGTTCGTCCTGAAGTATACTTTCCTTCTCCAGCTGATACTCAAATGGAAATAGCGTATCCATGTCATTGA
>CAYRDY010000136.1:0-4004 GCA_964423195.1 uncultured Catenibacillus sp. | reverse complement strand
GTGCCGTCCTGGCCGCTCTCCATCTGCTGCATCATTTCCGCTTCCATATTCTGCTGCATCATTTCATCGACAGAGCTGACGGTGCAAGGCATCCCCTCCTCAAGAATACTGGTCGGCCAGGCGATATTGTCATCCTCGGCGAGGCCGGAGACGATCTGGTATTCCATCATCTGTGAATCATACTCGCCGAGCTCGATTTTGCGCTTTTCCAGGCGATCTCTGCCATCCATCGCCCACACATAGGTGTCCGGGCCATCAATAATAATATAATTTTCCATCAGCCACAGGCCGTCCTTGTCGATCATCTGCCCGTTGTCGAGTTCTATAAAGACATGCTGGCCGAGCATCAGGCCGGAGGCCGAATCCAGTTCGACATAGAACGGATAACTTGAGGACTGCTCGCCGCCGCCGCTGCTGTCATAAATATAGCTATTTTCATTGGCGATCGGATTCTCAAAGTCGATCATGGAAATGACGCCGGTCCAGATCTGATCCTCATCGACGCGCGAGCGAATGATCACAGCGCCGCCCTCATTGATCGCGGCGGCATTGGTCTCATTGATCTTTCCCATAATCCTGTAATTGCCGGTGGCCAGAACCGTCATAAACGGCAGCGGCTCTCCGGTCATATTGTCGTACTCGCCGTTTTGGTTGATCGACTGGACAATGCCGGTGATCTCGCTGGTGACGACGGCGGTGTCCAGTGATTTTTTGATCTGCTCGATCTCGACCTGCTTGCTTTTCTGGTTATATTCAGCACGTCTCAGATCATTCTGCTTTTCCTGTATCTGCGTCGTATATTCGAGCTGAGCGTCCGCGGGGGCCTTCTGCCGCTCCTTCTCCAGATCAGCAATCTGAGCGTTGATGCTGGTGATTTCATTTGCAAAACCCTCCAGATCAAGCTGCGCCTGGCTGAGCGAGAGATTGATCTCGTCGGTGTCATAGGCGAACAGCTCCGTGCCCGTCTCGACATTGTCCCCCTCGCTGACAAAGATTTCCTTTATCGTTTTGTTGGGATCAACCTCGATCTCAAGCGTCTCCTGCGGCTGGACGACCCCTGTGTAGCGGTTGAACAGGCCGGCATTTCCCTGACCGGTGATCTCAGAGACAGGACTCACATAGACCTGACTCTCGGAGGAAGTCCCGCTTCCCGAATGAAGGAAAAAACCCAGGCAGACGGCCGCGATGATGACAACGGCGGCGACGACGCCCGCGATGATAAATTTTTTCTTTTTGCTCATGTCATAGTAACCTCCCGCAAGTGCGTATTCTTTGATGGATGTCGGGATAAAAATATACCCTTTGCCTTCTTCAGGGATAGGTCTTCCCGTTTCTGTAATCCTAGCTTAGAGTATACCATAAAATGAGCATAAAAGCGTTGATTATTTTAAATAATTTTCTTAAGAATTTTTTAAGGGTTTACAAAAAAATACGGAATCCGCAGAGGGCGGATTCCGCAAATATTTTATTTGTCCGATTCGTTTTTTTTCGCGGCTTCGACCTGGGCCATTTTCATCGCGCGGACTTTCAGCGGCAGTCCGAACAGTGTGATGAAGCCGGAGGCGTCATGGTGGTCGTAGAGATCACCGGTGGTGAAGCTGGCAAGGGATTCACTGTACAGGGAGTAAGGCGATGTGGTGCCGGCCTTGATGATATTTCCCTTGTAGAGTTTGAATCTGACCTCGCCGGTCACATACCTCTGCGTGGATTCCACAAAAGCCTGGATGGCCTCGCGCAGCGGCGTGAACCACTTGCCCTCGTAGACGATCTGCGCCAGCTTGTTGCCCATGTCCTTTTTGACCTCCATGGTGGCGCGGTCGAGGACGAGCTCCTCAAGCTGCCGGTGTGCCTCCATGAGAATGGTGCCGCCCGGCGTCTCATAGACGCCGCGGGATTTCATGCCTACCACGCGGTTTTCGACGATATCGACGATGCCGATGCCATGTTTGCCGCCCAGTGCGTTCAATTCAGTGATGATCTCGGAAACTTTCATGCTTTTGCCGTTCAGTGTCTTCGGAATGCCGGCCTCAAATGTCATGGTCACATACTCAGCCGTATCCGGCGCCTTCTCCGGCGTCACGCCGAGCACAAGCAGATGGTCATAATTCGGCTCATTCGCGGGATCCTCCAGTTCAAGTCCCTCGTGGCTGATGTGCCAGAGATTTCGGTCGCGGCTATAGCTTTGGCTCGCGTCAAACGGCAGGTGGATGCCGTGCTGTCTGCAGTATTCGATCTCATCCTCGCGGGATTTCATGGTCCACACATCGGTCATGCGCCACGGTGCGATGATCCGGATGTCCGGCGCCAGCGCCTTGATGCCAAGCTCGAAACGGATCTGGTCGTTGCCTTTGCCGGTGGCGCCGTGGCAGATCGCGGAGGCATTCTCCCTGCGGGCAACCTCGACGAGCTTTTTGGCGATGGCCGGCCGTGCCATCGAGGTGCCGAGCAGATATTTATTTTCGTAGACGGCGTCGGCCTGCACGCACGGCATAATATATTCATCACAGAACTCATCGATGATATTTTCAATGTAGAGTTTGGAGGCGCCGGAGAGCTTCGCGCGCGCCTCAAGCCCGTCCAGCTCCTCGCCCTGACCGCAGTCGACGCAGCAGCAGATCACTTCATAGTCAAAGGTCTCCTTCAGCCATGGGATGATCGCCGTGGTGTCAAGTCCGCCCGAATAGGCCAAAACAACTTTCTCTTTCATATTGATTCCTCCTGAAGATCCTGAAGATATACATAAATGCTAATATACATGATCTCCGCCGAAAATGCAAGCGCAATTTTGAAGATTGTGAATTTTTATAAATAATTATTGCATAAATATAAAAAATTGTAACTATTGATGAAATAGAAAATAGTTCTTTAAAGTATGTGGAAAGTGTGATATTATACAGACTGCGGAAATGCATAAATCTACAGGAAAAGGATGAATTTAAATGATCAGAGCCGGTATTATCGGAGCGACAGGCTATGCGGGCGAGGAGCTGGTACGGCTATTGCTTGGGCATCCGCAGGCGGAGATTGTCTGGTACGGTTCCAGAAGTTTTATCGATGAGCGATACAGCAAGATTTTTGGCAATATGTTTCAGTTGGCCGATGCCAAATGCATGGACGACAATATGGAACGGCTGGCCGATGAGGCGGATGTGATCTTTACGGCCACGCCGCAGGGATTTTGCGCTTCGGCCGTCACTGAAGAAATTTTAGAGAAGGCGAAGATGATTGATCTCAGCGCCGATTTCAGGATCAAGGATGTGAAGACGTATGAGCGCTGGTACGGGATCGAGCACAGAGCGCCGCAGTTGATCGGCGAGGCCGTGTACGGGCTGTGCGAGATCAACCGCGCGGATATCGCCGGGGCGCGTCTGGTGGCCAATCCGGGCTGCTATACGACCTGCTCGATTCTGACGGCCTATCCGCTGGTCAAGGAGGGCATCATCGACGCCGACACACTCATCATCGACGCGAAGTCCGGGACTTCCGGCGCGGGCCGAGGCGCGAAGACGGCCAACCTTTTCTGTGAGGTCATTGAGAATATCAAGGCCGACAGTGTGGCGTGCCACCGGCATACGCCGGAGATCGAGGAACAGCTTGGGATCGCCGCGGGTCGTCCGCTGACGGTCAGCTTTACGCCGCATCTGGTGCCGATGCAGAGAGGCATCCTTGTGACGGCCTATGCCTCATTAAAGACGGAGATCTCTGATGAGGAGATGCGGCAGGTCTATGAGAAATATTACGGCGGCGAGCCGTTTATCCGTCTGCTGGACGCGGGCGTGTGCCCTGAGACCCGCTGGGTCAGGGGCAGTAATGATGTGGACATCAATTTTCAGATCGACAGGCGCACAAACCGCGTGGTCATGATGGGCGCAATCGACAATCTCGTCAAGGGCGCCGCGGGTCAGGCGGTACAGAATATGAATATTCTCTTCGGCCTCGATGAGCGCACGGGCCTTGAGATGGTGCCGATGTTCCCGTAGCCGCCCCGGCCGCCGCGGGCGGTG
>CAYRDY010000135.1:2435-4121 GCA_964423195.1 uncultured Catenibacillus sp. | reverse complement strand
TTGCCCTCTGCACGGGCCGATCCTGACGGAGAATCTCGGCTATTATCTCGATCTGTATGACACCTGGTCAGATTACAGGCCGGAGAGTGACGGCGTCTGCATCTGCTATACCTCCGTTTACGGGCACACGAGGGCGGCCGCCGAGTTGCTGCAGGAAAAGCTGGAGGCACTTGGCGTTCCGAAGGTCGTCCTCAATGACCTGGCGAGATGCGACATGCCGGAGGCCGTGGAGGATGCCTTCAGATATGACAAGCTGGTGCTTGCGACCACGACCTACAATGCGGATATCTTCCCGTTCATGCGGACATTCATCGATCACCTCATCGAGCGCGGCTATCAGAAGCGGACGATCGCCTTTATCGAGAATGGTTCCTGGGCACCGCAGGCCAACAAGATCATGAAGAAAGCCTTTGAAAACTCCAAGGATATCACGATCGCCAAAAATAATGTCACGATCATGTCCGCGCTGAACGATGAGTCCAAAGCGCAGATCGAGGAGCTGGCCGAGGAGCTGGCAGCGTCCTATACGGCGGCGGATAAGATCGAGCCGAGCAATATCGACCCGACCGCGATGTTCAAGATCGGCTATGGCCTGTATGTCCTGACGACCAACGACGGCACAAAGGACAATGGCTGTATTGTCAATACCGTGACGCAGGTGACGAGCACGCCGAACCGCATCTCCGTGACGGTCAATAAGATGAACTATTCCTGTGAGACGATCGCCAAGACAGGAAAGTTGAATATCTCGACCCTGTCCACGGACGCGCCGTTTAATATTTTCAAGCATTTTGGCTTCCAGTCCGGCAGAGATGTCGACAAGTTCGCGGATTTCCCACATGTCCGCCGCTCCGCCAATGGCTTGCTGTTCCTCGACAAATTCGCCAACGGATTTATTTCCGGCAAGGTCATCAACAAGATCGATCTCGGCACGCATATCATGTTTATCTGTGATGTGGTGGAGTGCGCGCCGCTCTCGGATAAGCAGACCATGACCTATAGCTATTATCAGAGCTATGTGAAGCCGAGACCGGAGACAGACAAGAAGGGATTCGTGTGTACAGTCTGCGGATACATCTATGAGGGCGATGTGCTGCCGGATGACTTTATCTGTCCGCTCTGCAAGCATGGCGTCGAGGATTTTGTCCCGCTGAGATAACGCCCTGACGGCGCACTGCCGGTAGGGGTATGGCTTACCGTTTGCCGGTGAGGGTATGGGATAGCGCTGCGGGCGGGAACTTTTGATCAAGCGGCATTCATTGAAGCCCGGAGGGAATTGGAGAGATGAGTGTATCTGATTGGACGATGGATCAATTTTGGGCGGCGCTGGAAGCGCACCAGGGCGAAGTGTTTTACACGGCAAAAAAGCTGCCTTTTACCTATACGATCAAGGGCAGGGAGTTCTTCACGGAGCGCCGGCAGAAATCCATTACCAGGGCGACGTTTGAGAAAGCCTTTGAAAAGGTGAGGGCCGATACCGAGAAGCAGATCACCGGGCCAAAGAAGCTCAATGTATTCGGAGCCCCGTATATCTGGGCACTGTTCAAGCATTTTGATATTGTGTAAAATTTGCCCATGATACGCAAAATACCGGCACTGACTTTTGAAAGCCATGCCGGTGTTTTGCGTTCGGGAAGCACGTTTGGCCGTTCATTCTTTGGGCTAGACGCCGCAGCCTTTCATTTG
>CAYRDY010000135.1:0-2335 GCA_964423195.1 uncultured Catenibacillus sp. | reverse complement strand
TTTGGATTGGCCGTTTCATCCTTTGGATTGGCCGTCTCATCTTTCAGTCTGGCGGCCAGATCCTTGATGGCCTTGAAACTCTCAGGGCTGATCACATGTTCGATGCGGCAGGCGTCGTTGACCGCCGTCTGCGGGTCGACGCCCAGAGAGATCAGGAAATCCGAGATGCTCACATGGCGCTCGTACATTTTGTCGGCGATCTGTTTGCCCTTGTCGAGCAGTGTGATAAATCCGTCGGGACCGACCGCGATGTAACCCTCCGATCTCAGGTTTTTCATGGCCACGCTGACGCTTGGCTTTGAAAAATCCAGTTCATTGGCGATGTCGATCGAGCGCACACTGCCCTTGCGCTGCTGGATCATCAAAATTGTTTCGAGATAATTTTCCGCGGATTCTTTGATTTGCAATTAATCCACCCCCCATTTAAAAACGACGAAAATACCAGATAAAATTTCTTTTCTTCTGGATTTGAGTTATAGTATATCAAATTCCGGTGTGGATAACAAGTATTAATCTGAGATTGCGGCAAGAATGTACATAAAATTTACGAGGGAGGCGTGGTGATCTTGTTTTTGTATCTGAGGAAAGTCCTTGCCGTCTGTCTGGCGGTTCTGATGGTGGGAAATTTTTATATTTCCCGCGGCAATCTAGATGAGCAGAAGGCGTTTGACGAATTTATTGACAAAGAGTTTGTCGATACAATGGAAGACAACTGGCTGAACGCGCACATATTTATGGAAAATCCAGAGGACTTCGGCGTGGATATGACCAATGTCGATGTTGAGCTGTCCGAGCCGCCGGGCGATGCCTATTTTGAGAAGGCAAAGGCGGAAAATGAGAAATGCGCGGAGGCATTCCGTGAGTTTCACAGAGAGAATTTGACGGATGTGCAGAAGGACACCTACGACATCTATGCTTATATGCTGGATGTAGCGCTGGAGAGCGTCAGGGATGAATTTAAATATATCAGCTTTGATTTTTCCACGCTCAGCGGCTCTTATAACCAGATACCGACACTTCTGGCTGATCTGCAGCTGAGAAATGAATCGGACGCGCAGGCTCTGGTGGAACTCGTGAGATCGGTGAAGACATATCTGGACGGCAGCGCCGCTTTTCTGAAGGAGCAGGAGGCGCACGGGACATTGATCATAGACATAGATGAGATCCGCAGTTACTGTGAAAATATTGTGTCTGTGGGCATGGACAGCAGCACGCTGGCGTCGATGAAGGAGAATGTCGACGGCATCGATATGGACCAGGACCTCAAAGATTCTTACCATGCGGCGCTGGATGAGGCATTCCGTGAGGCGTATCTTCCGGCGTATGAAAATATTTTGTCGGTCCTTGACACCATTGATGAATCGAAAATTGTGCCGGGCGGTCTGGCCACGATCGATCACGGACGGGAGGCCTACGAGATGCTCTTTCGCAGCGCGACCGGCACCTCAAGGTCGATCGAGGATGTTCAAAGAATGCTTGAGGAGCGGCTGGGCGATGCAATCGGTGAGCTGCAGATGCTGCTCTACAGCTCCGCGGAGGCAGAGGAGGCCTATCAGCAATTCTTAGACGGCAGTATTTCCACGGGATATGAGGATTTTGAATCCATGCTTGAGGATCTGGCCGTCATGATCAGGGAAGATTTTCCGGATGTCGGGCCGCTGAATTATGACATCCGGCCGCTGCCGAAGGATTTGGAGCTTAGCGGCGTGCTGGCCTATTACAATACGCCAGCGTTGGACCAGACCGGGAAGCAGAATATCCGCGTCAATATGGCGGCGGACACGGTGGATATCGGCAGTATCGACACATTTTTGACGGTGGCGCATGAGGGCATTCCGGGGCACATGTACCAGTTTAATTACTGTTACCGGCTGGATCTGCCGGCGTGGCGCAAGACGGTCGCGGTCTCCAGCGGTTTTACGGAGGGGTACGCGACGTATGTCCAGTTCTATGTGCTGAAATATCTTGAGGATATTGACGGGACGGTGCGCAGGCTGCAGCGGCTGATGACGGAGATCGACGATATGGCCGTGGCGCTGGCGGATATCGGCATACACTATGAGGGATGGAGCAGAGAGGAACTGGCGGATTTCTTTGAGAGCCATGGGCTGAACAGAGAGGCCGCCGCGGATCTCTATGACTATCTGCGGGTGAATCCGGCCGTCTTTTTGTCCTACTATGTGGGCTATGCAGAGATCATGGAATTGCGGGAGAAAGCCCAGGAAGAGCTCGGCGATCGGTTTGACGAGAAGGGTTTTCACGCGGCGCTGCTAGAGGACAGCGGCGGCATCTTTGACGTCGTGGCGCGCAGTGTGGACGCCTATATCGAGGCGAA
>CAYRDY010000134.1:0-4271 GCA_964423195.1 uncultured Catenibacillus sp. | reverse complement strand
GATATGGTGATGCGGCGGCTTGAGGAGAAAAATGTGGACACGGATCATTGATTTTCTAGGACCGAGCAGGCGTGAGGGGCGCGAAGCGCCCCTCTTGGGTAGTTGGTTTCTGCTCTTATTTTTTTTCTGTTTTTTTCTGCTTCTTCTCCGTCTGCTCCTGTTCCTTCCCGGTTTTTGAGATGGCCTCCATCTTGTCGATGATTCGCTCGATGAGCTGCTTCTTGAAATAGATGTCAAAACTCAGTGTACATATAAAACAGAACAGGGAGAGCAGGTCACGGTCCTCCGCGGGGGCATCGGCGAAGAAATTTCGGGACATGTGGTATTTATCCTCCATGTCGTTGATGACGTCGTCGGTTTCCTGATGGATCTCATTAAAAATCAGTGTATAGATGTCTTCTAATTTGACAGGGCCGTCCGTTTTGTAATACTTTTTGGTGATCGGCTCCAGGAGGACTCGGATGTCATTGATGGAGAGGAAATTTTTGTAGTAATAAATAAATATCAACAGCAGGAGATGATCCTTGTTGTATTTTTTCTTCTCCGGCGGCGGCAGGAGATTGTTTTTCGCGTAATTGTTGATCATGGTTTTGGTGAGAATCTTGTCCTCCGGATAGCGCTTGGAACCTTTTAAGTTCTCCTCCATGAAGGTGGTCACCTGATCCATGTAAAGATCAATATTTGGCAGCAGCGACGGGGGTATCCAGTCGATCACAGATTTTTCCCTGCGAAACGCCTCCAACATTTCTAAGATATCGATATGATCTTCATTTTGATTCATGATTATTTCCACCTTTCTGGCAATCTATTATAAACGAATTTGGTCATCCGGTCAATGATAAAAAATAGCGACATTTCAGATAATAGTTGCGCACCCCTCAAAATATAGTTTAAAAGACGAGATAAAACATATCGGATTATTTGCCGCTGTCCGGACATTTTTCAAATATTTTATTACAAAATTATGAATTTTTAATAGACTATTGTGATTTTTGAGATTTAAGAGTATACTAAGACAGTAATATGGTCCTGAAATGAAGAAGCGGCGGCTTGGACAGCGCCGCGGAATGGAGGAATTATGAAAGAAAAAACAAGCATTCTTGAAAGGTGTTTTCACCTGAAAGAGAACGGCACGGATGTCAAGACTGAGATTATCGCCGGTGTGACCACATTTATGGCGATGGCTTACATCCTGGCTGTCAACCCGTCGATTCTGGGCGACGCGGGCATGGATCGCGGAGCTGTGTTTACAGCCACGGTTCTGGCGTCACTGCTCGCCACGGTGCTGATGGCTGTGCTGGCGAACTATCCGTTTGTCCTGGCGCCCGGCATGGGACTGAATGCCTACTTTACCTACACGGTCGTCATCGGCATGGGCTATACCTGGCAGTATGCCCTGACAGCCGTATTTGTGGAAGGCATTATTTTTATTATATTGTCTCTGGTCAAGGTCAGGGAGGCAATATTTAATGCGATACCGATGGAACTAAAACACGCGGTCTCTGCCGGTATCGGATTATTTATCGCATTGATCGGTCTGGAAAATGCCAAGATCGTTGTCGGGGATCCGTCGACGCTGGTCAGCTTCTTCTCATGGAGAGACGCGGACTTCCACACGGCAGGCATCACGGTTCTGCTCGCCCTGATCGGTATTCTGATCACCGGTGTTCTGGTGGCGGCGAAGGTCAAGGGCAATATTCTGATCGGTATTCTGGTCACATGGGTTCTGGGCATCATCTGTCAGCTGACAGGACTCTACGTGCCTGACCCTGCGGCAGGATGGAACAGTGTGCTGCCTGATTTCTCCGGCGGCCTGTCCATACCGAGTCTGGCTCCGGTTTTCTTCAAGCTCGACTTTTCCAATGTACTGTCGCTGGATTTTGTGGTCATCGTATTCTCATTCCTGTTTGTCGATCTGTTTGACACGCTGGGCACACTGATCGGCGTGGCGTCCAAGGCTGACATGCTCGATAAGGACGGCAAGCTGCCAAGGATCAAGGGCGCTCTGATGGCGGATGCCATCGGCACAACGGCGGGCGCTGTCCTCGGTACTTCCACAGTCACGACTTTTGTCGAGAGTGCCTCCGGTGTGGCGGAGGGCGGCCGCACAGGTCTGACAGCCATCGTATCGGCTATCATGTTCGGTCTGGCGCTCTTGTTCTCACCGATCTTCCTGGCCATCCCGTCATTCGCGACGGCTCCGGCGCTGGTGGTCGTGGGCTTCCTGATGTTCGGCTCCGTGCTCAAGATCAAATTCGACAATCCTGTCACGGCTATCCCGGCATATATCTGCGTGATCGCGATGCCGTTCTGCTACAGCATTTCCGAGGGTATCGCCTTTGGCGTGATCTCCTATGTAGTGCTGAATCTTGTGACAGGCAAGGCGAAGGAGAATAAAGTTCACCCGATGATGTATGTTCTGGCGGTGTTGTTCATACTCAAATATATTTTCTTGTAAATACCGGGCATTTAGCGGTGTGAGATTCACAGCTTTTCACGCCGTGCGCGGCATATGAATCGTTTTGCGCTCTGCGCAGGCGACGGAACAATCTAGATGGTTTTCATGCACAGTGGCGCGTTGATTTGCAGTGCGTGGAAGTTCAGGACGAAAATGATAAAAAGAGGGGATCCTTAGAATAAATTGGGAGTGATGCACAGTGTTAGATTTTTCTGATGTTACGCAGGAGATCAGGGACTTGGCTGATTTATGTGTGGAGAGTTCCAATATTGATGTCAGCTTGTATGAGAAGTATGACGTGAAACGGGGACTTCGCGATTTGAATGGCCAAGGTGTCCTGGTCGGACTGACTGAGGTTTCGGAGATCCAGTCATTTGTCACGGTCGACGGCAAGCGCGTGCCATGCGACGGCGAGCTCTATTACAGAGGACAAAATGTTGAGAAACTGGTCGAGGGCTTCATCAAAGAACGGCGCTTTGGCTTTGAGGAGACGACGTATCTGCTGTTGTTTGGGAAGCTGCCCACAAAGACACAGCTCGAACATTTTCGGGAGCTGCTGGTCTCATATCGCACATTGCCGACGAATTTTACGCGGGATGTGATCATGAAGGCGCCGAGCAGCGATATGATGAATACGCTTGCCCGCAGCGTGTTGACGCTGTATGCCTATGATGAGAACGCGGAGGATACCTCGATACCGAATGTGCTGCGTCAGTGCATCATGCTGATCAGTGTATTCCCGATGTTGGCCGTCTATGGCTATCAGGCGTACAACCACTATATCTGCGGCGACAGTTTTTATATTCACAATCCGCTGCCGCAGCTCTCCACGGCGGAAAATATTTTGCGGATGCTGAGGCCGGATACGAAGTACACGCCGCTTGAGGCGATGGTGCTGGATATCGCGCTGGTTTTGCACATGGAGCACGGCGGCGGCAACAACTCGACATTTACGACGCATGTGCTGTCATCATCTGGCACGGATACGTACTCGACGGTGGCGGCGGCGCTTGGCTCGCTCAAGGGGCCGAAGCACGGCGGCGCCAATATCAAGGTTGTGGAGATGTTTGAGGATCTGCGCGCGCATATCACGGACATCAATGACGAGGATCAGATCAGGGCATATCTGATCAAACTGCTGGACAGGGAGGCTTTCGATAAGAAGGGTCTGATCTATGGGATGGGCCACGCGATTTATTCGATCTCCGACCCGCGTGCCAGAGTGTTCAAGGGCTTCGTAGAGCGGCTCGCCATCGCCAAAGGTCGCGAGGATGACTTCAAGCTGTATTCGACGGTGGAGCGGCTGGCGAAACAGGTGATTGCCGAGAAACGCCATATTTATAAGGGCGTCAGCGCGAATGTGGATTTTTACAGCGGTTTTGTGTATAGCATGCTCGATTTGCCGACAAAGCTGTTCACGCCGATGTTTGCCGTGGCGAGGATTGTCGGCTGGAGCGCGCACCGCATTGAGGAGTTGATCAACGTCGACAAGATCATCCGCCCGGCCTATCAGTGCGTGCAGGAGCGCATGCCTTATGTACCGCTTGAGGAGCGCGTCTGACTGGTTTTGGATCCCCACGCTGCCAGAGCGTGGAGCGTGTCTTAGAAACTTTTGACCTTGCGCTGTCAGAGCGCGTAATGTATATGAGAGATTTTTGCACCCGTTTGATGAGATCAAAAAAGGCTGCCGCAGTGGCAGCCTTTTTTGAGCGGGTGCGCATATTTCGGTTTTCTTTCTTATTCTGCTTCCAACATCGCGACGTATTTTCCCCTGTCATTTTCTGAAATATTTAATATTTCCAGTGCATGCTCG
>CAYRDY010000133.1:1459-4331 GCA_964423195.1 uncultured Catenibacillus sp. | reverse complement strand
TCGTGCGCAATGAGAAGCGCATGCTGCAGGAGGCGGTGGACGCCCTGATCGACAACGGCCGCCGCGGCCGTCCGGTCACAGGTCCCGGCAATCGGGCGCTGAAATCGCTCTCCGATATGCTCAAGGGCAAGCAGGGTCGATTCCGCCAAAATCTGCTCGGCAAGCGCGTCGACTATTCCGGACGTTCCGTGATCGTTGTGGGGCCGGAGCTCAAGATTTACCAGTGCGGCCTGCCGAAGGAGATGGCCATCGAGCTGTTTAAGCCATTCGTGATGAAGGAGCTCGTGGCGAGCGGTCTGGCGCACAATATCAAATCGGCGAAAAAGATGGTGGAGCGCCTGCAGCCGGAGGTCTGGGATGTGCTGGGCGATGTGATCAAGGAGCATCCGGTCATGCTGAACCGCGCCCCGACACTGCACAGGCTCGGCATTCAGGCCTTTGAGCCGGTTTTGGTCGAGGGCAAGGCTATCAAGCTGCATCCGCTGGTCTGCACCGCTTACAATGCCGATTTCGACGGCGATCAGATGGCTGTCCACGTCCCACTGTTTGTGGAGGCGCAGGCCGAGTGCCGTTTTCTGCTGCTCTCTCCGAACAATCTGCTCAAACCGTCAGACGGCGCGCCGGTGGCTGTGCCGTCGCAGGATATGGTTCTCGGCATCTATTACCTGACGCTGGATAAGCCGGGGGATCCCGGCGAGGGCAAATCGTTTCGGAGTGTCAATGAGGCGCTGCTGGCCTATGAGAACAAAGTCATTACCCTTCACAGCATGGTGAATATCCGGCGTGAGGGCGTGGTCGAGGGACAGAGGGTTTCCAGGACGATCAAGACGACGCTGGGCCGGATGCTGTTCAACGAGATTATTCCGCAGGATCTGGGGTATGTTGACCGGAGTGATCCTGAAAATGTCCTGCTTCCTGAGATCGATTTTCTGGTCGATAAGAAGCAGTTGAAGAAGATCATAGACAAGTGCATCAACATCCACGGTACGACGAGGACGGCCGAGGTGCTCGACGATATCAAAGCGATCGGCTATAAATATTCGACGATCAGCGCCATCACGGTGTCGATTTCGGATATGGCTGTGCCGTCGGCCAAGAAAGAGATTATCGCCGAAGCTGAGAAGACCATTGAAAAGCTCACCAGGGATTACCGCCACGGCTTGACGACGGATGCGGAGAGGTATAAGGCCGTGATCGAGACCTGGACGGCGGCGGATAATAAGATCACAGACGCGCTGCTGTCCAACCTTGACCGGTACAATAATATTTTTATGATGGCAGACTCCGGCGCCCGCGGTTCCAACCAGCAGATCAAACAGCTGGCCGGCATGCGCGGCCTGATGGCCGATACAACGGGACATATCATCGAGCTGCCGATCAAATCCAATTTCCGCGAGGGCCTGGACGTTCTGGAATACTTTATCTCCGCGCACGGCGCCCGCAAGGGCCTGTCCGACACGGCGCTACGGACCGCTGACTCCGGTTATCTGACCAGGCGTCTGGTGGATGTCTCCCAGGATCTGATCATCCGCGAGGCGGACTGCTGCGAGGGCATGGACAGGATTCCTGGCATGGATATTGAGGCGTTTACCGATGACGAGGAATTGATCGAGTCACTGGAGGAGCGCATGACCGGCCGCTTTGCGGCGGAGGACATCGTGGATCCGCAGACCGGAGAGGTGCTGGTCAAGGCCAACCACATGATCACGCCGAAGCGCGCGGCCCGCGTGGTACAGACGGGTCTGAAGAAAGTGAAGATTCGCAACGTCCTCTCCTGCAAGTCACATATCGGCGTGTGCGCCAAGTGCTATGGCGCCAATATGGCGACCGGACAGGCGGTTCAGGTCGGTGAGGCGGTCGGCATTATCGCCGCGCAGTCCATCGGCGAGCCGGGCACGCAGCTGACCATGCGCACCTTCCACACGGGCGGCGTGGCCGGTGATGATATTACCCAGGGCCTTCCGCGTGTCGAGGAGCTCTTCGAGGCAAGAAAACCGAAGGGCCTTGCCATTATCTCCGAGTTCGGCGGCATGGTGACGGTCAGGGATACAAAGAAGAAACGCGAGGTCGTCGTCGCCAACGAGAAAACCGGCGAGATGAAGGCTTATCTGATTCCTTACGGCTCAAGGCTCAAGGTGAAGGACGGACAGGAGATTGAGGCCGGCGACGAGCTGACAGAGGGCAGCATCAATCCGCATGACCTCTTAAAGATCAAGGGCGTCCGCGCGGTTCAGGACTATATGCTCCGTGAGGTGCAGCGCGTGTATCGTCTGCAGGGTGTCGAGATCAATGACAAGCACATCGAGGTGATCGTGCGCCAGATGTTGAAGAAGGTGCGCGTTGAGAGCAGCGGCGATACGGAATTTCTGCCGGGCACGCTGGTCGATGTGCTCGATTTCGAGGAGATCAATGAAAATCTTGAGGATCAGGGCATGACGCCGGCGGAGGGTGTCCAGGTGATGCTCGGCATCACCAAGGCTTCCTTAGCGACCAATTCCTTCCTCTCCGCGGCATCCTTCCAGGAGACGACCAAGGTGCTGACCGAGGCCGCCATCAAGGGAAAGATCGACCCGCTGATCGGGCTCAAGGAAAATGTGCTGATCGGCAAGCTGATCCCGGCGGGCACGGGCATGAAGCGCTACAGGAATGTGAAACTGAATACGGACGCCGCGGTCTCGGCTGTCAAGGATCATGATGAGGAAATGATTGATTTTGAGGACGGCGCCGAAAATTATGGAGAGCTGCCGCCTGAGGACGGATTTGACGACGAGAAGATTTATGTCGACGAATCGTATGACGGTGAATCGTATGATGATGAACCGTATGATGATGAACCATATGATGATGAACCATATGACGGCGAATCGTATGA
>CAYRDY010000133.1:0-1359 GCA_964423195.1 uncultured Catenibacillus sp. | reverse complement strand
GAATCGTATGATGATGAACCGTATGACGGCGAGCCATATGGCGGTGAATCGCGTGATAGTGATTCCTATGACGAACATCCGCATGGCGGCGAGGAATAAAAAAGCATTGACATTTGCATTTTGCATTGCTATACTTGTCATGAATTTATTTTACAGGAGGTGAAAATAATGCCAACATTTAACCAGTTAGTGAGAAAAGGAAGAGAAACTGTCGAGAAAAAATCCAACGCGCCTGCGCTGCAGAGAAGCTACAATTCCCTTCACAAGCGGTCGATGGATATGTCCTCACCGCAGAAGCGGGGCGTCTGCACGGCGGTGAAGACAGCGACTCCGAAGAAGCCTAACTCTGCACTGAGAAAGATTGCCAGGGTCCGTTTGTCAAACGGCATCGAGGTCACGAGCTACATTCCGGGCGAGGGTCACAACCTTCAGGAGCACAGCGTCGTCCTTATCCGCGGCGGTCGTGTCAAGGACTTACCTGGTACGAGATACCATATCATCAGAGGTACACTGGATACAGCAGGTGTAGCGAAGAGGAGACAGGCACGTTCCAAATATGGTGCGAAGAGACCAAAAGACAAGAAATGATCAGGCTTTAGAAGGATACTATTTGCGGCGAATGTTGCATTATTTTACCAATTGCAGTGATTGATATAGATGTGAAGATTCGAGCGCGAACACATGAAGTATCACGCGGCTTCGTCTGCGCTTTGACGGTGCGGGCGCCATGCCGTGAATGCGTGTGAGTACCTGAGATTTAATGGATTTTCCGATTGTCGGGAAATCCCGTATTAAGGAGGGAAGTAACGTGCCTAGAAAAGGACATGTCCAGAAAAGAGATGTGTTGGCTGATCCGATCTACAACAGCAAGGTCGTGACCAAGCTGATCAACAATGTGATGTTAGACGGCAAGAAGGGGGTCGCCCAGAAGATCGTTTACGGCGCATTTGACAGGGTTGCCTCAAAGACCGGCAAAGACGCGCTGGAAGTCTTTGATGAGGCCATGAACAATATCATGCCTGTCCTCGAAGTCAAAGCCAGACGTATCGGCGGCGCCACTTACCAGGTGCCGATCGAGGTCAGGCCTGACAGACGGCAGGCTCTGGCGCTGCGATGGCTCGTCATGTTCTCGCGCAAGCGAGGGGAGAAGACCATGCAGGAAAGGCTTGCCAATGAGATCATGGATGCCGCCAACAATACCGGTTCATCTGTAAAGAGAAAAGAAGCTATGCATAAAATGGCTGAAGCAAACAAGGCGTTTGCTCATTTCAGATGGTAATTACATCGCGGATTTGCCTCAGGAGCAGACAGCATGGCGGATGATGGATATCCGCGTTTGGCTTCACGGATTGAATAGGA
>CAYRDY010000132.1:0-4500 GCA_964423195.1 uncultured Catenibacillus sp. | reverse complement strand
GAGGACAACTCCGAATCGGTTTCGACTTCTGTGCTGCCCGCCACAGTCTCGCTAGGCCCTGTATCTGTTTGAACGGATTCCGGTGTGTCGGCCGTCTCATCTGCCTGCCCGCATGCGATCAATGAAACTGCCGTTACAAATATCAGGCAAAACGCCAAAGATTTTTTCATCGGAAAACCTCCCTGTTATCCTTATTTTGCTGGGATCTTTTTATTCTTCCATGTTTCGATGGGATCTTTTTACGCTTCCATGATAATCCATTTTCCCGACTATTTCAAATACTTTCTATCCCTTTATCTTCTCCCGGATCATCTGGTTGACTTTGCCCGGATCCGCCTTGCCTTTCATTTCCCGCATCACCTGGCCGACCAAAAATCCAAGCACTTTGGTCTTGCCGGCCCTGTACTCCGCCACTGTGTCTTCGTGCTGCGCGAGGGTCGCGTCGATCACGGCATCCAGCGCGCTGTCGTCCTGGACGATCTTTAGCCCGTGCGCCTCGATATAGGCGGCCGGCTCAATGTCGTCGTCAAACACGCGCTCAAATACTTCCTTGGCCGTCTGCTGGTTGATCTCGCCTCTGTCCACGGCGTCAATGATATATGCCAGATGCTCAGGCGAGAAATGAATTTCTTCCGGCGCGATGCCGCGCTCGCGCACGAGCCGCAGGGTCTCGCCGATCAGCCAGTTGGCCGCTTTCTTGGCCTTGCCGCAGGCTGCGGCAGTCGCCTCGAACACATCCGCCATCTTCTTGGACTGCGTCAAAATGCCGGCGTCATAATCTGACAGGCCATATGCCTTTTTGTACCTCGCCGCCTTCTCCGGCTGCATTTCCGGCTGCCTGTCAAGCAATTCCTCGATCCATTCGTCGGAGATGTAAACCGGCGGCAGATCCGGATCCGGAAAATACCGGTAGTCCTTGGCGTCCTCCTTGGAGCGCATCGCGTAGGAACTCTCTTTATTGTCATCCCATCGGCGCGTCTCCTGGAGCACATGCCCGCCTTCCTCCAAAATCTCAATCTGTCGCTGGCGCTCGCCCTCGATAGCCCTGGCAATCGCCTTGAAAGAGTTGAGATTTTTCATCTCCGTGCGCGTGCCGTACGCAAGGCTTCCGACTTCACGCACAGACAAATTGACATCGGCGCGCATGGACCCCTCCTGCAGTTTGCAGTCGGAAATGCCGAGATACTGGCAGATCATACGGATTTTTTCAAGGTAAGCCATCACCTCGTCCGCCGAGCGCATATCCGGCTCGGACACGATCTCAATCAGCGGCACGCCGCTGCGGTTGTAATCGACCAGCGTGCAGTCCTCCCACTCATCATGGACGAGTTTGCCCGCATCCTCCTCCATGTGCATCTCATGGATGCGCACCCTCTTTTTGCCGGCAGCCGTCTCGATCTCGATGAAACCGTCGTGGCAGATCGGGACATACAGCTGGGAAATCTGATAATTCTGCGGGTTGTCCGGATAGAAATAATTTTTTCGGTCAAAGCGGCAGAGCTGGTTGATCTGGCAGTTCGCCGCCAGGGCAAAGGCCAGCGCGTACTCGACGACTTTTTTATTCAACACGGGCAGCGATCCCGGCATCCCCGTGCACACTGGACAGGTGTGCGTGTTGGGCGCGCCTCCGAACTTTGTCGAGCAGCCGCAGAAAATCTTGGTCTCCGTGGCCAATTCCACATGGACCTCCAGCCCAATGACTGTCTCATATTGTCTCATGCCCGGTTCGCCCTCCTCTCCCATGCCTTCGGCAGCGGCCCCCGCAGCCGTTCCAACGTATAGGCCGCCTGAAAAATTTTACGTTCATTAAAACAATCACCGAGCAGCTGGAAACCGACCGGCAGCCCGGCCTCGCTCATGGAAAACGGCACCGTGATCCCCGGAAGCCCAGCCAGATTGACGCCCGCCGTGTAAATATCGCTCAGATACATTTTCAGCGGATCCACAAGGCTCTCGCCGATCTTCGGCGCTGTCGTCGGCGCGGCCGGGGCAATGATCACGTCGTATTTCTTGAAAGCCCTGTCAAACTGCTGTTTCACCAGCGCCCGCACTTTCAGCGCTTTCAGATAATACGCGTCATAATATCCCGAACTCAGGACAAACGACCCGAGCAGGATGCGCCGCTGGACTTCCTCCCCGAAGCCCTCGCTGCGCGTGCGTTTATACATATCGTGGAGATCCCCTGCACCATCACAGCGGTAACCGTATTTGACCCCGTCAAATCTCTCCAGATTGGAGCTTGCCTCCGCACATGCAATGATATAATAGGCAGGAATGACGTCATCCACATGCGCCATCGGGAAAAATTCGACCGTGGCGCCCGCCTGTCCGAGCAGATTGATCATATCCATGAGCGGCCGCCTGATGTCCATATCGAGCCCCTCGGACAGATATTCCTTCGGGATGCCGAAGCGCATCCCCGCCACACTGTTTTTCAGACCGGATCGAAAATCCGTTTTCAATCCCGGCACCGAGGTGCTGTCCTTCGAGTCGGCGCCGCAGATGACATCGAGCAGTGCCGCGCAGTCCGCCGTGTCCCTGCCGATCGCGCCGATCTGATCCAGAGAGGACGCGTAGGCGACCAGGCCATAGCGTGACACCCTGCCGTAGGTCGGCTTGATGCCGGTCACGCCGCAGAAGGACGCCGGCTCCCGGATCGATCCGCCGGTATCCGAGCCGAGTGCCAGGGGGACCTCCCCGCTTGCCACAGCCGCGCAGGAGCCGCCCGAAGAGCCACCAGGCACATGGTCGGCATCCCATGGATTTCTGGTAATTCCAAAGGCCGACGTCTCGGTGGTGCTGCCCATCGCAAACTCATCCATGTTGGTCTTCCCGACAATGACCATACCGGCCGCTTCCATGCGGTCGATCACATGCGCGTTATAGACAGGCACAAAATTTTCAAGCATTTTTGAGGCGCATGTCGTTTTTGTGCCCTCAGTGCAGATATTATCCTTGACCGCCACCGGCACGCCGGCGAGCGGCCCCGTGTACTTTCCATCCCTGATGCCCGCCTCCACCTCTCTGGCGCGGGCCATCACTTTCTTCTCATCATAACTCAAAAACGCGTGGATCTCCGGATCCCGTTTTTTGATCTCCTCCAAAACCGATTTCGCAGCCTCCCGCACGCCGACTTCACCCCGGCGGATTCCCTCACCGAGCGCACAGGCTGTCATATCCCTGATTTCCATACATCAATCTCCATTCCGCGACTGCCGGATAGCAGCACGCATGTCCGCACACGACAATGAAAACTGCCCTATGCCTTTAGGCAACGATGGCAGCTTTTACCCTGTTTGCATCATCCCATCCGTATTTGTAACCGCTGCCCCTTCAGACGACTGTCTTCGGCACCTGATACTGCCCATCCTTCTGGCGAGGCGCGTTGGCCAGCATCTGTGTCCTTGCGTCCACACCCGTGACCACGTCCTCGCGGAAGACATTCTGCAGCGGATAAATGCCCAGCATCGGCTCTATCCCTTCTGTATCGACATTTTCCAGTCTGTTCATATAGTCAAGCATTTTCTGAAGCTCTGCCCGCGCCTTCTCGCGCGCCGCCCCATCCAGCTTCAGCTTTGCCAGAATTTCAACATTATCCATGACCTCATCGTCAATCACAATTTTAGCCATCCTATCCTCTTTCCCGACGCGCCGCCATGCGCGTCCAATTTATAGTTTTCCCATTCTTTTCTCACGGCTCCAGCCGGCTCATATCCCTTGGGAACAGGCAGGCCTCGCGCACATTTTCCTCGCCCAGCAGTTTCATGGTCATCCGCTCTAGGCCGATGCCCAAGCCGCCGTGCGGCGGCATGCCGTAAGCGAAGGTATTGAGATACTGCTCCATGCCCGCCGTCTCCATGCCGCGCGCCTCCAGCTTTTTGATCAGCTGGCTGCGGCTGTGGATGCGCTGTCCGCCGGTCGTGACCTCCATTCCCCGAAACAGCAGGTCAAAACTCAGCGTCACGCGCGCGTCCTCCGGATCGTCCATGGCATAAAACGGCCTTTTCTTCGACGGGTAATGGGTGACAAACACAAAATCCGCGCCGTACGCTTCCTTAAAATAGCGCCCGATCAATTCCTCCTCCTCCGGCTCCAGGTCGTATGGGCCATGCATCGGCCGGCCGTATTTTTCTGAGACCAGCCTCTTGGCCTCATCAAAGCGCACATACGGAATTCGCTCCGTTTCCGGCAGCTCCACCTTTAAGAGCGCCAGCTCCTTCGCGTACTCTGTCTGCAACAGTCTCATCGTGTACTGAAGAAAGCCTGTCTCCATGCGGCAGATATCGAGGAAGCTGTCAATGTATCCCATCTCAAAATCGAGGCTTGTATACTCGTTAAGGTGGCGCCTGGTATTGTGCTTTTCAGCGCGAAATACCGGCCCGGTCTCAAACACCCGGTCAAATACGCCGACCATCATCTGTTTGTAAAACTGCGGGCTCTGCGCGAGCACCGCCGGATGATGGAAATAACTGAGCTTGAACATATTTGAGCCGCCCTCGG
>CAYRDY010000131.1:0-4517 GCA_964423195.1 uncultured Catenibacillus sp. | reverse complement strand
GTCTCCTCAGGCGCCTCCGCGGACGGCGCCTCGGCCGGCTCTGTCTCCGCCCCGACGGTCTCCTCCGATGTCTCCGTCTCCGTTGTCTCCGTCGGCACCTCCCCCGCCTCTTCCGCCGCAAGAACATCCGGGGGCAGCAGTGAGGCCGTCAACGCCAGCGCCATCAAAACTCCCAGGATCCGATAAGCCGGCCTTGCGTTTCTGTTTCCGTTTCTTTTTTTCATGATCTTCTCCTTCCTCACAGGATCTTGCAGGCAATCCATCGATCTTTAAATCGCTTGAAAAAATTCGATCTCCTGCGCCACGCGTCCAACGCATATGTCAGACAGGAAAGCGCCAGTCCCCTCTGTTCTTCGCTGATCTCATGATCGCTGTACCACACCTCCGTCGCCAGCCATGCAATTTTCCTGGCATCCTCGCGGTTTTCCAGATCCATAGTACCTGCTATGTCATCCACCCTCCGCGTAAGAGGAATATTTTCCTGAGGGATTCCGCACAGCCGCAAAACCGTCATCATATAGCGAAGACAGTCCGCGCTTCCCTGCGCCGGGGGTAATGTCTCAAATCCTCTGACGCGCCGCCTCAAACGCCGCCTAAGCAGTACAGCCTTCACAATCAGCGCAAGAAGCAAAAGCAGCGCGAAAAGAGCCACGGCAATCAGCACTTCAAAGACATAGACAGGACCGCTGTCCTCGCCGATCGCACCGCTCGTATCTATCTGAAGATTTCGCTTGGGCAGTGCCTCCACGAGACCTGAGTGGATGTGGCTGTCATCCCCCGCATTCCCCATCCCGTCTTCGGGCAGACGATAGACGATCCCCCTGGTATATCCCGGCGTCGTGTCAAACGGTAGCCAGCCGACGCCATCGAGATAATATTCCGTCCAGGCATGGCTATTTTGCTGCGTCAGCGTCAGTGTCTCCCCGTCTTCCAGAGCGTCCGCTTCCTCTGATGTGACCACATATCCCTCCACATATCTTGCGGGTATGCCGAAAGTGCGCATCAGCAGCGTTGTCACCGCCGCGTAGTGGACGCTGTATCCCCGCCCGTCAAATTCCAGAAGGTAACGCAGGAAGTCACCGCTTCCGTTTATGGCGTCGTCGTCATAGGTCATGGCAGTATCAAGCCAGTCCTGAATGGTCAGCTTCGCCTCCGTCGTCGTCATTGACGTGTCACCGACGGGAAAATGCTCGGAAAGCTGCGCATACACCGTATCCGGTATGGCCGTGTCATTTTCATAGACAAAGGCGCGGTATGCCGCCTCCCCGTCTAAATAATCACTGTTATCCCCTGACATTTCCGCCAGTTCCGCCTGCGTCAGATATGCGTCCGCCACTGGATACAATGCCGTTTCATACGCTCGATCCGGAATGGTCCCCGCACCGGAGAGCGCCCGCGCATCAAGCCCATCAAAGGCGGAAATGCCATAGGGCAGATACTGATAAGCCCGACAGGCGCCCGCCGGCGTCACACGGATGTGATTAACGGCCTCTTCCCCTGTCTCCGCGCTCGCGGCAGACAGCTGAGCCACAGGATAAAAATAAGATTTTTGTAGATTGTATAACATCGCGGCATCTCCCGCCACTGTCTCCCCCTTTAGAGGCTCCCAGCCGTCTTCCGTGTACCGCTCCCCCACAAAGCCTCGCAGATACAGCGGCGTCCACTGATCCATTGTCACGGTAAGCGCGGGTTCGGCCTGCGGGCGATATGGCCCAAGATTCCGAAGTCTGCCCTCCGGCAGGGGATTCTCGGACTTCTCGAAACGCAGCGCATGAATAAACGATTTCACGGAGCCGGAGATCCCCGCCATGGGTTCCGGCACCGAGATGAGCACCGCGCCCGCTATGGCGGCTGCCAAGAGCATCGGCAACACGGCCGCAGGGTGCACCCTGCCGTCCGCCGCCCTGAGCGCAAGAATCAGAAAGCATCCGGAAAGTCCGCAGGCAAGCCACAGACCAGGCTCAAGCAGCCCGAACACACAGGGCAGCCCGAAAATGAGGATACCAGCCACCGCGAAAATCGGGCTTTTCAGCCTGTGAAGCGCTCCGCACAGTAATCCGAGGAACAGGGACAGCAGCGTCAAAAACAGCGTCGGGTCTCCTGATCCGTCATATTCAAAATACAGATAGCCCGTCTTTTTTGTCAACAGCGCCGAAAGTTTTGCCATGCACGAAACAGCGCCCATATTGAACTGTTTCCAAAATATCAGCACTGTAATCGCCGCAACCACAAAGAAAACCAATGCCACTATCCGCCAGATCCTCACAGGCCTGTACAGGGCAGCCGCCGCAAGTCCCGCCGCCGCGGCCGCGATGATCGCCGCAAGAGGCACGGTGATGTCATCGAGGACTTCAAAAATGACAAGCCATATGCCGGAGAGCATCAGAACAGCCGAAAAAATGGGAATCACCGCGTGGCTCAGCCCCTTTTCCGGCAGCGCCATCCGCACACGGGAAGCTGTCAATGCCGAAGATTTTTTAGTTTGAATCATATTTATCATCCGTCCTCTTGCAGCGCCTCCAGTATGCCATCCGGCGCAAAGCAGACAACGTCGGGGTTGTCAGACAGACTGTCTGTACATAAAAAGGCCCGCGCATCGGCATGTTCGGATAAAAATTCCCATTCTTCCGGCAATTCAGAGGCAAAATAGAGTACCCGACCACCCTCCGGCATCCCGTACGTGCGGAGATATTGTGTAAATCCGCCCCTCTCGCCGGGATTCATATTTAAAAGGAGCGCCGCCGTCCCCGGAAATTGTTCCGGTCCCGACACGTCCTCCGCCTGCGGAACTTCCGCGTTCCACCCCACGCGAAACGTCATTTTCGCCTCGGATAGCGCCTGACATACGGAGATAACCGCCTCCAGAAGGGCATCCGCCTGCTCTGGTTTTAAATCACCCTTAAAACGGTCAAGATACACCAAAAGAAGATGCGCCACAGGGCAGGAGCCGTCCCTGACAATCAGTTTTCCCTGTTTGCCGGACAATTTCCAGTGAATCTGGCTGAAGCTGTCCCCTGGAACATATGCCCTGACCTGAAACGTCTCCGAGTGATCCGGCCCTTTCCTGTCCTGCGCGTATTCCGTGCTGTCGAAAAACGGCGACGGGGCGGCAAAGGGCTCCGTGACAACATCGACCGTATCTGGCATGACAAGCGTCCGCTTCTGTGCCTCACAGCGCAGTTTCATGGGCAGAATCCCAAAAATATCATACAGACAGGCGGATTCCGCCGCCAATCTCAGACAGCCGCAGTACCGGCTGAAAAATTCCGCCTCCGCTCTGGGAGAGGGATAAAGTCGCACCTGAGTGCACTCCCCCGTCACAGCATTCTCAGCCCTTAAAGTCACGCCAAGAGGGCCGATAGGGAGGCGGGAATCCTTTTTCACAGAAACACCAGCCTTAAAAGTCTCCCCCTTTGCGCAGACCGGCGGAGCCTCTATTTCAAGGTAAACATGCTTTCGCAGCGCGAAGAGCAACAGCCAGGAAATGGCAGGCGTGACCAGCAAAACCACACAGGGCATCAGCGTCCAGACGGCTGGCCTCATGATACTGACAAACAACAGTAAAATCGCCGATATGATCCATGACAGTCGCCTCATCGTCCGGTCTTCCCTCCATAGATGCGCACACTGCCCAGTATCTCTCTGACGATATCCTCCGCCGTGCGCTCATTAAGCCTTGCTTTCGGCGACAGGATGAGGCGATGGGCAAACACACTCGGAAGCATCTCAGACACGTCCTCCGGCGCCACGTAATCGCGCTTTTCCACAAAGGCTCTGGCTTTTGCGGCTCGGCAAAGGGCGAGGGCGCCCCTTGGGCTGATGCCCAGCTGCACAAGGGGATGTAACCTGGTGGCCTCGCTTAACCGCACGATATAATCATAGATGGCATCATCCATATGGGTTCTTCGCACTGTCTCAATGGCATCCATCAACTCATCTCTGTCGGCCACGACCTCTACTTTCTCTAACGGATCCCCGCCCCGTCGATCTCTCAAAATGTCCATCTGGCTCGACCTATCCGGATATCCCATCCTGAGTCTGATGAGGAAACGATCCAGCTGTGAATTCGGCAGATTCTGGGTTCCGGCGGAGCCCACGGGATTCTGCGTGGCAAGGACGCAAAACGGCGTCGGCAACGCCCTTGTCACACCGTCCACCGTGACACTGCCCTCCTCCATGACCTCCAGAAGCGCGGACTGCGTCTTGCTGGATGTTCGGTTGATCTCATCGGCCAGGAGCAGGTTCGTCATCACGGCGCCGGGCTGATAGACAAGCTCATTTCCCTGAAAAACGGAAAATCCGATGATATCGGAAGGCATGGTGTCCGGTGTAAACTGAACCCGCCTGGCATTCAGCCCCAGCGCCTTGGCAAACGATAGCGCCATCGTGGTTTTTCCGACGCCCGGCACATCCTCCAGAAGCACATGCCCCTGAGACAAGATGGCAATAAATACCAGCCTGATGACATCATCCTTGCCGAGAATGACCTTTTTGACCTCCGTCATGATTTTTTCTGT
>CAYRDY010000130.1:0-4611 GCA_964423195.1 uncultured Catenibacillus sp. | reverse complement strand
ATTACCATCATTACCATCACGATTACCGTCATTACCATCAATTCCATCTACAGTACTCTTTTTCACTGATCTCAACGCCAGCGATTAAGACGACGAAAAGCCGCTCAGATGCCATATTTCTCAAGGTCAACCCTGCCGTCTATGACCTCAATCCCGTCAGCCCGAAGCAGAGCCGCCTGCGCGCCCGCGCCTCCGAAAGCGAATTCTCCGGAAAGTTCCCCCCTGGCGTTTACCACCCGATAGCAGGGAATGTCACTCGGATCAGGGTTCCTGTGAAGCGCATTCCCGACCGCTCTCGCCATCTTCCTGTCCCCGGCAAGCTCCGCGATTCTACCGTAAGTCGCGACCCTGCCGCGGGGTACCATCTTCACCGCCTCGTAAATCCGCTTTGTCGGGCTGTCCGTCACCAGATCATAACTCTCCGCGATCATCCGCCGCACGTCCTCATCCGGAACACGCCCGTCCAGGATGATCGTGTTCCAATGCTCCTTGTTTTGATGCCAGCCGGGGATCACCGAAGGGTACGCGCTTCGCCAGAAATCCCGCCACTCTGGATCCACCTTGACATTCAGATTGATATAGCCGTTCCTCTCATACGTCCACAGGAACGCCTTTTTTGATCCCTTGACCCTGACCAATTGCCAGTTGGTATCGTGAAACGGCGCCTCCTGATACGTGTCCGGAAAGGAAAGTCCGTATTCAAGCGCCTCTTCCCGCGTCTTCATATGCGTTTCGCCCTCCTTGAAATATTTCCATGCAAATCCCCTGCAATTCCCTGCAATATTCCAAATTTGCCTGAATGGCAGGAAGACCAATTCATCATTCGCAGCGATGCCTGCTGCCCCAATCACACATCTGATCTAAGATAGGGATCAGTGATTTCCCCTTTTCAGTCAGGCTGTACTCCACCTTCGGCGGGATCTGCGGATATTCTTTGCGATTCACAAGTCCGTCCGCTTCCAGCTGTTTCAGCGTGGAACTGAGCGTCTTGCAGGAAATGCCTCCGATATATTTTTGCATCTCATTGAAGCGCACGATCTCAAATTCCATCAGCGTATAGAGAATAAACATTTTATACTTCCCCTGAATCAGGGACATGGTATAATTGAAGCCGGTGTCCTCCAGTTTGCAGTTTGCGATACATTCCTCACTCATCATAATCTCCATTCCGCCGCAAAATCAGCGGCACACGCATTTTCACTTTCCTATAAGATAGTATATATCCTGAATGTGCGTACTTGTATTTTGTTGCTGCCCGGCTATAATTATAGTGCCGGGACTTGAAAAAGTCAATTAAATAGAAAGGAAATGAAGACGATGAAAAAAGATTTTGGTGTGAAGCCGTACCTTTTCCCTATGCCGACCTACATGATCGGCACTTACAATGAGGACGATACGGTGGACGTGATGATGATGGCGTGGGGCGGCATCTGCGCCGAGGATATGGTGGCGCTGAATCTGGAGGCCGACCACAAGACTGTTGCCAATCTCCGGGCGCGGGGTGCGTTTACCCTCGCCGTGCCGGGAACGGACACATTGGAGGCGTCGGACTTTCTCGGCATTGCGACGTCCAATAAAATGGCGGACAAATTTGAGCGCACCGGTCTCCACGCGACGAAGAGCAGCCGGGTGGATGCGCCGGTCATCGAAGAATACCCGCTCACGCTGGAATGCACTGTCGAAAAAATGGAGGATGAGCCTTACGGCCTGCGTGTCCTCGGCCGCATTGTAAATGTGCTGGCAGATGAGAAAGTGCTGGATGAGAAGGGCGCGATTGACGCCGGCAAACTGAACGCTTTCACCTTCGACCAGATGAAAAACGGTTATTACGCCGTTGGCGAAAAGGTCGGCCAGGCATGGCACAGCGGTGCCGGACTGATGAAAAAATAAACCGATAAAACTTGGGGAGTCCTCACCGCCAAAAAATGCCGGCGAGGGCTCCCTAGATTCCCCTACTTCCCATAGTGTTCGGCGACTTTTTTCAGATTCTCAATGATCGGCAGATGCTGCGGGCAGACGCCCTCGCACTGGCCGCAGCCGACGCAGTCGGACGCCTTGCCAAATTTGCCGTTCAATATCTCATAATTGGTATAGTTGATCGTCCATCCCTTCTCCTCCAATTTTTCCCGCATATCCTCATTATAGAGGGAGAAATACTGAGGAATGGCGATGTGCATCGGGCAGCCCGCCGTGCAGTAAGAGCATCCCGTGCAGGCAATGGCAACCTGGTTATTGATCATATCCGCCGCCTGGAAACAAAGCGCTTTCTCTTCCTCCGTGAGAGGTTTAAAATCCTCCATGAAGCTCAGATTATCTTTCATCTGCGCCAGGCTCGACATTCCGGAGAGGACAACCATGACCCCCGGCAGGCTCGCGGCGAATCGGATCGCCCAGCTCGGCACACTCATGTTCGGATCACGTTCCTTGAACATTTTCTCCACGGCATCGGGAACATTTGCCAGTGTCCCGCCCTTCACCGGCTCCATCACAATGACAGGCTTATCGTGCTTTCTCGCCATCTCGTAACAGGCGCGTGACCGCACCCACTCGCTCTCCCAATCCAGATAATTGACCTGAAGCTGCACGAACTCCATCTCCGGATGTTTTGTCAATATCTCGTCCAAAAGCTCCGGCGTATCATGGAATGAAAATCCCGCGTGCCTCACAAGCCCCTGCGCTTTCTTTTCCAACAGCCAGTTGAAGCAGTCAAACTGTTCGTATTTGGGGTACATAGCCGCTTCAATGCCATGAAGCAGATAATAGTCAAAATATCCCGCGCCGGTCTTTTCAAGCTGGGCATTGAAAACCTTGTCCCGATCCTCAAAAGAATTAAAAAATCCTGCGTGGAGTTTTGTTGCCAGTGTGAAACTTTCTCTCGGATACCGATCTACCAGGGCCGCCTTCGCAGCGCTCTCGCTGGCAAACCCATTGTACATCCATGCCGTGTCAAAATAGGTAAATCCCTTTTCCATAAACAGATCCACCATTTTTTTGACCTGCTCCACATCCACATTCGCGGCATCGCTCGGATCCAGCCGAGGCAGCCGCATCAGCCCAAAGCCTAATTTCTTCATCTCTCATTTTCCTTTCTCAAACATAAAATGCGCCTTTATTTTAAAAGCGCCTATCTTCTTCTCAGAACAGAATCATTGATATCCTCTATGGACAAAAAACCCGTATATGCCATCATCATAGCCAGCTGCTGATTCATTTTCGTCACATATTCCTCCACGCCCGCCGTGCCGCTTTTAGTGAGGCTCGGCATCAAGGCCTGTCCTGTAGCAGCCGCGTCCGCGCCGAGCGCCAGTGCCTTAAAAACATCGACGCCACTGCTGATGCCGCAGTCGACCCATACTTTCATCTCCCGATCCGCGCCAAGCGCTTCGATGATCTCAGGTAAAATCTGGAGCGGCGGGACGGCAAACGGCATTCTGCCGTGATGATGGCTGACGATGATCGCCTTCGCGCCGCACGCCTGGCTTTTGAGAGCATCCGTCACACTCAGGACGCCTTTGACCACAAACGGAAGTTTGCTTGCGGAAACATAGGCACTGATATCATCCACCGTCTGCCTTGTCATCATCTCGCCCATTACATTGTCATATCGTCCGTCTGAACCAAAAATGTGATCAATATCCATACCTACAGCGAACGCGCCATTGGCCTCGGCGTACGCAATCTGATCAAATATCTTTTCCTTATCCGCATAAGGTTTGATAATCCGGACTGTTTTAGCGCCGACCTCCAGTATCTCCTTTAAATCATCGTTTTCAGTCATTCCCACAAAATTCAACATGTTCAAATTTTTGGCGGCGCGCGCGTAAGCGACCATCGCGTTTTCCTGCTCACTGATAATATGTTTCAAATGCGAAAACGCCGGCATCATAATCGGTGTGGAAAAAGTTGTCCCCCAGAGCTCCATGTCAAGTTTTGGAATTTCAGCATCGATGAGCCGTTCCTCGATCAGGATTGAATCCAGATACTCCCTTGTAATCTCATTTGTATCTTTTGTTTTTTTCGGTTCCATGATGACCTCCTGAATTATTTTCGTGTAGTCTTTTTCTGCCAATTGATTTTCCCGCCTCTGTAGTATAACCGAATTTCTTCTTTTGTACAAGCATTCATTTGAATAAATGAAAAGTAGAAAAGTTTTTTGAATTTAGATTTCCCTTGCCTAACCCGAATTTTTTTGATATTTTTTCTTTAAATATGTCTCACTGTAACAGGTGATTGCGATACGCATATTTTGCTGAAAAGCAGAGAGGCAACGATTCATTTATTCGTCATTATCAAATGAATAATGTGAGAAAATTCACTTACGGAGGTTTACTTATGGAAAGCAGGGTCATCATGGAAAACAGAGTCATCATGGAAAGCAGAGTCATCACACCGGAACGCATCGTCATGTTTGATGGGATGCTCAAGCTCTGGGAGCGGAGCGTCCACACCATTGAGCGGTATCTCACGGATTTGCGCGCCTACGCCGCTTTCCTTGACGGACGGGAGGCCTGCGCGGAATTGACATGCGCATTCAAGAAAAATCTGATTCGACGCGACTACGCGGCGTCCAGCGTCAATACGATTCTCGCATCCCTTTTCTCTTTCTTTCGC
>CAYRDY010000129.1:0-4679 GCA_964423195.1 uncultured Catenibacillus sp. | reverse complement strand
CAGATATTCCACCGGGCGCCGCACATACGGCGCATGAAAAGTTTGCGCGCACTTGGTACATGAAAAGATTGCCTCTGACCGTATATAGTTTAGCATACTTTAGGAATAGAATGCAACAAAAATCGTTCGACAAAATTCGACACAGGAACCCGATTTATGTCGAATTTTGTCGAAATATAGGCTTTGAGGTCGAATTGAAAGGTCACTGTTGTTGACTTTTCATCCGGCTCATTTTATAATGTGGATAAAAAAGATAAGCTGATTTTTTAGGAGGTGACACATATGTTTTCTGTGACTGGTCATCCAGCGCGGCAAATGTTCTGGGGAGACATTCTGCTGGTGGGCTGCTGCGTATTTTATCTGCTCTGGTGGGTTTTGGCGTTTAAGCCCACAGGTGCCATCAAGGGGATGAGATCCGGGTGGCTGCTGATTCCCGCATTTATTTTAGGCGTCGCCGCCATGAGTTTGATCATCTTCGGGGGTGTCGGAGCACTTGCGCTTGGAGGCAGCTCATTTTTCTCTATCCGGATACTCGTGGTGCTCGGCGTCATTTCCTATGTTGTGCTGCTCGTTGTGACCAGACTCGCCTTTCACCGGCAGGTGACGACAGAGCTCTTTCTGATCGTCGGCTGGACAGTCTTGGTTTTTCTGGAGAGTAATGCGCTCTATGGCATGGGGCTTGTCACTCGAAATGGGGCGATTGGCCTGTTTGCGGCGGCGATCGTCGTGGCGGCGCTGAGTATGGTCTGCTATATTTTGTACTATGGTCTGGACGAGAGGAAGGGCTATGTGGACGGAATGATTCCGCTCATTCTGGCTGCCGGCTATATGTCGGTGCTTGCCGTCATCATCGCCCGTGGCGCGAGCGCCTCCATTGGATAAATATTTTTCGGCCGCGGAGACGGGCAGTTTAGGGGTAAATAAGTTCACTTTGTGCCGCCCACGAGGGGCGGCGGAATGGAGATGGAAATGTCCGAAGCGTTTGATTTTAAAAAGTTCATCGAGGAGAGAAAGCGGAGCATAGAGTCAGAGTTTGAGCGGATTCCGGCTGAATGTGATGCGTCTGAGGTGCTCATGGAGACGTGTATGGTGCCGATGTCCGACGGTGTGCGGCTGAAAACGTACATTTTCAGAGTGCCGGGTCCGGATCAGGTGCCGGTATTGTTTACGCGCAGCTGCTATCCGAACGATTTTGAGATGGATTCATACAAGTGCCGGGCGTTTGCCCGCAGAGGATTTGCCTGCGTCTATCAGTATTGCCGGGGGACCGGCGGCTCGGAGGGCATCTGGGAGCCGAATGTCCACGAGCGGTCGGACGGAATCGACGCCATTCGCTGGCTGGACGCGCAGCCGTGGGTCAAGAACATCGGTTATTACGGGAGTTCCTATCTGGCGCTCACAGGCTGGGCGTGGGCGGATCAGGCGCCGGAGAAGTTGAAGGGAATGTATCTCTCGGTTTACGGGACGGACCGATTTGTCTCCGCATACAATGACGGGCTATTCCGACAGGACATTCTCACGGCGTGGTCGATGCAGAATGCGGGCGCGCCTGTCGACGCCGATTTTATCGAATCGTGCCGGTTTATGCCGCAGGCGGAAGTTGACCGACGCCTGTGGGGCGTCGATCTGCCATGGTACAGAGAAATGATCACCAACACGGACTACACGGATGATTACTGGCAGACTGGCTTCTGGCGCACGCTGCGGGAGATTCCATCAAAAGTGAAAGTTCCGGTCGTGATTGAGGAGGGGTGGTATGACCATCATCTGGGCAGCGCGCTTTGCGGCTATCGCTCCATGCGCGGTGAGGGACTTGAAAAATGTCTGCTCCGCATCGGCCCGTGGAATCACGGTCAGGCCTGTGCCCTTCACGGTCATGCGTGCCACAATGCTGAATGTGGCCAGATCACAAACATTTACCGGTTTTTCCGAACATTATTGGTCGAGGAACAGGCACCGGATGCGGGCGTCAGCCTTTATCTGATCGGCGAGGACCGCTGGCTGAATGAAAAGAAATGGCCGCGGCCGGATGAGATTCGAAAATTTTATCTGAATGCCCGCGAGAGGACGCTGGAGGATGAGGGTGGCGAGACGACATTCTGCACTTATGTCTACGACCCGACGAATCCGGTGCCGTCCCATGGCGCCGAGTCGTGCTTCAAGACGATCGGGGCTGTCGGGAGCCTGCGCCAGCCGCAGCCGAATGACCGGCCGGATGTCGTCAGTTTTATTTCGGCGCCCCTGGACGAGGACTTGACGATCATTGGCAGGATCAACGCTGATCTGTATGTCAGTTCCGACGCCGAGGACACGGCCTTTTCCATCAAAGTCATGGAAGTCTTTGAGAACGGCGAGGCCTACAATATTCGCTCCGGCATTACGACCCTGGCCTACCGCGGGCATTCGGACGCGCGGCAGACCTATGCGCCGGGCACGGTGGTCAAGGTCAATATCGACACGTGGGATATCGCGTGGACGGCAAAGAGACATTCGAGGATTCGCGTGGACATCTCGTCCTCGGATTTTCCGCAGTACAATATCCACTCAAACGAGGCGGGCGTCTGGTCACTGCAGGAGAAATGTAAACCGGCCAGGCAGACCATCTTTTGCGGCAAGGAATATCCGTCTGTGGTCAATGTTCCGGTGCGCTGCATCGAGGGCAGGCGCGGGTGATGTTTTTGGCGCATGGCGGGGAAAGTGCATGTGAGTGAGAGGGGTGGCGGCGATATGAGGACAGTGAGAATCGGCTCAGGCGCCGGCTATGCGGGCGACAGGATAGAGCCCGCGATTGATCTGATGAGATATGGCGATCTGGACTATATCATTTTTGAATGTCTGGCGGAGCGGACGATGGAAACCGGCCGACCGCTGTCCGATATTCATGGGGAAATTTTGTCAGCCAACGGTTACATTGGATGTGCGGGGATCGTGGAAGCGCTGTCCCGCGACGCGGACGGCATTTGCACCATCACCAAGCTGGACAAATCTGGCTGCCTTGTCTCTGTGGACACGGTGAAAGAGCAGATTTTATATTTCCGTGATCTCCGTGATCGCGTGGCGGCATGAGGATTACGATTTCATCAAGCGCGGTCATCGCGCTCGAAGGATAGATTTTTTATTTTGTTTCACATGGAATAACGAAAAATACCTCATAATAGATATTATGAGGTTAATAAAAACAATATTTTTTTTAATTATACTATACCGATAAATATGTTGCAATATTCAATTTTTACAAAATGTTTATATTAATACATTAAATTTTCAATTTCATTCTAATTTTTCAAAAATGATCGTCATTTTGATATCATTCTAACAAATTTTTCACAACCTTTATGTCTGAGAAATCATCTTAAATTTTTCTGAGATCGACTTTCTGCCAAAATCATCTGTTTTTTTCTATTTCTGACAGCTTTTCGCGGCCTTTAGGCGACAAAAATACCTCATAATATCTATTATGAGGTAAAATCGGAAACATTTCTCTATGTGAACACATATGAACAGGCAGCATTTGCGGACAATATAAACACAAAAAAATAGACGGATAAATGAAAGGTAAGGGTGCGGAAGATGCCGGATTTAAGCAGTCAGGACCAAATACAGCTCACGAAAGAATGCATCGAGAATTTCCTTGGCAGCCTTACCGAGAAGGGACGCGGCAGCAATTCGCTGTCGACATACAATTATGTCCTGCAGGGACTTTACGATTATTTGCCGGAGGACAAGTTGATCACGGCGGATACCGGTCACCAGTGGCAGGAGTGGATGGAATCTCAGGGGTTCTCCGCGCGGACAATCAACGCGAGACTGTCTGTCCTCAACAGCCTCTTGGCGTACTTGGGGCGGCGCGAATGGCAGATGGAGAATTTCTATCGGGAGAGCGGCGAGGCACAGCCGGAACTGACGCGCGCGGAGTATCTGCGGATGCTCTCGACGGCGAAGCGGACGAACAGGGAGAAGTCCTATATGCTGATCAAGACGCTGGGCGGCGTCGGCCTGCGCAGTCAGGAACTCTCGCAGCTCACGGTGGACGCCGTGAAACAGGGCGTAGTGAAACTGGATCGACACAACGGGACGCGCACGCGCGTGCTCCATATCCCGCGGGTGCTGCAGCAGGAATTGCTCGGCTACATCCGGTCTGAGGGCATCGAGGAGGGCCCGGTCTTTCTGATGGCGGACGGAACGCCGATGTCGCGGACGAGTGTCCACCGCTGTGTCAACGTCGTGGGCCGTGACGCGCACGTGGACCCTGAGAAGGCCAATCCGAGGGGCCTGTGGCGGATGTACATGAATACCTGTGACAGGATACGGATCAGCGTCAACCTGCTCATCGAGCAGACCTACGAGCGGATGCTTGAGGATGAGCAGCTGACCATCGGCTGGGAAATCGAGGGGTAATACGGGGGAAACAGGAGGAAATATCGAATGAAACGCAAAAGGAGAAAATACAGGAGAACATACCGTTTTTCATACCGACTGACAGCGGCACTTTTGTGCCTCTGCATGGTCGCAACTATGTTCGGCGGGCTTGGCCTGGGCATTGCCATGCCTGTGAGCGCCGCGGAGGACCGTACAAGCGGACCGACAACAGGCGTGACAAAGCGCGAGGCTGATCCGAGTACGATGGACACCTATCGTGAAATGCTCGACCTCACGACAAACAGCCGCTACGCCGGCAG
>CAYRDY010000128.1:0-4692 GCA_964423195.1 uncultured Catenibacillus sp. | reverse complement strand
GGCATTCCTTGGACTATTGTTGCTCACGCCTCAGAACGGTTTCTGCTGTTTCGCTGGGGTCTTTTAATCCGGTTGTATACCATGAGCCGTCCGGACGCTTTTTGGCCTCACGGCGGTTATCTTCTCTATATTCATCAAATCTGTTCAAGCCGGATATAAAATCCCTCAGTCTGTTGCTCTTCAACAATGCGACTACTATTATAACCGATTCTGATTATTCATTTCAATGTTTTTTCGCAGATATGTGGAAAAAAAGTGCCCAGGAAACACCAAAAATCCGATCAATCTGGAGAAGGCGTTTAGCTTATCGAGTTCTTGGAAGCTGGTTCGCCAATGTCAACTTTGTGGCTGCAGCAGTTTGTGCTGAGGTTCGCCGGTTTTGCAACGCGTTGCCATGCCAAAATCGTAAACTGCGATGGTGTTGTATCTCCTGCCGTCCTGATCGATTTTAATAGTTATGATTTTAACGGTATTAACCATCTCACGCGCACAGGCTTGGCGCATTATACACGAGGCCGCCGTGGCGACGGACGTCTCTTTTCCCGCCCTGCCCGACGCGGGAAAAGAATGACCTCATAACCAAAATCACATTTACCCGCTCAAATCATTGAAGTATACTTGATCTGACAGATACTTCGGGCAGGCCTTCCTGAACGGTTACGGCATGGGTCTGTAAACTTTATGTACCGCCATCATGGGCAAATAGCCAGGCGAAATTTGAGGAGGTTTATCATGAACAAATTTGAAAAATTTGAGAACGCGATTCTTTTAGGACCGGTCACCTGCAAACGGGACATCCCAGTCTATGCGCATATCTGCACATATGCCGCCATCCCGGCAGGTTTGACGCAAAAGGATCTTTTTTCCGGCAACGATACCTGGCTCCAGGCCATGGTTAAAACTTATGAGGTTCTTGGGGCGGATCCGGATGTTGTCTTTCCGATGGGGCCTGCCGACGTCTGCTTCATTGAGCAGATGCGTGTGAAAATTCCTGGCCGCGAACTCGGCGACAACGAACTTTTCCAGTTCATTGAGGGTGAAAATATGTCCCAGGACGATTACCATACCATCATTGATCAGGGCTTTGCCGCCTGGCAAATGCCGTTTGTGGCCTCAATCCAGACACCGCCGGTACCGGCCGACGAGCATATGTTTGAGGTCATCGGCGGACGCTTCATGCAGGCTGGGATGGACATGGGCAAAAATACAGGTTTCTGGGCACAAAGAGGCGTCCCGACTTTCTTCCAGGGCGGTACCGCGCCGGCCTTTGATATGTTTTCCATGTCACGCGGCATGCAGGAGTTCTTTTATGACGTCTTTGACGAGCCGGAACTGGTCAAGGCGGCCTGCGACGCGGCCACACCGGCCATCATTGACACTGCCCTGCAGTTTGCGCAGCCGGGTTCAAAAATCGCGGTCTTTGCCATGCGCTCATCGGCGACCTTTATCTCACCGGATATGTTTGAAGAATTCTGCTGGCCGAACCTGAAGAAAATGATCGAGGCTTTCTATGCCAAGGGCGTGACAGCCGTCATCCACGCGGATGGCAACTGGCTGCCGATGCTTCCGTATTTCCGCCAGGTGCCAAAAAGCAGCTGCATCATCGAGCTCGATGAAATGACCGACATCGTCAAAGCCAAAGAAATTCTGAACGGCTATCAATGCATCCGCGGCAATCTCCCGGCGACTATCCTTGCCTTTGAGGATGAGAAGGCCACCCAAAAATACTGCGACATGCTGATCGACCTGGCCATGGACGGCGGCCTTATCGTCGGCAATGGCTGCGAGGTCCCTCTGAATGCCAAAGAGGAAAATATGCGCGTATTCCTCAACTGCTGCCGCTGAAACAATTTTTTGTATACATTCCCCCTGATCTGGTTTATAATCATCTCAGAGGGTGACCAAAATGACAAGCGAACAGATTCAGTGTTTTTTTAAAGTTGTCGAAACCGGCAGCTTTACAGCCGCTGCCGAGGCCATGTACCTGACACAGCCAGCGCTGAGCAAACGCATTACTTCTTTGGAAAATGAATTAAATGTGTTGCTCTTTACCAGGGATAAAACAAAAAGGACACGACTGACAAAAGCCGGTGAAGTCATTTACGAAGGATTCCTCCAGATTGAAAAAGACATGTCGCGTATCATTGAACGCGCCAAAAATATAGAGTTGGGCATGACCGGAACCATCCGGCTCGGCATCTATGAAAATCAAATCATTGACGAGTATCTGCAGGAAATTTTAAATGACTTTTCACAGAGATATAAAAATGTCGATTTGTATGTGACCTCGGATTCTTTCAATAATTTAATTGATAAAGTTTTAGGCGGGCAGTTGGACTGTGCCATTACCATCGGCTATGATCTTGTCGGGCGCGAAAAGATCCGCCACCGCACGCTTTACCATCTGAAATCTTATCTTGTTGTGCCAAACCATTTCCTTGATGACACATTGAAAGCCTATACATTAAAAGATTTTGCGGACAAACCATTTCTCACTATACGCCCTGAGAACAATTCTTTCCAGGATCGAATGATCCGCGCTGCAACCAAAGAAGCAGGATTTGAGCCGGAATTCATCACAGCCTCCGATGAAAAAAATTTTATGATGCTTCTTGAAATGGGCAGGGGCATCGCCATCCTGGATTCTTACAGTAAATGCTGCAACAGCCCGAATGTCCGGTGCATCTCTATCCCGGAGGCACCGCCGTCACCGTTTGACCTCGTTTGGTCAGAGAAGAACAACAACCCTGCTTTCAAATGCCTGCTTGAGTATTTGACCTTTGAAAATGAAACATAAGCTCCTGTTTTACGAGCGATCCATAGATTAAAAATCATCTAAAGCAGATCATGTCGCAGCTTTAAGGACACGACCGAGAGTCAATGCTTGGCAAAACTGATGAAAATGTATCAGCAATTTTTTCTCTCATTTTTCGCAAAAAAAGCTAGACGAAAAGATAAAAACGTGAGAAAATAAAAAAAATGATGATTGGAGCAATCGGCTTCCATTTCTGATGATGCGCTGCGCGGGCGGCGCGTGTGGGTTTGCTGTCATTATCATTAAAATTTTAATACGTTGAAAGGAGTCACAAAATGATTTATTCACACGAAGTACAGTTGATGTGCCCGGTGGCCAAGGGCGCAAAGCACGAACCGGCAGCGATTCCCGAAGAGGGAAAATGGGTTCACTCCAAAAAAATTGAGGATATTTCCGGTTTCACACACGGCATCGGCTGGTGCGCGCCGCAGCAGGGCGCCTGCAAGCTGACGCTCAATGTCAAGGAAGGTATCATCGAGGAGGCGCTGATCGAGACCATCGGCTGTTCAGGCATGACACACTCGGCTGCCATGGCCGCTGAGATCCTGCAGGGGAAGACCATCCTCGAAGCGCTGAACACGGATCTCGTATGTGATGCGATCAACACGGCCATGCGTGAATTGTTCCTGCAGATTGTCTACGGCAGGACTCAGAGTGCCTTCTCGGATGACGGCCTCGCCATCGGCGCCGGTTTAGAGGATCTCGGCAAGGGTCTGCGCTCACAGGTGGGCACCATGTACGGCACCAAGGAAAAGGGCGTCCGCTATCTGGAGATGGCGGAGGGCTATGTGACAGGTCTTGCTCTCGACGAGAATGATGAAGTGATCGGCTATCAGTTTGTGAGCCTCGGCAAAATGACGGACTTTATCAAAAACGGCGACGATCCAAACACTGCATGGGAAAAGGCAAAGGGCCAGTACGGCCGTGTCGCTGACGCGGTGAAGATTATCGATCCAAGAAAGGAGTAAAGACAATGGCTTTATTTGAATCATATGAAAGACGAATCAATCAGATCAATGCTGTTTTAAATAGTTACGGCATCGGCTCACTTGAGGAAGCCGAAAAGATCACAAAGGACGCCGGGCTTGACGTCTACGGCCAGGTCAAACAGATCCAGCCGATCTGCTTTGAAAATGCGTGCTGGGCTTACACTGTGGGCGCGGCCATCGCGATCAAAAAGGGCTGCCGCAAGGCCTCGGACGCCGCCGCCGCGATCGGCGAGGGGCTTCAGGCTTTCTGCATTCCAGGTTCCGTCGCGGATCACCGCAAGGTGGGCCTCGGACACGGCAACTTAGGTCAGATGCTCCTCGAGGAGGAGACCGAATGCTTCTGCTTCCTTGCAGGCCATGAATCCTTTGCGGCCGCCGAGGGCGCGATCGGTATCGCGGAGAAGGCAAATAAGGTCCGCCAGAAACCGCTGCGCGTCATTCTGAACGGACTCGGCAAAGACGCCGCTCAGATCATCTCCCGCATCAACGGCTTTACTTTCGTCGAGACCGAATTTGACTATAAGGAAAATAAAGTTCGTGTTGTCTATGAAAAACCATATTCCAAAGGTCTGCGCGCATCCGTGAGATGCTACGGCGCTGATGATGTCCAGGAGGGCGTGGCCATCATGCACCTGGAAAATGTCGGCGTTTCCATCACCGGCAACTCCACCAATCCGACCAGGTTCCAGCATCCGGTCGCAGGAACATACAAGAAAGAATGCATCGAACAGGGCAAGAAATACTTCTCCGTGGCGTCCGGCGGCGGCACAGGCCGCACCCTCCATCCGGACAATATGGCGGCGGGGCCGGCTTCTTATGGGATGACGGATACGATGGGCCGCATGCATTCCGATGCGCAGTTCGCGGGTTCTTCGTCGGTTCCCGCGC
>CAYRDY010000127.1:0-4717 GCA_964423195.1 uncultured Catenibacillus sp. | reverse complement strand
ATTCACGCTTCCTGTCTCTCGGTCGCCAAAAAAATTCCGGCAAGGATCATAAGACAGCCCAAAATTTTCATGACGGTCATCGTCTCGCCCATAAACATAAAACCGACCGCCAGGCTGGTCACCGGCTCCAGCATGGAGAAGAGCGCCGCGCTGCAGCCGCCGCTAAAACGCACGCCCAGCTGAAACAGGATCGACGCGATCACACCGGAGGTAATTCCCAGAACCGCGGTAAATCCCCATGCCGTCGCGGTGACGTGAAGCGCCAGTTTGCCGAAGAGCAGCCCGAATATGAGACAAATGACACCCTTGATGACCGACATGTGCAGGCATACGGCAAAATAATTTTCCCTCTTCAGCCCGCTGTGATCCATCAGCAAAATAAAACCGGCATAGGCCATGCCCGATATAAACGCCATCAAGATGCCCGTCACATTGGCTGAGCCCGAAAAATCTGCCGCCAGCACAATCCCTGTGAGACTCACGAGGATAGCCGCCAACTTCCGGACGGTCAGTTTTTGTCTATAAAACAGGACCGCGCCCAGGGCTGTGAGCGCCGGGTAGGTAAAATGGACCGCTGTTGCGATGCCCGTGTCCGTATAATTGTAAGACCCAAAGAGCAACAGCGTGGTCAGCGCGTTGAGCGCACCCGCGATCAGCGTTGCCTTGACCAGGCGGCGCGCCGGAAACAGGGGCAGCCGCAAAAATAGCATCACCACTGCCAGGATTGGAACAATCAGAAGTGACGCGAAACATGTCAGCGACGTCTCATTGCTGCCACCCGCATACGCATTTTTGGCGATCAGCGGATTTAATCCGTAAATGGCAGCCGAAGCCATGGCGCAGACCGGCCCTGTCCACGCGCCCACCCTGACAGCAGAAACTGAACATCCCCTTTTTTGAACATTTGTCTTCACCATTTTGCATTCCACCTTTCGCCTCATTTCTTGGATATGACGACTGTTTCGTCATTTTGTTATAATACATCATATAACGTATTATAACAAATATACAAGAAAAAAGCAAGGGGGCAATGCCATGATCTGGCATTGCCCCCAGGCAGCACAACGGTTCAGACAGATTTGCGGATTCAGGATTCTGTCTCCGGCTCGTCAAAATCAAATTTTGTAAAGCGCGTATGCATGGCCTTGTAGCGCGTGCGCACCCGCTCATTCCATGCCAGGACCTCCGCCTCACTTCCCGTGAACTGGCACCGCAGGCAATAGTACTCATCTTTTTCTTTGTCATAAAACATATCAATATCCAGATCGCGCATAAAGCAGGACGGACATCTGTAATTCAGTCTGCCTTTTCCAGATTGAGCCATGTCGCAAATACCTCCTTATCAGAAACCTCTTTTTTGTAACCCAGGGTAAACATCGGGGAGAACGCGTAGCCCTCGCGGACATAGCCGCAGGCGCCGCCGCTCTGAGTCATGGAGACCCTCGTCTCAATGGCAGGAATCACCGCCGAGACCGCGGACGCGCCCTCGATCGCCGCCTCCCTGCACTTATAAGCATAGACAATCGTCCGGTCGCCGGGCGCGGCATGGCAGGTCAGCACGATGCCGCTCATATCCTCCGGATATTCCGTCGTCCCGTAGCAGGCCACCATGTATTCGTCCAGCTCCACTTTTGCGTCCGCTCGGCTCATATCAAGGATTGTGCGCTCGATCTTGATCGATCCGCTGCCCTCCTCAAAATATTCCCTCGTCTGCAGAGTCACCGCCAGATCCGAAAACTCGATCGTCACCGGATCCAGTGTAAGGATCCTCGTTTTGTCCTCCCGCGAAAAATGTGCCTTCGTCCGGCACAGGCACAGGTCGACCTCCTCGCCGTGGTATCTCAACTTGGCGCTCCGGATAGTGCCCTCACCGGCGTAGTGCGTGAAATAACCCGCGCGGTATTTCTCCTGAATCAAAAACGGATAGGACGCATCCTGCACATGCCTGGTGCCGATGCCGACCTCCCAGCGCAGCTTGGCCGCGTATGGGCGAAGATCGAAAATCGCCCCTCCCTGATCCATATTGACGCCAGCGCGCATATAGGGGTCTGTATACCAGAAGAGCTGTTTCTCGGAGCCATAGAGGATATCGCGCCACAATGCGCACTCCGGCTCGGTATAGGTCTTTTTCGCACGATAATAATCGGCGAACTCGGACATGGTCATATCAATCAGCTTGCCCTCTTTTTTGAGCTGCCCGTAATATCTGCAGCCGTCCGAATAGGACTTGAGCAGCAGCTCATACGGCGCCTCCCAGCGGCCCATCTTGTTCATCCAGCCGGGGCCGACGAACATCATGTTGTAGGCATAGCCGTTGTTGTATTTCTCCTGGGCGCGGTACTGGTCGATCAGATTGTACAGATACGGATATTCCCATGTCTCCGGGTCATAGATCATGCCGCGCAGAACATTCTGCGGATGGGTGCCGAAATTGGATCCGTTGCCGTCATAGCAGGCCAGCAGATCGCGGGAGAGATGCGGGATCGCCACAATGCCGCTGTCCTCCTCCGCATTGGCCGCCGGCGCGTGGGTATTCTGCTTAGAAGGAATCCACGGCGCCCACGGGCCGCCGTCAAAGAGCGTGTACCACGAATTATTGCAGGTGTGATAGGCCTTCGGACCCTCCTCCCAGCAGGTCGCGATCGCGCATTTGACGGACGGGTATTTTGCCTTAATATAATTGATGAGGTCGGCATCCATATAATAGGAGCCGGTCGACTCCGGATAAAATCCGAAAATATCATAGAACTTGCCGAAGACATCATCGACGATCCGCATCTTGTCCTCCATGGAAAACATCCAGATGCAAAAATCCTTTGTCTGGTACTTCTCGCGGAACTGTTCGCACGGCAGACCGAGCAGCGAGAGCGCGATCTCGTCCCCGTATGTTTCGTGGTCGTCCCTCGCGATCTGGATCGCCTCCGCATTGAACAGCGACGCGTAGGTCATCTGGATCGTGACCTTGAGGCCGTTCTCATGGGCTATGCGCTGCTGCGTCCTGAAAATATCCAGCGACTCTGTCAATAGATTTTTGTCTCCGATGTCCTCTTCCTTCCCGTGTCCGGTGACAGTCGCCGAATACTCCGGCACCATCTCCGGACGGTGAATCACATTCAAAATAAAATCACTCATGTCTACCTCTTTCCTGGCGCATTTTCGTGCGACATCAAAATAAACTTCCATGCCCCGCAAGCGGGACACCACCATAAACTCTCATGCCCGCAAGCGGGGCACCACCATCTTTCCCATCCATTATAACAGGGCTTCCACCTTCAGGCAACTGCCTTATATGTCGTGTCATGTCCAAATATAGCCCTGAATTTTTTGAGATCACCGGAGCTTGCCTTTACTAACTCCATTACATCATTTATAGTAAAACACAGAAAAGGATGGATTTTTGCATGATATCGTGATACAATTTTTTTGATGATTGAAAAGCGGTGGGGATATACGAACTCTACTATCGCAGAGAGGAAGTTTTTCAGAAAGGATGCAGATCGGCATTTTGACTATGAAAATGGATGTGTCGAAATTCTCTGACCATTATCATGTACGTCTCCTGGGCAAGGCAGACATCGAAGAGATTTTCGCCTTATGCAGTAAAAACAGCTTATATTATCAATACTGTCCTCCCTTTGTGACAAGACAGAGTATTGCCGATGATATGCGGGCTTTGCCTCCGCATAAGGAGGCGTCGGATAAATACTATGTAGGTTACTACAAAGCGGAACGATTGATCGCTGTGATGGATTTCATTGTGGCATACCCTGATGATAAGACCGCTTTTATTGGATTTTTTATGACGGAAGCATCCGTCCAAAACGCCGGAGTGGGAAGCGCTATCATTGATGATCTGTGTCGCTATCTGGGTGACATTAGATTTTCACAAATTCGACTTGGCTGGGTCCAGGGTAATCCACAGGCAGAGCATTTTTGGCATAAAAACGGATTCACAGAGACTGGAATCACATACAGTACGGATCACTACACTGTCGTTGTGGCACAGCGCGTTTTATAACTTCCAGTTTTATCATATTCGCATGCTTAGTTAAAAATTGAATTTTTTGAAACGGGAGAATAGAAAATGCCAAAAGCTATTTTGATATGTGGGAAAATATGTAGCGGGAAAACCACTTATGCCGCAGCCTTGCGGGAAGCATCCAAGGCGGTTTTGCTTTCCGTAGATGAAATCATGCTGGAACTGTTCGGGTTATATGCGGGGGACAGACACGACGAATATGCCGAGAAAATTCAGAAATACCTGTTTAACAAGTCCGTAGAAATTATTGAAAGCGGAAGCAATGTGATTCTCGACTGGGGCTTCTGGACGAAGCAAAAGAGGACACAGATTTGTTGTTGAAATTCCATCCCAACGAGATATAAAACTCCCAGCCATAGGTATTCAATCCGACAGCCGGGAGTTTATTCTATGTGTAGATTTGTAGCCAGATTTCCGTCCCATCTTTCATGGTGAAGCGGATGTCATTGTTTGCAAAAGTCACGAGCCACCAGTCCTGCTGCTGATTTGTTGTTAGACCCTACAAGACCATTGTTACTTTCCCGCCTGAAGCCACAGCCGAGGCCTGGGATATGCAGGACGTCGTAGGGGGTGAGGATCACCGTGCCGTCCTTCATGTCCGAGCCGTCGTCCGACTGCTTAAGGTATGCGTAGTAAAGCCGCCCGTGCTCGTCCCTGTCCACCGTCATGCGGTTCGGC
>CAYRDY010000126.1:3527-4788 GCA_964423195.1 uncultured Catenibacillus sp. | reverse complement strand
ATACAACAGATGATACATCAGTAGGGAGCGCCCTGATATGAAAAAGTTTCTAAAAAAACATTGGACAACGATTTTGTTAACGGCGATTCTGCTCGCGGGGCTTTGCCTACTGCTGTATCCGAGTGTCAGCGACTGGTGGAATTCGATGCACCAGTCCAGGGCTGTGGCGTCCTATGTTGAGGATGTCGAGGATATGTCGGCGGAGATCAAGGAGGAAATGCTTGAGGCCGCGGACGCGTACAATCAAAAGCTCGCCGGGCAGGGCATTCATTTTGATCTGTCGCCGGAGGAGAAGGCGGAATACCAAAAGCTGTTGGATTTCAGCGATACCGGCGTCATGGGATACATTCAGATACCACAGATTGACGTCAATCTTCCGATCTATCACGGGACGGATGAGGCGGTGCTGCAGGTGGCGGTCGGCCATCTGGAGGGGACGTCGCTGCCGGTGGGCGGCGAGAGCAGCCACGCGTCCATCTCCGGGCACAGGGGGCTGCCATCGGCGCGGCTGTTCACCGATCTTGACAAGATGGTGGAGGGCGACATTTTCACGGTGACGGTGCTCGACCGGACAGTGACCTACATGGTTGACCAGATCCGCATCGTGCTGCCGGAGGAGACTTCGGAGCTTGCCATTCACAAGGGCGAGGATTATTTGACGCTGATTACCTGTACGCCGTATGGCGTGAATTCACATCGAATGCTGGTGCGCGGCAGGCGCATTGAGAACATAGAGGAGATGCCGCAGATTGAGCCGGAGGCCAAGAAGATTCCGGCGTATGTGGTGTTTCCGGTGATCGGCATACCGCTCCTGTTTGTGACGTTGGCGGTGATGCTTCTGTACTACAGCAGGCGGCGGCCGGCGGTTCCGGACGATGATCTGCTGGACGAATTGAAGAAATGATACGCGTGATATTTCAAAGGAGGAGAGGCCTATGAGAAAGAAGTGGATACATCGGGCGACGGCGCTGTTGTGCGTGTGTGCGCTGGCGGCCGGCCTGGGCGCTGGTTGGCGAATGTCCGGAGCGGCTGCGGAGGAGATTGACCTTGAGCGCCCGTGCGCGCTGACGGTGAATGCCGGCGGCGAGGATCTGGCCGAGGATCTGGCGGGCGCGCATGTGGTGATCGATGTCTATAAGGTCGCGGACGCCGTGAAATCGCAGGGATATGACTCGTATACTTTCGCCGTGCGAAATGCTTTCAGTTCATTAAAGATCACACCGGAGACGGACAGTGAGGGCTGGCGGGCGCTCGCGGGCGC
>CAYRDY010000126.1:2218-3427 GCA_964423195.1 uncultured Catenibacillus sp. | reverse complement strand
ATGCCGGGACTTCGATCACAAAAATGGCGGACGGCACGCCGCTTGGCAGTGGCCTCTACCTGCTGATCGCGAGGGGCAGTGATGTCGAGGATTATGTGCGGATGGTGGCGGATGATGCCGGAAATGAGACGGTTGTCACGGTGGCTCAGTCCGAGCGCCATGTCTACACCTTTGCGCCGGAGCTGGTGGCGCTGCCAGGCAAGGCGGCAGACGATAGCGGCGCGGTGAATACGGCGAATCCGGGCGAATGGCTCTATGACCTCACGGTGCAGATGAAGCCGGAGCAGAGTCTGCGCATGGGGCAGCTTGAGATTGTGAAGACGCTTTTGAGCTATGAGACGAGCGCGCCGGCGACATTTGTCTTCCACGTGGAGGCGGTGCTGGACGGCGAGAAGGTCTATGATCAGGTGGTCTCGGCCACATTCACGGCCGCGGGCGAGGAGCGGATCCTGATCGACGACATTCCGGTCGGCGCCGAGGTCACGGTGACGGAGGTCTACTCCGGCGCCTCCTATGAGCTGACGACCGACGGGACGCAGCGGACGGTGATCGCGGCGGAAGATACGGCTGAGGTCGGATTTACGAATACATACAACCGGAAAAAGAGAACAGGCTACGGTATTACCAATCATTTTACATACGGAGAAGACGGATGGCAGTGGGAACAATGGGAAGAGACCGCTGAGTGAGGAGGGCGATGAAGATGAATAGACGCGATAAGTTTTTAAATGCCCTCGCGGCCACGCTGCGCAAAAAGAGCGTCTGGCTGGCGGCGGTTGCCATTGTCCTGTGCCTAGGCTCCGGCATCGGCAGCGCGATGGCGTATTTTACGACCTATGCGCAGGCCGAGGGCAGCAGGGCGATCGAGCTTGGCGAGCGGACGGAGATTCACGAGGAATTCTCGAACTGGACGAAGGAAGTCACCATCACGAGCGCCGAGGATTCCGAGCCGGTCTGGGTGCGAGCGAAGGCATTCGCGGGCGGCGATTTTTCCCTGACGTACAGTGACGCGAGCGGCAAATGGTCGGCCGGTGAGGATGGCTATTATTATTACAGTGAGATTGTTTACGGCGGAGAGAGCGCGGACACGCTGCTGGTGCGCATAGACAATATTCCGGCTGACGCGAAGGCGGGCGACGACTTCAATGTGGTCGTGATCTACGAGGCCACGCCGGTGGTCTATGACGCGGCGGGCAACCCTCTGCCGGC
>CAYRDY010000126.1:0-2118 GCA_964423195.1 uncultured Catenibacillus sp. | reverse complement strand
TGATCTACGAGGCCACGCCGGTGGTCTATGACGCGGCGGGCAACCCTCTGCCGGCGGATTGGGACGCCAAGGTCGACGTCCGAGAGGTGTCGGGAGGTGAGGCGTGATGCGTGACGGTACAGGGAAGAAGGACAGTTCAAGGAAAAGTGACGATCTGAGGAAAACCGACGGCTCAAGGGGAAAACGTGCCGGCAACGGACAGAGCAAAAATCAGAGTCGCTTCATACGCTTTCTCACATCCCCGGTGACGACCATCGCGGCCTTTGTCGTGGCCATCGCGCTGCTGCTTGGCAGTTCCATCGGCGGGGCGCGCGCGGCGCTCACCTATTTCTCTGAGACTTACGCCTCTCAGGTACAGATGTCCGACATCGGCGTGACTCTGGTGGAGAACGGGAAGGATGTCGCGTGGCGCAATTACAACAGTTCTGCCGACGGCAGCTGGGACGAGGCGACGGGCGAGATGTTCGCGGATTTGAGCGATGGGACGGTGCAGCCGGGCAGGAGCTATCCTGAGGAGATCAGGGTGCGCAATTCCGGAAATATCAACCAGTACGTGCGCGTGATCATCCGGAAATACTGGCTGGATGCCGAGGGAAATCAGGTGGATCCCAGGAAGATGACGGAGCTGACGCCGGATCTGATTCGGCTGAATCTCCTGACGGATGACGGCTGGGTCGTGGATGATGCGGCGAGCACGACAGAGCGCACGGTCCTCTATTATACGCGGCTCTTGTATGCGGATGGATCAAGCGAGGGACAGTCGGTGAGCAGCCCGCTCTCGGACACGCTGACGATCGACAGCTCGGTCGCGGACAAGGTCTCGCAGACGATCGAGAAGGACGGGAATTATACGATTATTACGACGACCTATGATTACGACGGTGTGCGCTTCTGCATTGAGGCGGAGGTCGACGCCGTGCAGGAACACAACGCCGCGGACGCGATCCTGAGCGCCTGGGGGCGCAGGGTCAGCGTCAGTGACGGCATTTTGAGCCTTGAGTGACGGGAGGGAAGAAGATGAATAAGCGGAAGTTCGCGACAGCATTGTTGTCTCTCAGCCTGGCGCTGTTTCTGTCCCTGTGGCTGGCTATCTCGCCGGTGAGCGGCGCCTATGCGGAGACGTATTACAGCGGTGAGGACTGGCAGGTGGCCTTCACCTCCGACGGGAAGATGGACAGCTCTTTTAAGAGCAGCGACATGGATGATGTCATCTACGGCCTGCAGCCGGGCGACAGCGCGATTTTGTCTATCGACTTGCGAAATGACAACGCCTCGGCGACGGACTGGTACATGACCAACGAGGTGCTGCAGTCACTTGAGGACACGAGCCGGGCGGCGGCCGGCGGTGCCTATGCCTACCGCTTGAGTTACACAGCGGCCTCCGGCGAGGAGACGGTGCTGTTTGACAGCGACACGGTCGGCGGCGAGGGAACTGCGGGCGGTGAGGGTCTGCACGAGGCGACCAACGCGCTGTCCGAATATTTCTTTTTGGATACACTGAACAGGGGTCAGTCAGGTCGGGTGCGGCTGGAGGTCACGCTGGACGGCGAGACACAGGGCAACGGCTATCAGGACACACTGGCGAAGCTGCAGATGAACTTCGCGGTCGAGCCGAATGACGAGCCGGTGCCGTCGACGCCGACGCCGAACGACCGGCCGCACACCGGGGACGGCGGCAATCCCTCCAATCCGGTCAAGACCGGCGAAGAGACAAATCTGCCGCTGATCTTTTGCATCATGGGTGTGAGTGGCCTGCTGATCCTGCTGTTTGCGATATTCGCGCTCAGGAGCCGGCGCAGGGTGCAGCCGGACGACGAGCTGGAGGATGACGGGGAAGGGGGTCGTGAGGGATGAGACACATGAGAAACTTCGCGGCGACACTTTCCTTGATATTGATCGTGATGATGTGCGCGGCGCCAGCGATTGCGTTTGCCGCTGAGAGCGGTGACGCAAACGCCTCGCCTGCCGCCGGAGACACGGACGGGACTTCGACGTCGTCTGCGGCTGAGGATGTTGGCGGGACCGCGTCTGCGACTGAGGATGGCTCCGGAGCCTATACTTATACGGTGCGCTTCTTTGCGGGAAAGCAGGGGAGCATCGAGGGCGGCGAGGTGCTGA
>CAYRDY010000125.1:0-4826 GCA_964423195.1 uncultured Catenibacillus sp. | reverse complement strand
AGTGTCAAATTCGCTGCCGTCCACCAGTTTGACATAGCCCTGTCTCGTGCCAAAAAACAATTTTTTCCCAGCCAGCGACGCCAAATCGGCCACATAGACCATCGACTCAACCTTGCTGTCATAGTTACAGAGATTATCAACCGGCGTGCCCTTATCGCGGAAGCGCCCGAACGGCACGTCCGAAACGCGGATGGCGTGCATGCGCCCGCTGTCGGTAAACACACAGATCTTTCCCGTATTCATACATGTGATCACATATTTATTCTCACTGTCCGCCGCCTCCCTATTGCGCTCATAGACAGCCGGATCGACCGTTCGCGCGTAGCCGAATCGATCCATCAAAAAGACGACCGGCACATCCTCAATCTTTTTCTCCTCAAATACGATCTGCGCAGCGTTTTCGATACTTGTCCTGCGCGGGCGCGCGTAGTTCTTTTTGATCGCATCCAATTCTTTTTTAATGACATTGGTCATGCTGGCATGATTTTCCAGAATATCCTCATAAACAGCGATATTCTTCAATGTTTGCCTGTACTCTTTCTGTAATGCCTCTACCTCCAGGCCGATCAGCCGGTAAAGGCGCATTTCCAGGATCGCTGAGGCCTGTTTCTCCGAAAAGCGCAGCTTCGCGGCGGCGCGCTGGGAAGTCTTTGTCTTAAATGAGATGCCCTCCGTGTTCCCATCAATCAGGCAGGCCCTGGCCTGATTAATATTTTTGCTGCCGCGCAGGATTTCGATGATCAGGTCGATCACATCGCATGCCTTGATCAAACCCTCCTGGATCTCCTTTTTTTCCTGCTCACGTCCGAGCAGGGTGCGGTATTTGCGCGTCGTGATTTCATACTGGAAATCCAGGTAATACTCTATCACCGACTTTAAACTCAATGTCTCCGGACGGCCGTCCGCCACGGCCAGCATATTGACGCCGAATGTATCCTCAAGCCGCGTTTTTTTATAGAGAAGGTTCTTGATCTGCTCCACATCCGCATTCTTTCGCAATTCCAGAACGATGCGGATGCCCTCCTTGGAGGACTGGTTGGAAATATCGACGATATCCGTGGTTTTTCTGGTCTCCACCAGCGCATAGACATCATTTAAAAATTTCCCGATATTGGCGCCGATCATCGTGTAAGGGATCTCCGTGATCACCAGTCTGTCCCTCGCGGAACCCTTGCCCTTTTCAAATGCCACCCTGCCCCTGATCTTTATCTTTCCCTGACCTGTCGCGTAAATGTCCCCTAGCTCATCCTTATTGACGACGATGCCGCCGGTCGGAAAGTCCGGCCCCTTGATATAGTCAAGTAGCTGCTCGTCCGTCATTGAACTGTCCGCCATATAGGCCTTGACAGCGTCAATGACCTCGCCCAGATTGTGCGGCGGGATGCTGGTTGCCATGCCCACGGCGATACCCTCCGAGCCGTTGACGAGGAGATTCGGCAGCTTCGCTGGCAGCACGGACGGCTCTCTCTCATTTTCATCAAAATTGGGCACAAAATCGACCACGTCTTTATCGAGATCCGATAGAAAAGCCTCCTGCGTCACCTTTTGGAGGCGCGCCTCCGTATAGCGCATGGCCGCCGCGTCGTCGCCCTCAATCGAGCCGAAATTGCCGTGGCCGTCCACGAGCGGCAGTCCCTTCTTAAAGTCCTGCGCCATCACCACCAGCGCCTCATAGATCGATGAATCGCCGTGCGGGTGGTATTTGCCCATCGTGTCGCCGACGATGCGGGCACATTTCCTGTAAGGCCGGTCATATCGGACACCCAACTCATACATGTCATAGAGGGTTCGCCGCTGCACGGGCTTTAGGCCGTCGCGCACATCGGGCAGCGCCCTTGCGATGATGACGCTCATCGCGTAATCAATATAGGATTTCTGCATCACCTCAGAATATTCGGTGCTGATAATCTGTTCTTCTCTATCCATACCCGGCCTCCCATAGCCCAAATCTGCCAAAATATAGTAAAAATGCCGCGCGTGGCTGATTCATCCTAGAAATCCAGCTCCGCATCCAGCGCGTGTTCGTGGATGAACGCCCGCCGTGGCGTCACATCCGTTCCCATCAACATTTCCGTGACATTGGATGCCATCCGTGCGTCCTCGATCTCCACCCGCTTTAAGATTCTGGTCTGAGGGTCGAGCGTCGTCTCCCAGAGCTGCTGCGGGTCCATCTCTCCGAGCCCTTTGTAGCGCTGCAGGGTAAAGCTGCCCTTGTGCGTGCGCCGGTATCTGGCCAGCGCCTTGTCGTCGTAGAGATATTCTTCCTTCCCACGCGCCGGTATGGCCTTGTAGAGCGGCGGCATCGCAAGATACACATGGCCCTCGAAGATCAGCTCCGGCATGAATCTGTAAAATAATGTCAACAGAAGCGTCGATATATGCGCACCATCCACATCGGCATCCGCCATGATGATGATCTTGTCATAGCGCAGCTTTGCGATATCAAAATCATTGCCGTAGCCCTCGGAGAAACCGCAGCCAAAGGCATTGATCATGGTCTTGATCTCCGCGTTCGCCAGCACCTTGTCAATACTCGCCTTTTCAACATTGAGAATTTTGCCGCGGATCGGCAATATCGCCTGAAAATTGCGGTCCCTGGCCGTCTTTGCGGAACCGCCGGCCGAATCGCCCTCCACGATGAAAATCTCACACTTTGACGGGTCACGGCTCTCGCAGTTGGCCAGCTTCCCGTTGGAATCAAAGGAAAATTTCTGTTTGGTCAGCAGATTTGTCTTCGCCCGCTCCTCGGTCTTTCGGATCTTTGCGGCCTTTTCGGCACAGGAGAGCACGCGCTTTAGCGTCTCAAGATTCTTGTCAAAATATAATTGTATCTCATCGCCGGTGACCTTGCCCGTGACCTTCGCCGCGTCCTGATTATCGAGTTTTGTCTTGGTCTGTCCCTCAAAGCGCGGCGACGGGTGCTTGATCGAGACCACCGCCGTCATCCCGTTCCTGATATCCGCGCCTGTAAAATTGGCATCTTTCTCCTTCAGAATGCCAAGCTCACGGGCATAATTATTCATCACCGCCGTGAATGTCGTCTTAAATCCGGTGATGTGCGTGCCGCCCTCGGCATTGTAAATATTATTGCAGAATCCGAGGACATTTTCATGAAACTCATTGGTATATTGAAAAGCGGCCTCCACAGTGATGCCCTCCGACTCACCCCTAAAATAGATCGGCTCGCAGACCGCCTCTGTATTTTTATTCAGTTCACGCACAAAACCGACAATGCCCTCCGGCTCATGATATTCCACATGTTCCGGCTCACTCAGGCGCAGATCCTCAAAAATGATCGTCAAATCCGGATTCAGATAGGCCGTCTCATGCAGGCGGCTTTTGACCTCCTCCGCCTTGAAGTCCGTGCGCTCGAAAATCTGCGGGTCCGGCAGAAAGTTGACAGTCGTGCCTGTGCGGCGGCTCTTTCCGACCACCGGCAGCAACCCTCCCTCAAGCGCCAGCGTGGGAATGCCGCGCGCGTAACTGTCCTCGTAGATACAGCCGTCACGGCAAATCCTGACAGTCAACCGCTCGGAAAGCGCGTTGACGACCGAGGAGCCGACACCGTGCAGACCGCCGCTGGTCTTGTAGACGGAGTCATCAAACTTGCCGCCCGCGTGCAGTGTGGTAAATACCAGGCGCTCCGCCGGGACACCCGTTTTGTGCATATCGACCGGAATCCCACGGCCGTCATCGCTAATCGTCGCGGAACCGTCCTTCTCCAGTGTCACACGGATCAGATGGCAAAAACCCGCGAGATGCTCATCCACCGCATTGTCAACGATCTCATAGATCAGATGGTTCAGGCCCTTCCTCGAAACGCTGCCAATATACATCCCCGGCCTGACGCGGACGGCCTCCAGCCCTTCCAGAACCGATATGCTTCCGGCATCATAGCTTGCTGTCTCTGCCATAAAATTCCCTCCAAAAATTACCCCTCTCGCATTTCCATTTCCATGTCGTGCGGAAGGAATTTACATCATCTCATTCTAACAGCGTTTTTTAAAAAAATCAACCGTTTTCGTTCGTCAAATTTCGACAGTGAAACACACGAAACACGCGTGATACGTGTCCTTGACAAAACAACTTTAAAAATCATCTTGACAATTCACACAATTTACGCTATGATTACATACAGTGTTCGGCCCAGTGGCTCAGTCGGTTAGAGCGCCGCCCTGTCACGGCGGAGGTCATCGGTTCAAGTCCGATCTGGGTCGTTGATCTGATCAAACAGATCAAATATATGGCGGAATAGCTCAGTTGGCTAGAGCACACGGTTCATACCCGTGGTGTCATGGGTTCAAATCCCTTTTCCGCTATGCAAAGGCGTTGCTTGAAATATCAAGCAACGCCTCTTTTCATTTGCAAGGCAGTTTGGTCCCTGCATCCGTTTGTGGATCCCTGTATTCATTGAGCTGTCCAACACATCGTAGGTCAGCTCTTGGTCAATCGTCTTGAGAATGCTCTCACCATTGGCCTTTTTGATATTGAACCTGGATTTACACTACCTGGCGGGAACCGGAGTATTGCTCACCAGCAGCTCTATGATTCCCGCTCTTTATTTTCTCACTTGCCAAGCACGACCCTGCAGCTTTTCTTGTAACATCCAATCCCGTACTTGAGAATCGTTTCCATTCCGTCATCCAGAAGTTCTTCCGCGTATCGTCTCTTCTCAATCTGATTCAGGGCATCCCAGCAGGCCTTGTCTAAGTCACCGCCGTATTTGATCTCGATCACGATCCCAACGCCTAAGTCCCCGTCATCCGGCTTCACGAGGATGTCCGCGTATCCATCGCCGCTCTCGCGGTTCGACTTCACGCTCCAGT
>CAYRDY010000124.1:0-4922 GCA_964423195.1 uncultured Catenibacillus sp. | reverse complement strand
CGGCACAGGTAGTCCCATGCCTTGAGGGACAGTTCATACAAGAACATCAGCCTGCTGTCCGAAAATGAGATATTGAGCAGCTCCTCGATTTTTTTGACGCGATAGAAGAAAGTGCTTCGGTGGATGTGCAGAGCCTCGGCGGCTCTGGTGGCATTTCGGTCATTTTCGAGATAGGCCCTGAGTGTCTGCAGAAACTCGGTGTGATATTCGCTGTCATAATCCTGCAGCCGGTGAATATGATAGTGGATGCCCGTCTCAAGGCCCGTATCGTCGCAGCTGCGGAACAGATACATCGGGAACAGGTCCGGCGCAAAATAGAGGTAGCTTTCTGAATTCTGAGATTCGCCGAGTTCCAGCGTATTGAGCGCCTGCTGGTAGAAGATCTGTATCTTTAAAATGTCCGAGAACGGCTGGCTGATGCCGACATGCATATGGTTGAGGCGCGCAAATTCTTCGAGCTTCTCGGTAAACTGCGCGTCGAGTGAGATGGGCGTATCCTGATTGAGGAAAAAGACGATGGCATCTTTGTAGACCACAGACATACTGTTCGGATAATTGTGGCGGAGATTGGAGATCTGCCGTTTATTGAAAAGGTCGCTGTCATGCGGCTCCGTGCACTTGAGTACCATGATGCAGAAATATTTGCAGAATTTTCTGTCGAGAAGCTGCAGGCGGGTGCTGATCATATTGACATCGTGAAATTGTCCCTCCAGCAGATCGATGAGAAAAGTCTCATATTTGAGGCCGGTTCGGGTGACAAAAAAGTCATGTTTTTGCATCTCAACGGCACAGATATCCGCCAGCGCGGTGATCAGGCGCAGGTCATATTCGGTGATGACGCGGTCCTTCTCAACGGCGGCGGCCACATAGCCGACCATGACATTTTGGATGCGGATGGCGCAGAAAATCCACTGATTATCGGGATGATCCGGTGAATTGATGAAAAACGCAGAGTGCCGCTGGTAGATCATGGATTCAAAATTGTTGCGCTTTAGACTCTCGATCTCGTTGCCACTCAAGTAGCCATGGGTCTTGCCGGTGCTGACGCCGTAAGGAAAATGCTGCATCATCGGGGAGGTCTGGATAAAATTGTAGCTGGTGTCGCACACGCTGATCGGGCTTTTCATGTAGGTCTCGGCCAGCGCGATGACATCCTTGAGGCCGCTGCCGCGGGTGAGCGACGCGTATAAAAGGTTGATCTGATGTTCCAGGACGGCCTCACGCCTGATCATCTGACGGATGTCGCCACAGAGTTCTTCGGTCGGCGGCAGCTTTGAGAAGACAATGGTCTGAAAGGGCGCGGGGATATCGCCGGCGGTTGATGAATCCGTGATCAGACAGATGTCGTCCGCTGTGTCAGGCAGCGGAAGTGTCCAGCCCGACTTTTTGGATTCCCCGCAGAGATAGAGCGTGTCGCTGTCATAATCGGTGATCTCCGAGATCATCTCAACATTGTGGACGTATTTTTCACCGTCATAACTGCCGTGAACAGTTGACTGATATTTTTTTCGGATAAATTCCGCGATCTTTTTGAGCTGGACCATGATCCGACCTCCCGTGAGTCATTGCGCTTCAGAAGCCAGCTTTGCCAAGCCCGTGATTCTGAAAGCAGGCCTATCAGACAAATGTTGAAAATAAACTTTACAGTCTGTTCAATTTTCAACACGGGTCTGAGGATTTTTTTCACAAACTGTGTTATGATTTGTTCAATGAGGGGATTTTTGGAATATATTTTCAAAAACCACAGACTTAGTTTAGCATATAAAATATGCTTTGTCAAAATCATTAAAAATGGAGGTATTTGCAATGAAAAAAATGGAATCAGATGTAATTGTGGTGGCGGCAGGCCCTGCCGGACTGGCTGCGGCGATCACAGTGGGGGAGAACAACCGAAAGGCGATCGTATTTGAAAAATCCAATACGACCGGCGGCGCCGCCAACATGGGCATGGGGCCTCTGGGCATCGGCACCAAGATCCAGAAGAACAGCTTCTGCGACATCACGAAGGACGAGGCGATGGACATTCATATGAAATACACGCATTACCGCGTTGACGGCGATCTTGTCCAGACCTATTTTGAGAAATCCGCGGACACCATCGAATGGCTTGAGTCCATGGGCGTCGAGTTTGCGGGCGCTTTCAGATATTTCAAGGAATCCGCGGCGACATGGCACATCGTGAAACCGGAGAACGGCGTGATCGGGCCTCGCGCGGCCGGCCCTATGGTTCGCATTATGACCGAGAAGGCCAAAGAGCTCGGCGCGGAGATCTACCTTGAGACGCCTGTGAAGAGCCTGATCATGGAGGACGGCAAGTGTGTGGGCGTCATAGCGACGGATAAATCCGGCGAGGAGATCGAGGCCAGGGCGAAGGCTGTCGTCGTGGCTACCGGCGGTTTCGGTACCAACAAAGAAATGATCAAGGAGTATTTCGGCTACAATCTCTGGGAAGACTTCTTCCCGTTCAATGTGCCGGGCACAAACGGTGAGGGCCTGAATATGATGTGGGCGGCAGGCGCGAAGAAATGGCGTGCCAACGTTGAGATGATCTATCAGCTCAAAGATAACCTGAACTGGTTCCTGCTCGACGCGGTGCTGCGCCAGCCGAACCTCCTCATCAATCAGCGCGGCGACCGCTTCATGGATGAGGGACAGATGGGCAACACGACCTTCACGGGCAATGCCATCGCTCTGCAGCCGGGCAACTACGCCTACTGCATCATGGACGGCGCGATTCTCAGATATTACAAGAAGAACGGCCCGGACATCTTTGACATTGTTCATCCGGAGGAGGCATTCTTGGCGGTCGACGGCGAATTTGAGCGCGCGATCCAGGAGGGCTATGACGGCTTTATCCGCGCGGATTCCATTGAGGAGCTGGCGGAGAAGCTCTGCATCGACGAGGAGAAACTGCAGGAGACCATCGACGAATACAATGAGATGTGCGATGTCAACTATGACTCACGGTTCAACAAGAACCGCGCTTATCTGCATCCGATCACGGGCAAGGGCGGCTATCTGGTCGGCAAATATTATATCGCGGCTTACGGCACCATCGGCGGTGTCAGGATCAACAAGAACTGCGAAGTCTTTGACAATGATGACCATGTGATTCCTGGCCTCTACAGCGCCGGCTCCGATGCCAACACGATCTACGGCGACAGTTACAACTTCACGCTGCCAGGCAATACCATGGGCTTTGCCGTCAATTCGGGCCGTATGGCCGGCGAGGCGATGGTCGAGTACATCGACAGCCTGGAGGAGTGATCCGGATGACCAATAAAGAGCTGATTTTAAAGTTTTACGACGAGGTTTTCAACGGCTGGGATACGTCCAATCTTGAGAGCTATGTCAGGGAGGATTACATCCAGCACAACGCGACGGTGGAGAACGGGCGAGAGGGTTTTAAGAAATTCCTCGACAAGTTTCTCGCCATGAAGCCGCATATGGAGATCCAGCGGGTCATCTGCGAGGGTGACTATGTGTGCGTGTTCTTTAAGTGCGTGATGGGCGCGAACGGCATGGTCAACAAAGTGTTTGACCTCTACAGGATTGAGGACGGCATGCTCGCCGAGCACTGGGACAGTGTGGAACACGATGTGGGCGGCATCCGCTCAGTCAATGGCAACGATTTGTTCTGAGGTGACTGGCAGGGATTGCCTAAAGTGGGTGTAAAATCTGTTGTTGAATACTTTTGAATAATTATGCAGACGAAAAGGGATATCCACGTGCGAGAGGGTATCCCTTTTTGAGTTGTGGTGCCAGGTGGGCACGTTCTTCTGATTTCTCTTATATTTTGTTTCTATATGGCGTTTTGCTTTCTGCCGCCATCATTTCCTGTTCAGGCTCAATTTTATAGTTCTTCACCTTTTGATCCGGGTCTGGCATGACGTATGCTTTTCCCTCGGGGTTATATGTCAAATTGAACACCAGGTCGGAGAGCCACTTCTTAAATGATGGGTTATCCTGGAATTGCTTGAACAATTCCATATTGTCCGCCATGATTGAGAAAATAACGTTCTGCAATGCTCGCTCGCTCTCCGTTCGCGCTTCCTGCGCGTCCGAATTTCGCATGGCATTCTGATATTTCTTATCTCTGGAGACCATTTCCGGTATGGCGAGAATCTGCCGCTGCACATTGTCGGCGTCATTCCAGTTGATGTTTCCAAACATATCGTTGAAGTCCATGATTATTTTTGAGAGCAAGTCCATTTCCGGCGGGGCGGTATGCCCGACCTTACCTGGCGGAACAGGGTCAATCTCAGCATCAGTATCTTCCAGCCTGATTGCGATAGCTTCCCGCGCTTCGTTGCGGTAACTGCTCAAATCAATGGTCTGAAGAATACCTTCCGACAGGTCATCATCGCGCGGGGAGGGAAGTTTTGGTATCAGCAAATTCAAAAAGATCGACAGTTTTTCCCATGCTACATTTCCATAAGGAAGAATTGCGCCAAGGAATCCGTAAGTCCTCACGAAAGATTTCGCCGCGCTCTTGAACTGAATCTGCTCGTCCAGTTCCAGTTGGTTATAAACCGCCACACAGGCATCCAGGATCGGGTCAAGGCGGTCGCGCTGGGCGCCTCCGAGGAACAGATCCACCAGCTGCTCAACATCGTTGCTGTCATAAACCTGATAACGCTCCATCAATGAAATCAGGTCGTAGAGTTTGTTCGGGTCGGTCTCGCCCGACAGGATTGTCGTCCGGTAAAATCTTGAAAACGCTTTTTCAATGACTGATGTCTTATTGGCGAAGTCAAGGACATAGACCTCGTCCTTCCCAGGGCAGGCGCGGTTCAATCGGGAGAGTGTCTGCACCGCCGCGATATCGTAGAGCGGTTTGTCCACATACATAGTCTGCAACAGCGGCTCGTCAAATCCCGTCTGGAACATATCCGCCACAATCAATATCCGATAGGGGTCTT
>CAYRDY010000123.1:0-4960 GCA_964423195.1 uncultured Catenibacillus sp. | reverse complement strand
AGCACCGCCGGATGATGGAAATAACTGAGCTTGAACATATTTGAGCCGCCCTCGGCGCCTTTGGCGCCAATCTTCGGGGTGTGGATCTCCGTAAAGCCCTGCCCGTATAGATACTCCCTGAATCCCCGCACGATGCCTTCCTGAATCTTAAATACCGACCGCTCGCGGATATTGCGCAGGGAGACACTTCGCATATTCAGCCTGGCCTCCAGGGACGTGTTCAGTTTCCATTTGTCGATCGCCAGCGGCAGCGGCGCCTCAGGCTGTGACAGAACGGTGATCTCGCTGAGGCGAAGCTCCCGCCCGTGCGGGGACCGCGGTTCTTTTTTAACAATGCCGGTTACCCGCACACAGGCGCCCTCCTTAAGCCGTCCAATCTCCATATTGGTGTGGTGGTTCTCCCAGACCGTCTGGCACAACCCCTCGCGGCTGCGCAGAATCACAAAAGCGATGTCGCCCATATTGCGGATGCTGTGAATAGCGCCCTCCATGGTCATCTGTGTATCCTCGGCGCATGCCTTAAAATCGGAGAGGCTGCCTGCGCTTTTCTCACCTTCACCGGTCAAAAATTCCATTTTAAAACTCCTCCCTGCTCACGCTTCATCATAGATCAGCGTCAGAAGCATCTGTGCGGTCTCCACCATGCTCACGCCGTTGTCCATGCTGCACTTCTGAATATACCTGTGCGCTTCCTCCTCGCTGAGATGGTTGCGCTCCATCAGCAGCAATTTGGCGTTTTTAATATAATTCTCCTCGCGCTCACTGCGTCTGGGCTTTGACTTCTGCTTCTTAACCTTCCTGTAGCGATGCTCGATCTGAGCCATCATGCTGTTGACCGTATTTAACAGGTCGTAAACTTTGATCGGGGTCGTCACGGCCATGATCCCTGCCTGCGCCGTGCTGACCACATTCGGCGAGCCGATCAGCAGCAACTCAAAATATTTGGGCAGACACTCAGCCAGCTGCGAATAGTGCATGTCCGGCAACTTGTATCCGCTGATGACAAGCCCCCGCCGGTGCCTGTTCGCCTCGGAGAGCGCCGCGGCCGCCGTCTGGCAGGCGACCGTATTCTCAAAACCGTGCGAGACGAGTACTTCACGGATTTTTTTGGCATCCTGAATTTTCGGCAATACAACAAGTATGATGCTCATGTCTCCCGCCCCTTTCGTCCGGTTTCGCCAGAATCTCCTAAAACGCTCTCCTGCCAATCAGGAAAATGTCCGCACATTGACCCTCTGTCAAATCCAGCCGCAGATTTCCTAAAACCGTCACTGGTCCTTTGTCAAATCCCACCGCAGTTATCCGAATGACCCTCTCTGGCCTCTTATCCGTCTCCCCGGAGCCACAAATGCGCCCTAAATCCGGTACAGATACTGATTGATCTCCCATGCCGAGATCTGGCCGAGGTAGCTGTTCCATTCCTCCCACTTGGCCGCCAGATAATGCGCCATCAGCTTTTCGCCCATCACCTCGCGCATCAGCGCGTCCGCCTCAAAGGCCGCGAGTGCCTGCTCAAGATTGGCCGGCAGGCGCTGCGCGCACTCACCGGTCTTACAATCGCACATATCCGCCGGCGGCCTCAGATTTTTCTCAATGCCCTCAAGGCCCGCTGCCAGGCAGCAGGCAAAGACCAGATACGGGTTGGACGACGGATCCGGACTCCTCAATTTGATAAATGTATCCTTGCCCTTGGCTGCAAACACTTTCATCAGCGCCGTGCGCTGCGTGAAGGACCAGTTGATATCCGACGGCGCCTCAAACCCCGGCACCAGTCGCTTATAAGAATTGACCAATGGGTTGCACACAGCCGTCATGCCCTTGATGTGGGCGAGAATGCCTGCCATAAAAGCCTCGCCCTCGGCGCTGAAATAATTTTCTTTCTTACTGCCCGTCATGACGTCTTTGCCGTCCTTTAGGAGCATCATATTGACATGCATCCCGGAACCATTGACGCCGTTTTTCGGCTTTGGCATGAAAGTCGCGTGCAAGCCGTGGCGCATGGCCACCGTGCGCACCGCCACCTTGAAGGTCATCAGCTTGTCGGCGGCATCCAGCACGTCCGCCATCTCAAAGTCGATCTCCTGCTGCCCCGGCGCGATCTCATGGTGCGAGGACGCGACATCATAGCCCATCTCCTCCAGCGTCAGCACAATATCGCGGCGCGCGTTTTCCCCCAGATCGACGGGGCTTGTGTCCAGATAGCCCGCCATCTCATGGGTCAGCGTGGTCGGCCGCCCGTCCTCATCGGTGTGGAACAGGAAAAATTCGCACTCCGGATTGACCATCAGCGTATAGCCCTTTTCTCTGGCCTGCGCAATCACTTTTTTCAGGATATATCTCGGATTTTCCTCATAGGGCGTACCGTCGCCGCGGTAAATATCACAGATCAGCCGCGCGACCTTTCCCTTCTGCGGACGCCACGGCAAAATCGCAAACGTCGACAAATCCGGATACAGATACATATCCTCCTCCTCGCTGCGGTAGAGCTCACCGATGGAGGACACATCGATCCGACAGCAACGGTCAAGCGCCTTCTCCAACTTGCTCGACGGCACCGCAATATTTTTGAGGCTCCCAAACATATCCGTAAACTGCAGGCGGACAAACTCGACATCCTCCTCCTCTGCCAGCCTCAGAATATCCTTCTTGGAATAATGATTCATCATGAATTCTCCTTGTATATGACATATACTCATTTTGTTTTACGGTTTTGAAACTGTTCTGTTTTATGGCGGTTTTGAACCCCGCATAGGTATTGAACGACAAAAATTTCTATAGATTCGTATACCCCATCAGCGACTGGTCGACCTGCCGCGCGGCCTGCTTTCCCTCCCAGATGGCCCACACGACCAGCGACTGCCCGCGGTGCATATCGCCCGCCGCGAACACGCCGGGCACCGATGTCTCAAAGCTGCCCTCCGCCGTCCTGACATTGGTCCTCTCGTTGACTTCGACCCCAAAGGCGTCGATGACATATTTCTGGCTGCCAAGAAATCCCGCCGCGATCAACACTAGCTGCGCCGGCAGCACTTTTTGTGTGCCCTCCACCGACACCATCAGCGTGCGCCCCGTCTTTTCATCCCTCTGCGGCGCGAGGCGCACAGTCTCCACGGCTTTCACCCGTCCTTTTTTATCCTTCAAAAATTTGGTCACCGTGGTCTGATAGACGCGCGGGTCGTGCCCGAATACGGCGATGGCCTCCTCCTGGCCATAATCTGTCTTGCACACGCGCGGCCACTGCGGCCAGGCATTGTCGGGTGTGCGCTCATCCGGCGGCTTCGGCATCATCTCAAGCTGCGTCACCGATTTCGCGCCCAGGCGGATCACGGTGCCCACGCAGTCATTGCCGGTATCACCGCCGCCGATGACGATCACATCCTTATCTTTGGCCGTCACAAAGGCCCCGTCCTCCAACTCAGAATTGAGCAGACTCTTGGTGATTGATGTCAGATAGTCCACCGCAAAGAAAATATTTTTGGCGTCCCGGCCCTCAGCCCTGATGTCACGCGGATTCGAGGCGCCGCATGCCAGAATGATGCGGTCATACTGTGTCTTTAGATCCGCCATGGTCAGATCCCTGCCCACGTCGATGCCGGTTTTGAAAGTCACGCCCTCGGCCGTCATCAAATCGATGCGCCGGTCAAGCACGTCCTTGTCTAATTTCATATTCGGGATGCCATAGCGGAGCAGCCCGCCGATCCGGTCCTCCCGCTCGTAGACGGTGACCGTGTGCCCGCGGCGGTTGAGCTGCTGCGCCGCCGCCAGACCCGACGGCCCGCTTCCGATGACGGCGACTTTCTTGCCTGTGCGGATCTTGGGCACCTTCGGCACCACCCATCCCTTCTCGTAGGCCGTCTCGATGATGGCGCGCTCATTTTCCTTGGTCGACACCGGCTCGCCATACAGACCGCACGTGCACGCGGCCTCGCAGAGCGCCGGGCAGACTCTCGAAGTAAACTCAGGAAAACAATGCGTCTTCTCAAGGCGCTCAAATGCCTGCTGCCATTTCCCCCTGTAGACGAGGTCATTGGTCTCCGGCACCAGATTGTTGAGCGGGCAGCCCGACGCCATCCCGGCGATCATGCCGCCGTACTGGCAGAACGGCACACCGCACTCCATACAGCGCGCGCCTTGGAGCTGCTGCTCAGGCAAGGGCAGCGGCCGCTTAAACTCATTAAAATGTCTGATCCGCTCCAGCGGCTCCTCGGCCACCGAACCTTTTCTCTCATATTCCAAAAAACCTGTCGGCTTTCCCATAATGACCTCCCCTAATTCTGAAAACTCTCATTGAATGCTTCCAACTGCGCCTGCTCTGTGCTCATGCCCATCTCCTCGTATTTGGCGCTGAGCACGATCATCTTCTTGTAATCATTCGGAATGATCTTCTTAAACTTCGGCACATAGTCCTTAAAATGCTCAAGGACCATCTGCCCGCGCTCGGATCCCGTCTCGCGCACATGCGCCTCGATCATTTCCCGCAGTTCGATCATATCATGTTTATTTTCAACAGCCTCCACAGAAATCATCGCCTTATTCAGGTTTTGATACAGCTTGTTATCCTCATCGAGCACATAGGCGATGCCGCCGCTCATGCCCGCGGCAAAATTCTTGCCCGTTGGGCCCAGCACCACAACCCGGCCGCCGGTCATGTACTCACAGCCGTGGTCGCCCACGCCCTCGACCACGGCGTAAGCGCCGGAATTCCTGACCGCGAAGCGCTCGCCCGCGATCCCGTTGATGAATGCCTTGCCGCTGGTGGCGCCGTAGAGCGCCACGTTGCCGGCAATCATATTCTCCTCGGCGAGGTATCCGCGGTTCTTTGGCGGGAAGAGCACCAGTTTACCGCCCGACAACCCCTTGCCGAAATAATCATTCGTGTCGCCGCACAGTCTCAGGGTCAGGCCAGACGGGATAAACGCGCCGAAACTCTGCCCGCCCGCGCCCGTGCAGTTGACCGTCA
>CAYRDY010000122.1:0-4979 GCA_964423195.1 uncultured Catenibacillus sp. | reverse complement strand
GTGCCTTTTCTGATAATCTTTATACAATTTTTGAAAAAAGCGATGGCTTTCCCGTCGTGAAAAATCAAAACAGCCGCCCATGCTCACAGATAGGTCCGCACGATGCCCCATCGCTCCACCAGTTTCTCCAGGCTGAAAGCGGCGTTGGCCGGGCTGGTGGACGGCAGCTGAATGGCCGCCCGTCCGGTCGCCTGCCGGCAATATTTCTCATAGAGGCTGTAAGATTTACCGCCGTTGCAGAAGATCTGCCAGATGTCTGCCGCATTCAGAATCCGGCCAAAATCATTCACCGCCACATTCCTGATGCTGCCATCCGATGAGCCTTCAATATCACAGCTCTGAATCACATCCCACACGGCGATATGCGTTCTGAGAAGCAGCGCTCTTTTCTGCTCAGTGCCGACCGGCACCGCCTCACCGGTCAGAGCCGCGATCACCTTCCAGAAACGATTCTGTGGATGCCCGTAGAAAAACTGCGCCTCCCGCGATTTGACGGACGGGAAGGATCCGAGAATCAAAACCCGTGAGTGCGCGTCATAGACCGGCGCGATCTCATGAACGACATGTGCCATCAAATAGCCCTCCAAAACGGCCTACGCTGTCAAAATACGCTTCAAAACGGCCTATGCCGCCTAGTCCGCCTAGCGATCTCCGCAGCGACATATGCCATCAAAACACGCTCCGCGACTGGCCCTACACTTCTAATTCTATTTATTCTATATTATATTACACATGGATCTCGGCCTTGATCCCAAGCAGCTCTCTGTTGGCCTCAAGCACCGGATAGACGTCGCTTTCGAGGAACTCGCTCACCTGCTGCGGCGCGCGCCCGACAAAGTTTTCCGGGCGCATGATCGCCTGCAGCTGTGTCATCGTCATGCCGAACGTCGGGTCGGCCGCGATGCGCTCCAGAAGGTCATTGGCCTTGCCCTCGACCTTGACCACGCGTCCGGCCTCCATGGAATAAACACGGATTCGCTCGTGCAGTTCCTGCCGGTCGCCGCCGCGCTTCACCGCGTCCATCATAATATTTTCCGTGGCCATGAACGGCAGTTCGCTCATCAGGTGCTGTTCGATCACCTTCGGGTAAACCACCAGGCCGTCGGCGACATTCAGATACAGATCCAGGATGCCGTCCACGGCGAGAAATCCCTCCGGCACGGAGAGACGCTTGTTGGCGGAGTCGTCGAGCGTGCGCTCAAACCACTGTGTCGCGGCGGTCATGGAAGTATTCATCACGTCGGACATCACATATCTGGAGAGCGATGCGATGCGCTCGCTGCGCATCGGATTGCGCTTGTAGGCCATCGCTGAGGAACCGATCTGATGTGCCTCAAAGGGCTCCTCGATCTCTTTTAAGTGCTGAAGCAGCCGGATATCATTGGAAAACTTATGGGCGCTCTGGGCGATGCCCGCCAGCACATTGACCACCCGCGCGTCTAGCTTGCGCGAGTATGTCTGGCCGGACACCGGATAACAGGCCTCAAATCCCATCTTCTCCGCGATCATCTGGTCGGCCGCCCTGCATTTCTCCTGATCGCCGTCGAACAGTTCCAGAAAACTGGCCTGCGTGCCCGTGGTCCCCTTTGAACCCAAAAGTTTGATCTGAGAAATGATATATTCCACATCCGCAAAGTCCATCATCAGATCCTGAATCCAGAGTGTGGCCCGCTTGCCCACGGTCGTCGGCTGGGCAGGCTGAAAATGCGTGAAAGCGAGTGTCGGCAGATCTTTGTAAGCCTCGGCAAACTTTGCCAGCACACTGATGACATTCAGCAATTTTTTCCGAACCAGATAAAGCGCCTCGCGCATGATGATGATATCGGTGTTGTCCCCGACGTAACAGGACGTCGCTCCCAGATGGATAATGCCCTTGGCTTTCGGGCACTGCTGCCCGTAGGCGTAGACGTGGGACATGACGTCGTGTCGCACCTCGGCCTCGCGCGCCCTGGCGACCTCGTAGTTGATGTCATCCTTCGCATTTTTGAGTTCGTCGATCTGCTCCTGCGTGATCGGCAGACCCAGTTCTTTCTCTGTTTCCGCCAGCGCGATCCACAGCCGCCGCCAGGTCCTGAACTTCATCTCCTGCGAAAAAAGATACTGCATCTCGCGGCTCGCGTAGCGCTCCGAGAGCGGGCTGGTGTATTTATCGTAATCCATATTTTTCTCCATTCTGCAGACATTTACCTGTTCACTAAGTTCGCGTTTCGCCATCGCTCACTCGCACACCCGCCATGAGACCTCGAAAAACCTCCGGTTTTCCGAGGTCGCGGGCGTTCGCCCTATGAAAATAGCGCCTGCCGAAAATATCTGCAAGCAGCTATTTTGGCATTCGCTATTTTCGCATGGCTCATTGCTTTCGCGAATACTACGCCTCAAATTCTCCGCGGATATCGCGCTTTGGCGGATCCACGGGATAATTGCCGGTAAAGCAGGCGTCACAGTGCGCCATGCCGCCGACCATCTCGCCCATCCGCACGGGATCCAGATAGCCCAGAGAATCGGCGCCGATCTCCCTGCAAATCTCATCGACGGACATTTTGTTGGCGATCAGCTGATCACCGGTCGGTATGTCTGTCCCGAAATAGCACGGAAAGCGAAACGGCGGCGAGCTGATGCGCACATGCACCTCCCTGGCACCGGCCCTGCGCAGCATCTGCACCGGATGCTTGATGGTGGTGCCGCGCACGATCGAGTCATCGATGATGACCACCCGCTTGCCCTCGACGGCTTCCCTCAGGACATTGAGCTTGATGCGCACGCTCTGCTCCCGCATGCTCTGCTTCGGCTTGATGAACGTGCGGCCCACGTAATTATTCTTGACAAACACCCGGCCATAGGGGATGCCCGATTCCAGCGCATAGCCCATGGCGGCGTCGGTGCCGGATTCCGGCACGCCGGCTACCAGGTCGGCCGTCACCGGATGCGTCTGCGCCAGGATCCTGCCGGCCATGACGCGGGAATTAAACACGCTCTGGCCGTCGATTTGACTGTCAGAACGCGCGAAATAAATATATTCAAAGATACAGTGTGCCGGTCGCTGCCCGCAGTACAGGCGATTTGACTTGACGCCGTTCTCGGTGATCGTGACAATCTCGCCCGGCTCGACATCGCGGATAAAATCCGCGCCCACCGCGTCCAGCGCACAGCTCTCCGATGCGACGACATAGACATTGCCCTTCCTGCCGATGCAGAGCGGCTTGAACCCGTAGGGGTCGCGCGCGCAGGTCAGCTTCCTCGGACTCATGACCAGCAGCGAATAGGCGCCGACGATATATTTCATGGCTCTCGCCACGGCCTCCTCGACACTGCCGCAGGCCACGCGCTCGCGCGCGATCAGATAGGCGATGACCTCCGAGTCGATCGTGGTCTGAAAAATAGCCGTCGTGCGCTCCAATTCCTCGCGCAGATCGACCGCGTTGATCAGGTTGCCGTTGTGCGCGATGGCGAGCGTCCCCTTGACATATTTTGTCACCAGGGGCTGCGCGTTGGCGCGGACACTGCTGCCCGCCGTCGAGTAGCGCACATGGCCGATGGCGATGTCGCCGTGCAGTCTGTCCAGATTTTCGGGCGTGAACACCTCATTGACCAGCCCCATATCCTTATGATAGTGGATGTCACGGTTCTGGCTGACGGCAATCCCGCAGCTCTCCTGACCGCGGTGCTGAAGCGCGAAAAGCCCGTAGTAAACCCAGTCCGCGATATCCGCGCCGTCCATGGCGTAAGCGCCGAAGACACCGCACGCCTCATGAAGTCCGCCCCGCACTGTATGCTGATTGATATCCTGATTCATCGATAAAACCTTTCAACTATAATCCGAGTCTCTGAAACACTTCCTCGTAGGCTTCCTCCACCCCGCCCATATCTCTTCTGAAGCGGTCCTTGTCCAGCTTCTCATGGGTGTTGACATCCCAGAAACGGCAGGTGTCCGGCGAGATCTCATCGGCGAGGATAATATCGCCCTTATAGCGGCCAAACTCAAGCTTAAAATCGATCAGGTCGATATCCTTGCTCAGAAAATAGGCCTTCATGATGTCGTTGATCTTAAACGCGTATGCCGTGATCTTGTCGATCTCCTCGCGGGTCGCCGCGCCGATGGCTATGGCAAAATAATCATTGATCATCGGGTCGCCCAGCGCGTCGTCCTTGTAGCTAAACTCCAGCGTCGGGGCCAGGAGCCTGAAGCCCTCCTCGATGCCCAGCCTCTTGGAAAAGCTGCCCGCGGCCACATTTCTGATAATGACCTCAAGCGGAACAATCTCCACTTTTTTGACGGCCGTCTCGCGGTCTGAGAGCTCTTTGACGAGATGCGTCGGTATCCCCGCCTTCTCAAGAATGTTGAACATGAAATTGGACATCCTGTTGTTGATGACGCCCTTCCCCACGATCGTGCCCTTCTTCTCCCCATTAAAGGCCGTGGCGTCGTCCTTATAGTCAACGATCAGAATATCCGGATCGTCTGTCGTGTATACCTTCTTCGCCTTGCCCTCATACAGTAAATCTAATTTCTCCATGGTTTCCTCCATATTTTCCCAGAATTGACGGCTGCGCCGCGTGTCTGTTTGCAGCCGTTTTGCCAGACTCAAACTGACACGTCTATTCTACAACATCAAACAGAACAAATCAATAGCGGTCAGCTTTTTGCAATTCTATTTTTCTTCCCAATGCTTTTTATAGGCGAAAGAGTTATAGTCGTGCGGCTTCCTGAAATTGATGATCAAGTCTTTACTTTTACGCTAATATCGTGTATCATATAAGTGAAAAAGGAAGTGAGAACATGAAGCAATCCGATCAGATGGATCATATGCTTGCGGAGCAAGGTGGAATCATACGTTTATCAACTGTCCGAGAGGCAGGAATTTCCAAACCCGTGTTTTATGATTATGTCAGATCCCACGATCTGGAAAGAACAGCTCCCGGAATTTATTGCTCCAGGGATAGCTGGGTGGATGCTATGTATCTGCTCCACCTGAGATTTG
>CAYRDY010000121.1:2688-5122 GCA_964423195.1 uncultured Catenibacillus sp. | reverse complement strand
TGATTATTACTCTCTGGGGGAGAGTAATGATAAATAATAAATTATATGAAAGGAATGACTTACCATGAAAACATTCAAGGAAAAGATGAAGTCGAGAAAAGGCTTTACACTTGTAGAGCTTGTCGTCGTCATCGCAGTGCTGGCTATTCTCGCCGGCGTTGGTGCTGTGGCATACAGAGGTTACATCACTAGGGCACAGGAAGCCAAAGATATGGAAGTGTTGGCAGCTGTCAAGACAGCCGTAGATGCTGCATATGCGCAAGATGCGGTAACAGTAAAATCTATTAAAATAACAACATCCACTGCAAACCAGACAATGGAAGGTGTTGTTCCAAAAGTGGTCATTCAGAAAGATGGTGCAGCATCGGCTGAATCAGAGGCTTCAATATCAGGTGATCAAGCAAGCCTCTATACAGAATTTATGGAAGGCAATGATAGTGCCACTTTATCAAAGCAAGGTGATTATACTTGGAATGATACAGATGATAAATGGACTGTGCCTCCAACAAAGAAGGATTAATTTTTTCCTATCCCATCCTGTGGCTATCGACTAAAAATTAACGACTAAAGATTAACTAAATAAGTAAATGTGTCTTGGGGGGGGGTAATGGCCAGATTTTATACCGTTTCTCTCCCCAAAGCACATTTTGACGCATTTACCGGTTCAGCGGTGAGAATTGAATTTTAGGCGAAAGGGGCTGACCTTGGGCTCAGTCCTGGCAGCCCCTTTCGAAAGGTGGATTGATTGATGAAGACAAAATTGTCCGGCAAAGGCCTGGTCATATTGCTTGACAGCGCGGCCATGAGCATCGCGCTCACGACGCTCGGCAGCAGTAAAGCACAGGCTAAAAAGAAAATCGTCGTCGACCTGGCGCCTGGCGTCGTCGAGGACGGTGTCATCAGGGATGTCCAGGGCGTCGCCGGACTGCTGCGTGGCGCGATCAAATCAAATAAGCTCTCCTCGGTCAAGAAGGTGGTCTTTTGCATCTGCTCGACGCAGGTGCTGGCCGAGACCGCGGCCATTCCGAATGTGGAGCCGAAGTGGCTTGAGAAAATGATCAAGACGAACAGAGACATTTATTTTCCGGTCAACACGGAAGAATACGAGATTGCCTATGTTCAGACCGGAACCACTGAGGATGAGGACGGCAAGCCGGCGCTGGCCGTGAATATCTGGGCGACGCCGAGAGAACTGCTGAGGGGCTATTACGAGGTGGCAAATGCCTGCGGGCTGACCGTGGCCGCCGTTGATTACTGCGGCGAGAGTCTGCTGCGCGAGGCGATGGGCGTTCAGTCAAATGGTCACAGGACGAGCGCGTCCGGCGGCAAGGCCAAGGCCGACAAGAAGAATAAGCCTCCGAAGGTCGCGAAGGCAAAGCGCGGTGGCGCGGATGCCGAGACGGCGGTCAACACAGAGGTTGCGCCGGACGAGGGGACAGACATTGTTCCGGACGAGGCGGCGCATGAGACGAAGCTGCTGCTCCTTGAGGAGACGGATTTCCTGCTGATGACATTTATCCGCGACGGGAAAGCCGTGATGCAGCGCTATCTGCGGCGCGACGGCACATTCAGCGGGGAGCTTGAGGAGGCCCGCCTGGCGCTTGAGATGTATATGTCCGACCAGTACGCGTTCAACGACGTGTTCAGCGCGACGCTCTACGGCGACAAGGCGAATGACACGACCTATGTGACCGAGGTGCAGGAAGCGCTGCGGATGAATGTCAGTCTCGCCGGCTCCGATAACGCCGTCTGGCTGTTGTGCAGCGGCGCGGCGGCCACGCCGATTGACTTCGGCAATCCGTCAATGAATCACATCAAGCACAGCGGTTTCGCGGGACAGCTCGTCCAGTACGGTCTGCTCGCGATTGGCGCGGCGGCGCTTGCCGTCGGCGTGGCGGCGTATGTATTGCCGAAGGCCGTCAGCGAGGCGCAGATCATGAGCCTTGAGACGACGCTGCGCACGAAGGAGCATGAGCTGAGCGAAATCAGCGATTATTCCAGCCGCTATAATTCGTATCTTGACAGCTATAATCAATATATCACCGACTGGCGCACCATTCTCGGCCTTCACGCGGATGTGACGGACGAGGAGGGAAATGTCACGGGCAAGACTTATGTGCCTGGCGTGATGCGCACGTACAATGATCACCTCAAGCTGATCGTCAATGACATCGAGGGCGCGATCCCGGCGAACACGGATATCATCGGCATGCGTTTTGAGAACGGCGCGATGGCGATCGAGGCGGCGAGTCCGACCAAGGAAGATGTGGTCGACCTGCTGCTGGCGCTGCGCTACAAGCTCAAATATTCCACGCTCTACGGCGATTTTATCCCGCCGCTCTCGCAGGGCCAGGGCGTACCTGTGACGGACGGAGCCATCAGCTCCGCGCTGAACGCGATTCTCTATCCGGAGCAGGAGACCGTGGAGGGCGAG
>CAYRDY010000121.1:0-2588 GCA_964423195.1 uncultured Catenibacillus sp. | reverse complement strand
GATACCAGCAGTGACCAGATGGACGAGGGCATCGAGGGCATCGACCCGAACACGGGCGAGCTCATCGACCCGGACGGCGAGGCCAACGCCCCGGTGAATGACCATTCGCTGGGCGTGGACGGCAGGACGACTGATCAGAGTCAATTGCGCGCTGTCGCAGATGCGACCGGTCAGACGGCAAGCCAAGGTCAGACGACCGGCGGATCACAGGTGAGTAGTTTGGCGCGGACGATCGGTATTTCGATGTCTAATGGCAGCATCTTGAATTTATCTGGATTCGATATCCCCCAGTCTGCGAGTGCAGGCACGTCGATGAAGATGAGTGCGGATGCAAGCCTTGGCGCAAACGGCACTTCCGAGACCGCGGCCGTCGCGCCACGAAGCGGCGCAGACAGCGCGCAGGCGAGGACCAGCGCCCCATCGTCCGGTTCAGAGTTTCCGCCAAATGATACGGATGATTCGTCATCCGGAATGACAACACCTTCGACGGACACAGAGACACCGCCGACCGAGACGACACCACCGTCGACAGAATCAGAGACACCATCGACCGAGACCAACGCACCGTCCCAGCCGGAAGATATACCGACATTGGAGGAAGTGCTGGAAGGGATACCGGCCGAGGAGCGAGATAAAATACAGAAATTGATCGACAATCCAAAACCTGAGGGTGAGGATTATACCGATGAAGATATGGAAAGTCTGGTTGCCGTTGCCAATGTGACTCCGGACATGACTGTCGAGGAGCGCAAGACACTCGCGGAAGCGTTTGGATGGAGCAGAGACTGCAAGTACACAGTCGATGAACTTCTGAATGAGCTGGAGGCAAGTACGATGTCAAAGCTTCCGACAAAGAAGGTAGCCATCAATGATTTTCTCCGCAATCCTGTCGCGCTCTCAGTTTTCGGACAAGAAGCGCTTGTGGATTGGAAAAAAGGCGATGATTCCATCATCAAAGAGGAGTATTACGGAGATTTTGCCAACGTTGGATGGGAATTGCTAGATCAAGGGGTAGATATCGCTGAATTTTTGAATAAGTTGGAAGATCCAAATGAAACGGATCCGAGCTTTTTCGTTGAGTTATATCCGATGGTTAAAGATATCCCTGCGAAAGATAAGAATAATGTGGCAGTTACCATTGAACTGATCAAATCAAATGAAGAGTTAAGCGCATATTTTGCACATTATCTTGACGTTGCCATGCACGGTGATGTCGAGATACCTCCGGAGGATCCGAATGAGGAGCCTGGCGAGGAGCCGGGCGGCACGATTCCGGGCATGGACATTCCGATCACCGAGGATATGCTTCAGGCGCTGAGGCTGCTCCTATCGATGAATGGCATTGACCTCAGTCAGGTGGATTGGGAGTCGATCGACTGGTCGAAAGTCGATTTCAGCGACCCGATGTCCGCCGCGAAGGAAGTTCTGTCGCAGATTATGGCGCAGATGGCGGCGAACGGCGAGGGCGAGGCTGGCGGTGAGAACGGCCAGGGTGAGCAGCAGCAACAGGACACCCGCTATTTCACGACGGTAATCCTCGTCTACAACCAGAATGTTTTTGAAAATGAGCTTAAACGTGACGGACTGGATCCGGACGCTTATGTTCCGCTATTGGAGGTGGAGGTGGGCGAATGAAACGACTGGGCAAATACTGGAAAGTGATCTTGGCTGTCCTGCTTGTGGGCGCATCGATTCCACTGTTTTGGCAGGCCAAGGTCCGGCAGGAGAGCATCGCCCAGGAGCTTCTGGGCCTGACCATGGAGATTGAGGCCACTCAGGCCAGTATCGACGAGAATCAGTTATACGCCGATGTGCAGGACAAGATCGACCCGCAGCTTGAGAAACTGCAGAAGAGCAGGGATAAGCTGTACGCGCATTTCCCTTCAAATCTTCTTGAGGAGGACCAGATCAATTTCGTCCTCTCCCTGGAGAAATTGTTCGGAAATGAGATCACATTTTCCTACAGCGGCCTGATGCCGATCATGAACCTGAGCGACGGCAATTACGTCGGCGCGGTCACGCTCGCCGTCAATTTCCAGGGCACCGAGGAAAATTTCAAAAATATGGTTGAGAAGCTGGCGACAGACCCGCGGGCCACGTCCGTCCAGACAGCATACATTGAATACATTCCAGATACCGACAACATGGTCGCCGGTCAGCTGACCGTGACCATTTACACAGTCTCCGCTACTCCATATGAGCCGCCGAAATCTCCGGACGACGTGCCGAAAACCGGCAACCAAGCGTGATCGGGAAAAAGTGAGCCCATGAAACCGAGGCGGCAGACGGAGTACTGAGATATTCTAGCGAAGCGCGCCGGCACGAGAAGTCATTGCGCCAGCTTTGGCGCTGTCCGCCGAACCTGGCGGCACGGCAAGCGCGAGCGCCACGACGAGCGCGAGCGATCAGGCAAACGCAAGTGCCATGACGAGCGCGAGCGATCTGGCAAACGCAGCTCCATGACGAGCACAAGCGATCTGGCAAACGCAAGCGCCATGACGAGCGCGAGCGATCAGGCAAACGCAAGTGCCATGACGAGCGCGAGCGCAATGACAAACGCGATTGAGATAGTGCGGCGCGGTATTTGG
>CAYRDY010000120.1:0-5196 GCA_964423195.1 uncultured Catenibacillus sp. | reverse complement strand
TAAGGAAAGGTGATTATCATGAGAAAAGTAAAATGTGGCGTGATCGGATGTGGATGGATTGGAACTTTGAAGCATATTTCTTATCTTGCCAAGGCGGAGAATGTGGAGCTGACGGCGATCTGCGATATCGACGCGGCGTTGATGGATAAAGTCGAGAAAGATTTTGACCTGAAAAATGTGAAGAAGTACACGGATTACAGGGAACTGTGCGCGGATCCGGATGTCGAGGCCGTTCACGTGTGCACGCCGAACAGCTATCACTATGAGATGACCATGTGCGCGATCAAGTATGGCAAACATGTCTTCTGCGAGAAGCCGCTGGCGACCAAGTCGGACGACGCGTTTGAGATGGTGGAGGCCGCCAAGAAGGCCGGCGTCAAGCTGACGCTCGGTCATCAGCGCCGTTTCCGCTCCTCCGTGCAGTATATCCGCCAGATGGTGGACCGTGGCGATTTCGGCGAGGTTTATTTCGGGAAGGCATTGGATGCCCGCCGTCGGGGCGTGCCGACATGGGGCGTCTACATGGACAAAGACGAAAACGGCGGCGGCATTCTCTATGACGGCGCGCCGCACTCGCTGGATCTGACCATGTATATGATGAATAATTTCAGGCCGGTCTCCGTGCAGGGCAAGATTTTCACGAAAATGCGCGGCGAGGTGGAAGGCAATCCGTGGGGCAAATGGGATCCTGAGAAATGCAACGTCGAGGATACGGGTTTTGCCCTGATCACCATGGAAAACGGCGCTGTCATCTATCTGGAGGCGGCGTGGCTGATCAACATGATCGGTGTCGCCAACTCCTCACTGATCGTTGGCACCAAGGCCGGCGCGGATCTTCTGGGACCGGACGGCACGGCCCGCATCAACACGATCGTCAACGATAAAATGGTGACATATTCGCCGGAGTATCCGGATATGCCGTTCGCGGAGCCGTACATCGGCGAGGCTGAGACGAACGACGCGCAGATGGCGGACTGGATCGACGCGATCATCAATGATCATGAGCCGCTCGTCAAGGGCAAAGAGGGCATCCCTGTCGTCCAGATCATCGAGGCCATCTTTGAGTCCGCAAGGACCGGCGAGACCGCCTATATCACACGTCATTACGAGGATTGATATTCTCAACGCTATAAAAAACGGTATATAATGGCAACGGATAAAGAAGTGATGTTCCTTTTTTTGAACATCACTTCTTTCAGGTGAAAGGAGTGTAGGAAAATGATGATTAAATTAGGCATTATCGGATTTGGGTTTATGGGTCATGAGCACGCGCGAATGATGCAGACGTTTGACGAGATTGAGCTCAAGGCTGTTTGTGATAACTGTGACGATCAACTCGCCGACGCGCCTGAGGGCGTGGCGGTCTATAGGGATGCCGACGCGCTGCTTGAGGACGCCGATGTGGATACGGTCATCATCGCGGTGCCGAATCCGCTGCACCTGGAAATGGTGAAGAAAGCCGCCGCGGCCGGAAAAAATATTATCTGCGAGAAGCCGGCGGCGATGACGGTTGCGGAATTTGACGAGATGACGGCGGCGTGTGAGGCGGCCGGCGTCCATCTGACCATTCATCATCAGCGCCGGCTGGACAGCGACTACGCGACCATGAAAGCGGTCTACGACCAGAAGCTGCTGGGCGACGTGTATCTGATCAAATCGCAGCTCTACGGCTTTAACGGCAACATGCATGACTGGCATGTCTACCCGGAGATGGGCGGCGGGATGCTCTATGATTGGGGCGTGCACCTGATCGACCAGATCGTGCAGATGGTGGACAGCCGGATCCTCTCGGTGTACGCGGACATGAAAAATGTGATCAACGCCAACGTGGACGATTATTTCAAGATTATTTTTGAGTTTGAAAATAAGGTGACGGCGGAGATCGAGCTGGGCACCTACTATCTGCAGCCGAAGCGCGCCTGGTTTATGGGCGGAACGACAGGCAGCGCCATGACTGAGGGACCTTTCATGGCTCAGGGCTTTAAGGAGGGCCGGATCGTTCGGACGAGACATCTGCTGCAGAACGTGCCGGGCAGGCGGAGCATGACGGTCGACAGCCCGACAAGGAGCTTCGGGCCTGCGGAGCCGGGATTATTGTATGAGGAGCCGCTGCCGGAGGTGCATACCGCGCATCGCGATTTCTTTGTCAATTACATCAATGCCAGAAAAGGCATTGAGGAGGATATGATCAAGCTGCCACAGGTACGGTATGTGCTGCAGCTGATGGACGCGGTGAGGGAATCCGCGCGGACACATCAGGCGGTCAGGATCACCGGTTGACGCCATGGCTGCGAACCATCGCGCAGCGGTTCTGACGGCCAGAGGCGCAGTGGTCTGGGCGAGTCTATGTTCCGCTTTCCCGGAGGTTTGAATATAACCGTTGAGATATTCCCCGAACTGTTGCGTTTGACCAATAGACCCAATTCATGCGGATATTTAATTTATAGGGCTTTGGCGGACAGTTTTATGTTAAAAATTGTATATATATTTATTAATTTTAAAAAATTAATATGATAATCGCACAAACGCACAGAGATAAAATTTCTCTTATCTTTGTGCGTTTGTACAATGAAAAAGTAATTGAGAATATGATATAATAAAATCGGAAAACGGGATTTGCGATGTCGGATATTCAGAAAATAAAATTTGCATCGTCTGATATTCAGACAAAAAAATTCGACGGTTTTATCAATCAACGGAGGAGGTTATATTTGCCTGTTTATTACTTTGAAAATATTGAAAAATAATTTCAAAGTAGTATACTAAATGAAAATGTAATGCCGAGGGGGTCATCGGCAGCAAAGGAGGTAAAGTATGTACACAATTACAAAAGCCGAGAAGCTGGCAGATAATATTTATCTGATGGATGTAGAGGCGAAGCGTATCGCCGAGTCCTGCCAGCCGGGCGAATTCCTGATCGTCAAGGCCGACGAGGTCGGCGAGCGGATTCCGCTGACGATCTGCGATTATGACAGAGCGGCCGGCACAGTGACGATCGTCTTCCAAGTAGTCGGCGCGTCCACGTCAAAGATGTCACATTACAAAGCGGGCGACGCATTTATGGATGTGACGGGGCCGTTGGGGAACCCTTCAGAGTTTGTCAATGAGGACATCGAGGAAGTCAAGAAGAGAAAATATCTGTTCGTGGCAGGCGGTGTCGGCGCTGCGCCGGTTTATCCGCAGGTCAAATGGATGCATGAGCGCGGAATTGACGCGGACGTGGTGGTCGGCGCGAAGACCAAGGACCTGATCCTGCTTGAGAAAGAGATGGAGGCCGTAGCCGGCAATCTTTATATAACGACCGATGACGGCTCTTACGGCCGCAGCGGTATGGTGACAAAAGCGGTTGAGGATCTGGTGGCTGAGGGAAAGCACTATGATATCTGCGTGGCCATCGGTCCGATGATTATGATGAAGTTTGTCTGTCAGCTGACGAAGAAGTTGGAAATCCCGACGATCGTCAGCATGAATCCGATCATGGTGGACGGCACCGGTATGTGCGGCGCCTGCCGACTGACCGTCGGCGGCCAGGTGAAGTTCGCCTGCGTTGACGGGCCGGAGTTTGACGGCCATCTGGTGGACTTCGATCAGGCGATGCGCCGCCAGACTTTGTACAAAACAGAAGAAGGGCGCGCCATGTTAAAGCTTACTGAGGGCGATACGCATCAAGGCGGATGCGGACAGTGCGGAGGTGACAAATAATGCCGGCAAAAACAAGAGTGCCTGTCAGAGAACAGGATCCGAAAGTGAGAGCAACAAATTTTGAGGAAGTCTGTCTGGGATACAATGAAGAAGAAGCAGTGACCGAGGCCTCCAGATGCCTAAACTGCAAGAATCCGAAATGCCGCACCGGCTGTCCGGTATCGATCGATATCCCTGCGTTTATCAAGGAAGTCAAGGAGGGCAATTTTGCCAAGGCCGCGGAGATCATCGGCGAGTCATCGTCACTTCCAGCGGTCTGCGGACGCGTGTGCCCACAGGAGACACAGTGCGAGGGCAAGTGCATTCTCGGTGTCAAGGGCGAGCCGGAGTCCATCGGCAAGCTGGAGCGGTTTGTGGCTGACTGGGCCAGGGAAAATCATGTGGATCCGGTGCCTGCCAAGACAAAGATCGACAAGAAGGTGGCGATCATCGGCTCCGGCCCTGCCGGACTGACCTGCGCGGGCGACCTGGCCAGACTGGGCTACGACGTGACAATCTTCGAGGCTCTGCACGAGCCGGGCGGTGTGCTGGTTTACGGCATTCCGGAGTTCCGTCTGCCGAAGAAGAAAGTCGTGGCGCATGAGGTCGAAAACGTCAAGAAACTGGGCGTAAAGATCGAGACCAATGTCGTGATCGGCAAGTCTGTCATGATCGACGACCTGATGGAGAAAGAGGGCTTTGACGCGGTATTTATTGGTTCCGGCGCAGGCCTTCCGAAGTTCATGGGCATTCCGGGCGAGCAGGCCAACGGCGTCTTTTCCGCGAATGAGTTCCTGACCAGGAATAATCTCATGAAGGCCTTCAGAGAGGATTATGATACACCGATCCATCGCGGCAAGAAAGTCGCCGTCGTGGGCGGCGGCAACGTGGCAATGGATGCTGCCAGGACAGCGCTTCGCCTCGGCGCACAGACGTACATCGTCTACAGAAGAAGTGAAGCCGAGCTTCCTGCCCGTGTGGAGGAAGTGCATCACGCCAAAGAGGAAGGCGTCGAATTCCATCTGCTGACCAATCCGAAGGAGATCCTCACGGACGACAAGGGCAATGTGCGGGGTATCCGCTGCATCAAGATGGAGCTTGGCGAGCCTGACGCGTCCGGCAGAAGGCGTCCGGTGGAGATTCCGGGTTCAGAGTATGATATCGAGGTGGACACCGTGATCATGTCCCTGGGCACCTCCCCGAATCCGCTGATCTCTTCGACCACCGAGGGACTCGATGTCAACAAGTGGAAATGTATCGTTGCCAATGAGGAGAACGGCGCGACCTCCAAAGAGGGCGTCTATGCCGGCGGCGACGCCGTGACCGGCGCCGCGACGGTCATCCTCGCCATGGGCGCGGGCAAAGCGGCCGCGGCGGGCATCCACGAGTACCTGTCAGCGAAATAAAAATAATAAAACATTAAACTCTACGGGGACGGCCTTATGGCCGTCCCCGTGAATTCTTCCTGATTGACCGCCTGTTCAAAGCGGTCGTCTCCTGTCAACACCGGATACA
>CAYRDY010000119.1:0-5196 GCA_964423195.1 uncultured Catenibacillus sp. | reverse complement strand
ATCTAAAAGGAGGAATTGATCATGGCATCTATCAAAATGACACCGCAGGAATTGCGTGATTCCGCACAGTTCCTTAACGGGAAAAAGGAGGATATTGTCAACGCGGTCAGGGAAATCAAAAACAGGGTGGACTCGACGACAGCGGAGTGGGAAGGCTCGGCTCAGTCGTCTTTTGTTGAATCATTCAATGAAATGCTGCCGATGCTGACCGAGAGTTTTCCGGAGACAATCGAGGGTATTGCCAACATGCTTTCCGGTGCAGCTGATGCCCTTGAGAAGGCCGATGAAGAAATCGCCAAGGCATTCAAAGGCTGATCATTGCAGAAAATGAAGTGTTGGCAGCAGTTTGATTTGCTCGAACTGCTGCCATATTTTTGTGGGAATTGAAAGATTTATCCGACCCAAAAATATCTGAGCCGTATTGACGACATTTCTGAATTCGCGTATAATGAATGAAAAGTCGTCAATTCATAGCAGGGAAACTATTTTCATGCAGTGTATCAATTGTGGACGTGAGAAAGACAGATATTGAGTCATGTCCGAATTCATGGACGGTGACAGTGATCAGTCTATATTTAAAGAAAGGAAGGTAGATGAGATGGAATTTACAGATGTGATCAGAGAGAGGTATTCATGCAAAAAATTTGACGGTCGTCAGGTCGGACAAAAACAGCTTGAGGCGGTTTTGGAGGCCGGGCGCATCGCACCGACGGCGAAGAATCTGCAGGAGCAGCGGGTGTATGTCGTGCAGTCCGAGGAAGGGCTCGCAAAGATCGACAAGGCGACCCCGTGCAGATACGGCGCGCCTACCGTGCTGGTGGTGGCCTATGACAAGAACAATGTGTTTGTCTATCCGGGCGGAAAGCGGGATTCCGGCCTTGAGGACGCGTCGATCGTGGCCACGCAGATGATTCTGGCGGCCAAAAACGCGGGTCTGGACAGCTGCTGGCTCAACTTCTTCAATCCGGATGAACTGGCAAGGGATCTGGGACTGCCGGAGAATGAAGAGATCCTGATGCTGATGGATCTGGGCTACGCGGCCGAGGACGCGGGTCCTCTGCCGGGACACAGCAGCCGCAAGGACATCTCCGAGACGGTGAATTATCTGTAAGCAGAGCAATAGGTAAATTATCTGTAAACAATATCAGGGACATAAAAATCTGACTTATCCTCTCCCAACGATTTGTGCCGCCAACAAAGGTGCGGCGGAACGGAGATTTTTATGGAGACACAGGTAAAATTGACAAAACTGGCGAAGTGCGCGGGGTGCGGGGCCAAGGTGGGCGCGGGGACATTGTCGCGCCTGCTGGCGGATTTTCCCGCGCATTTTGACGAGCGGCTGATCGTCGGATTTGACAAGAGCGACGACGCGTCGGTGTATGTGATCAGTGACGAGACGGCGCTGGTGCAGACGATTGATTTTTTTCCGCCGATCGTGGATGACGCGGAACGCTTCGGCCGGATCGCGGCGGCCAATGCCATCAGCGATGTCTACGCGATGGGCGGCACGCCGAAGCTCGCGCTGAATGTGATGTGCGTGACGGCGGAAATGGATCAGACCGCGGTGCAGGGCATTCTTCGGGGCGGCTACCAGAAGGCCTACGAGGCGGGCGTGATCATCACGGGCGGCCACACGATCGAGGGGAGTGAGCCGATGTACGGCCTGTCCGTTTCCGGATTTGTCCATCCGCGGCGGGTGCTTAAGAATTCCGGCGCGCGGCCGGGGGACGTGCTGGTACTCACAAAACCCTTGGGCATTGGTATCCTGACGACGGCAGCCAAGGCGGAGATGGCGGATGCTGCGGTGATGGAGAGAATTTACCGGCAGATGGAGACGCTCAATAAGACGGCTGCCGAGGTGATGGTCACCTACCCCGCGCACAGCTGTACGGATGTGACCGGTTTTGGTCTGATGGGGCACAGCTTTGAGATGGCGCAGGGCAGCGAGGTGTCAATCCATCTGATGAGCGATAGGGTGCCGTATCACGCCGAGGCCTTTGAGATGGCCGAGATGGGTCTGATCCCAGCAGGCGCTTACAAAAACAGAGCGTATGTGGCGGACGGCTATGCCAGAAAGAGAGAGATACCGCTGGCCTTGGAGGATATCTTATTTGATCCGCAGACATCGGGCGGACTTTTGATCGCCCTGCCTGAGAGGTCGGGCGAGGCGATGTGCGCCGAGATGAGGGCGCAGATGCCGTGCGCGGAGATTGTCGGCTATGTCACGGAGAGAGAAGACAAATATCTCGTGATTGAGTGAGGCGCCGGGGACGGCTGGATCCTTTTTTGCGGGGAGAGGTGGATCAGATGTATGATCAGTTGACTGAAAATGATATTAAAAAAATGGAGGAGGAGATCAGGCACCGCAAGCTGGTGGTGCGGCCTCAGCTGATCGCTCTGGTCAAGGAGGCCAGGGAACACGGCGATCTGAGTGAGAATTTTGAGTATTACGCGGCGAAGAGGGATAAGAATAAAAATGAGAGCCGCATCCGCTATCTGGAGCGGATGATCCGCACGGCCCGCGTGATCTCGGATGCGTCGGCGTCCGACGAGGTGGGGCTGAACAATACGGTGACGCTGTATTTTATCGATGACGATGAGACGGAAACGTACAAGATTGTGACCACCGTCCGTGAAAATTCGCTGGAGGGGCGCATCAGCAATGTGTCGCCGATCGGGAAGGCAATTCTCGGTCATAAGATCGGGGATCAGGTGCATGTCCAGGTGAATGATCAGTATGGCTTTGACGTGGTCATCAAGAATATTGAGAATACCGGCGACGACGGCACGGATAAAATGCGGGAATTCTGACAGAATCACAGGCAGGTTTGGATCACTGCGGTGTGGGCCGAGGGGAGCGGCGGGACAAAAGTCCCGCCGCTCCCCTTGGCCGCGTGATGAGACAAAAAATTCGGTCAATTTCAATCCGGCAATCGTTTTTTGTGCCGCATCCACAGATATATCCCCGCGCAGATGAATGTAGAGAGCAGCGAGCCAAGCGGCGCCGCCCAGCCCATGGGATAGAGCGTATCCGGCCAGAGATGGATGGCCAGATACGCGCCGGGGACGCGGCAGAGGACGATGGACAGGACATTGTGCAGGAAGGACACCCAGCTCTTGCCATAGGCGCAGAAATATCCGCTGAAACAGAAGTGCGCGCCGGCGAAGATGCAGTCGAACACATAGGAGCGCAGATATTGACCGCCCAGGCGGGCGACCTCCACATCCCCGCCCGCGAAGATGCGCACCAGCCACTCAGCGCCGAACTGCGCCCAGACGGAGAATATCAGGCCCGTGATGGTGGTGACGGCGATGCCGAGGAAAAGGACCTTCCGCGCGCGGTCATGATGGCCGGCACCCATATTCTGAGCCGCGAGAGCTGAGACGGTGGAGAGCATCGTGGATGGCACGAGGAACATGATGCTGATGATTTTTTCCACCACGCCGACGGCCGCGGCGACATTGACACCGCGGCGATTGGCGATGACGGTGATGAGCAGGAATGACACCTGGATAAACGCGTCCTGGAAAGCCACGGGGACGCCGATCCGAAGGATCTGCGCGGTCACGGCACGGCTTGGGACAAAACTTTTTCGATCCGGCGCGAAATCCGTCCGCTTGCGGCGGATAGCCACAAGCGCGAAGATGACGCTGCACGTCTGTGAGATGACGGTGCCCAGCGCCGCGCCGACCGCCTGCATCTTGAATCCTCCGATGAACAGCAGATCCAGCGCGATGTTGATCACGCAGGCCAGCGCGACAAAGATCATCGGGCTTCGGGTATCACCCAGCCCGCGGTAGATCGCGCTGATGATATTGAATGCCGTGATGGCCGGAATCCCCGCGAAACAGATCATGAGATATAGTCTGGTCTGTGCGACGGCCTCCGGCGGGGTTGACATGACAGTGACAAGTTGATTGCACAGCAGGAGCAGTACCGCCGTCGCGACCGCGGCTACCGCCATGAACACGACCACCGTGCTTGCGATCGCCCGGCTGACGCCGCTGCTGTCCTTTGCCCCGACACTCCGGCTGATGAGTACCGTCGACCCCATGGCCAGCCCAACGATGACCACTGTCACAAAGTGCATCACCTGGCTGCCGATGGACACCGCTGAGATGACGTCGGCGCCGCTGAATTGTCCGACAATAAAAAGGTCCGCCAGTCCGTAAAGCGTCTGAAGAAAGGTAGAGAGCAGATATGGCAGGGAAAACAGCAGCATTGTCCGAAGGACACTGCCACGGGTCAGATCTCGTTGCATAGAACACACCTCCGTCTGTCATGGGCGTCCAATGAACTTTGGACGCATGTATCAATCGGCTTTCATCCATGGTGTTGCGCCGCGATAGCGGCGCATGGAAGTTTTGCCACAGTTCACACTTTGCCACAGATCATACAATGTGAAGGGATATCGCTGATCAGGTCCAGCCGCCGTCCATGGTGATGACCTGGCCCGTCAGATATTCCGGAGCCCTTGCCAAGAGCAGCACCATCCGCGCGACCTCCTGGGGCGTGCCCATGCGGCAGGCGGGGATCTCGTCGATCAGGCGCTGGCGTTCCGCGTCGGACAGAAATTGATTCATCTCCGTATCGATGACGCCGCAGGCGATCGCGTTGACGGTGATATGGCTCGGAGCAAGCTCCTTGGCCAGAGATCTGGTGAGACTGTTGACACCGCCCTTTGACGCGGCGTAGGCCGCCTCGCAGGAGGCGCCCAGGTTGCCCCAGACCGAGGAAATATTGATGACGCGGCCGGACTGCCGCCGGATCATATCCGGGCAGAATAGGCGGCAGATATTAAAGACACCGGTCAGATTGACACCGATCACTTCCTGCCACTCCATCGGCGTCATCTCTGTGAGCAGGCCGATATGGGAGATGCCGGCGTTGTTGACGATCACATTGGGTGCGCCGATTTCGGTGACCGCCTGTCCGTAAATCCCTTCTATATCCTCATAATTTTGCACATCGGCGATATAGCGGCCGCAGCGGATGCCGGACGGTTCCAGTCCCGCGGCGAGCTGCTCCAGCAGATCGGATCGCCTGCGACAGATAAGGATCAGGTCGTAGCCGTGCGCCGCGAATTCTTTCGCGACCGCTCGTCCGATGCCGCGCGAGGCGCCGGTGACGAGAGCGACAGGATTTCTTTGATTCATTTTTCGGACAACCTTTCTATTTCATATGCGCCGCCACGG
>CAYRDY010000118.1:2973-5316 GCA_964423195.1 uncultured Catenibacillus sp. | reverse complement strand
CAAATGCCTGCTCAGATGTCTTGGTTAAAAATTCCTGATGCGTGTCAATGTATGAAGCGCCTCCTTGTCCGATGATAATTCAAAAAGCCGTTGTTGACGCGAATCAATAAATCTCTGTACCTTTTGATGTCGCAGTCAATGACGGCTTTTTAGTTAGTCTGTCTCTCCTCCCGCAAGCTTCAGCACTTCTTCAACCGGAAGATCAGAATATTTGGCGATCATCTCCACTGACAGGAAATCATCTCTCAGTATTTGATAATTCATCTCATCTGGATCAACGCACCTGAAATCATGCATCAGTTTCCCCAGTGGCGTATCATCCTGATACGCGGCGTTGACATAAATAATATGGGCGTCGTCTCCAAATGGAACACCATTTTCCATAATCATCCGCATCTATGTCAAGTCTGACGGAGCGGCCCTGCAGGGTATTAACCTGTCTCTCATTAAATATTTTTGAAGTATCCTTAGCGATACGGATGATTGCGGCCGACAAGAACATCCTGTTTGATGTAGAAATCATAACATCTCCGGATTGAATTTGCAACAAAAATCGTTCGACAAATTTCAACATCCACGCTGTAGCCAAGCCTCAAATTTCCATAAAGCCCCGCTGCCTGCCGGAAGCGGAAAGATCGCGACTCTCGGCGCACAGGGGGGCAGGGTCAAGAAACAATCATAATACTTGACAATGTAAACTGAATTGCATATAAATATAATAAGAAATCTTCATCAGTGCGTGCTCCGCGGCGGATTGCCGTTCGCGGTCGAGATGCCCCATTACAGTGAGAAAACACTGACGGAAAGGAAGGAAGCACCGTGTCTCTCAGGGAAAAATTCAACGCGGAAATAAAAAAGCTCAAGGGCATGACCCTCAAGCAAAAACTGGACTACATCTGGGGATATTATAAAATTCCTATCATCGTCACGGTCGTCGCCGTGATTTTTGTCGTCAGTATCGTCAACAACATCCGATCCATCAACCGAAATGCCATCAATGTCATCATCAGCGGCCTGCCAGTCGAGAATATCGAGCAGGCGCATCAAGTCATCAATGACGCTTTCAGAGCTTACCTCGGCGACGAGGCCGACGAGAAAGATATGGTCGAGCTGGACAACACCGTGACTGTCGGCGAATCCGTGGATGATTACACGATGGTGGTGATGTCCCAGAAACTGATGGCGATGGTCACCGCGCACTCAGCCAATATGATGATTGCCAGCAAAGACAGCATCATCCATTTCGGCGAGCAGGGCATGTTTGCCGATCTGGAGACCATTCTGGATGCGGACACCTACGACAAACTCAATGCGTCGGGTCTGCTGTTTACAGCCACCATCCCTGAGGACACCACCGGCGGCGAAACGACGCCGGCCACCACCTATGTCTGCGGTATCGACATCAGCTCCCTGGACAATGCGCTGCTCACCGAGGCCGGCTTTATGATCGGGGACGACACCGCCATCGCCATACCGGTCAACGCCGACAACGAGGATCGGGCGCTCGAATTCCTCGATCTGCTGCTCAATTCAGATCAATACGATTGAGTTTTTCCTCCATGGCGCGATCCTCCTCGGTCATATATCTCTTAAAGATCCGCTCAAGGATCAGCGATGCAAGGATTGCCCACACGCAAGGCGTGATAAAGAGCGCAAACGGTATGATCATCGGCAGAAGGATGCACACGACAGACAGAAGCACCAGCAAAATCGTCCACGGGAGATGCCGGATGGCCAGCAGCAGACTGTTGGAGATAATTTTCTTTAACGGCAGCGTGAATCTGGCGATATACGGAAAAACGTACTGAGCCATCATAACCAATACCAGCATCATCAGTAAAAACACGGACCGAAAGATGAGCAGCGGCGCCCCTGACAAAAACATGCCGATCAGTCGGATGTCCAAAAGCAGAATAATCATCAGCGCCACATAGATCAGCCAGGCCGCGAGCCCCTGTTTAAACGAGGACTTAAAGCTCTGCCAGAACTGCTGGAACACGTAGCCGCGGCCGTGCCGGAGGACCTTGTTGGCCACGTAATAGGCCGCCGAGGTCGACGCGCCGATCGTCACCAGAGGGATTGAGAACAAAACCCACAAAAGACTCAGATACAGACAGTCCACGATCTTATTGATCGCCTGAAACAAGGGATTATCAAAATTAAAAAATCTCACGGTACATCACCTGTCAAAATATTTTCGCAGACGGCGAATGCCTCAGATTGCCGCAGGCCGCGATGTTGTCATCGCGGCCTGTTTTTTATCCTCACGCGCCTAAAGCTGTGCTGTCGTGTCCTCACGCGCCTAAAGCTGTACTGTCGTGTCCTCACGCGCAAAGCTGTGCT
>CAYRDY010000118.1:0-2873 GCA_964423195.1 uncultured Catenibacillus sp. | reverse complement strand
GGATAGAAGCCGTTTGCAATAAGTATTATACCCTCAGACTTTGCGCTTTGCAATAATCAAATTGGTTTATTTCTTCCGGCGCCAGACTTTGCGCACCACCACGATCACGATCACGACAGCCACGGCAATGATGATAAAATACGGGATGGATGCCACAAGCCACACGACCAGATCTTGGCCACCCTCGCTGATATTTTCGATCGTCTTCCGGAAGCGCATGCCGATGCGCTGCCAAATCGTGAGCTCCTCGACCGGCGTCTCCTCCCTGACCTCGTCTATGTTCAATTCCACCGTGCTGTAATCGATGAGGTTGTCATACTGTTTCATCATCGACTGATAGTTTTCCAACGCGTAGCGGATATTGGTCAGTTCAGACTCGATCGCCAGGATGTCCTCCATGCTCTCGGCCTGTTCCATCAGCTCCATCAGCCTGTCCCGCTCTGCCTCCAGAGCCTCGATGTGGCTCTGCGTATCCACATATTTGAGCGTGATATCCTCAGTCTCCTCCGATCTGTGAAGGATGTTGCCGATCCCGCCGGTGCGCTCAAGAAACGCGTCCAGTTCGTCCGATGGCACCCGCACCACAAAGCTGCCGTATCTGCTGCTGCCGTCGTAGGTGCTGTTGCCGTCGATGCTGGATGTCTCAAAATAGCCGCCGCAGTCGGACACCGCTTGCCGCAGATCCGCGAGCGTCCGGTCAAAATCCAGCGTCTCCATATTGATCGAGACGGTGCGGATCAATTTTCGGCCTTCCGCGACATTCTGCTGCTCGCCCGCGTCCGCCTCTGTCTTCGGGGCTTCGGGATCCGCCGACGGCATCTCCCCTGTCATCTCCCCTGACGGGGATGACCCGCTCATTCCGCCCGCATCCGCCATCTGATATTCCCCGCCATATCCGGCTTCCTCCTCCATAGAGGTCATACCGTCATATCCTTCTTCGCCGGAAATCATATTCTCATCGGAGGGCACGGCACCGCCATTCTCAGCCATGGACGCAATTTGGTTGTTTAGATCTGCAACGCTCAATGAGCCCCCGCTCCGCGATAGCAAAAACCGCAGCGGAATCATGAGGATGATCAGGCAGGCCGCGGCCGCCAGGATGACCCGCATATATCTCCGGACTTTCTGTGAGCGCTGCTGACGCCGCGGACAGTCCCTGCAGTCTTCCGGGACACACTGCGCCGCGTGGTCACTGTCCGAAGTTGCTGTGGCCTGCACGTCATCCGCTGCAGTCTGTGTTGCCGTGGCCGCGCTCGCCGCCGCGTGGTCACTGTCCACAGGCGCTCGTCCCTGCGCAGCATCCGCTGCGGTCTGTACTGCCGCTCTTGCCTGTCCGGTCACGTCACCGCTGCCCGGCGTCGCGGCAGACATCTCGCCCGCCGCCTGTGCAAGTCCCGCCTCTATGCGCGGCCACATGTCCGGCGTCTCGCTCATTTTTATCTCACGAAACAAAGCCTCTATGGTTTTATCGTCCATATTCAGACCTCCTTAACTTTTCAATTCCCTTATTATATTTCCAGGTGACGGTGCCCATCGGCATCTGTAAGATCGCGGCGATCTCCTTGAATGTACATCCGCCCATGAATTTGAGCGTCAGGATGGATGTCTCGTCCGAGTCGAGCTGCGCGAGCGCCTCCCGAAAGGACAGATTGCTGATGGCAGCGCCCTCAGGATCCCCGTCGTGGGCGGCGATATCCGGTGTCAGCTCACTGTCCGTCATCTGTCTCTTATTTTTGCGCAGATAATCCAGCGTCATATTGCGAGCGATCGTCATCATCCACGCCTTGTGACCGCCCCCGAAACGGTACTGTCTGACGGCAGACCACAATTTGATAAAAAAATCCGAGGTCAGATCCTCCGCCGTCTCTCTATTTTTGACAACGGCGAGAATCGACGTGTAAATGCACGCGGCATAGGCCTCATAAATCTCTTTTAATCCCTCCCTGTCGTTGTCTAATATTTTTTTGGCAGAAATTTCAAATGACCGGTCATCCAATTGAATCCCTCCTCCATTTTTTTCAAAAGCCTTCGTAAATTATATACGAAAAATGGGAGCCCGATTTATGGGCTCCCCGAAAATCAGTCATAATAAATCTAAATGATGCCAGAGTAAAAAATGATACCCTAAAGTCCCAAGTCAGCCATTACAGATAATTTGACGGATTGACATTCACCCCGTTCTGCAGCACCTCGAAATGCAGATGAGGTCCCGTGGCAATACCGGTGCTCCCCACCGCGGCGATCGATGAACCCTTGGTCACCGACTGGCCTGCGCTGACATAGACCGCGGAGCAGTGCTGATACAGCGTGCTGAGACCGTTGCCGTGGCTGACAACCACATAATTACCGCGCGCGGAGCTGTAGCCGACGGTGACGACCGTGCCCGTGTCCGCCGCCAGAATAGACGTGCCCGTGCTCGCCGCGATATCAATACCCACGTGATAGGTCGACGCGCCATGCGTAGGCGCCGTCCTCGCGCCGTAACCGCTGGACATCACACCGCCCGCGCACGGCCAGGAGAGGGCACCGGTCCCAGTCGTCACCGCGCCAGCGTAGGTGCTGCCGGCCACCGTGCCTGAATTTCCCGCGGCGGCTGCGGCTGCCGCGGCCGCCGCGGCTGCTGCCGCAGCCTCGGCCTCCCTGCGCTCCTGCTCCTCGATCGCCCGGAGAATCTCCTGTGTCTCCGCCAGGGCCTCCTCTGTATTGCTGATGTCCGTATACGCATCCTCAATATCGAGTCCCAGCTCCTCAATCTCCTGATTCTTCTGGTCGATGATCGTCTGCAGATCCGTCTGTCTCATCTCCAGCTCGGCCTTTGCCTGCTCCTGCTCGGCTTTCTGCTCCTCAAGCTGCTGCTTGTAATCGGTGATCTC
>CAYRDY010000117.1:0-5341 GCA_964423195.1 uncultured Catenibacillus sp. | reverse complement strand
CTGATACCGGCTTTCTCCCGCAGCTCGCTTCTTGTCATATCCCGTTTGATCAGTAGAATCCACAATGGCTTATAACTCATTCCCATTTCTCAAAAGCTCCACATCACGTGTAATCATCCAGAAAATGATGCCTGACGCCATCCTTTTTATAGGCGATGACGGTGCTCAGATTGACATTCTCGACGCTGCGGAAAATATTTTTTTCAATGACCGGATCGTATTTGGCAAGCGCCGCGATCAGCCGCTTGGCATCCTCCCGCCTGGAACCCTTGCCCGTGCCTGCCGCCAAATTTTCCGTAAACCGGCAGGCGCACTGGATAAACTTTAAGCCATTGTAATTTGCCCAGTGAATAATGTCCGCCTCGCGGATCAGGTAGAGCGGACGTATCAGCTCCATGCCCTCAAAGTTGGTGCTGTGCAGCTTCGGCATCATGGTCTGCACCTGTCCGCCCCAGAGCATCCCCATCAAAATCGTCTCGATCACATCATCATAGTGATGTCCGAGCGCAATCTTATTGCAGCCCAGTTCCCTGGCCTTACTGTAGAGATAGCCGCGCCGCATCCGGGCACACAGATAGCACGGCGAATCGCCCACATTCGACACGGCATCAAAAATATTCGATTGAAAAACGGTGACCGGCACATGCAGCAGTTCGGCATTACTCATGATCAACTGAAGATTGGCGTCATTGTAACCCGGATCCATCACCAGAAAGACGACCTCAAAGTTCCTGATGCCGTGCTTTAAGAGCTCCTGAAACAATTTGGCCATCAGCATGGAATCCTTGCCGCCGGAGATGCAGACCGCGATCCTGTCGCCGTCACTGATCAGCTCGTATTGATGGATGGCCTTTGTAAATCGCCGCCAGATTTCCTTGCGGAATTTCTTGATGATGCTGCGCTCCACATCCGCGGCCTTATCAAACGGTAGCCGACGATTATTGACGTTGCCGGTTTTCTGCTCATCCGTCAACGGCGCATTGTCGTTTTTCGATCCGGATGATATATCTATTATTTCCTTATCCATGATAATCTCCACTTCGCCATCGGCGCTGACGGCACAGACAGCGGCAAAATATTTTTTAGCTAACGCTCTCGAATCAGATCCTTGATGACTTCGCTCGCAATAATCAGCCCCGCTGTCGGCGGGACAAACGCATTTGAACCAGGAACCGGCCGTGAGACATTCGTCCGCGGCTTTCGCGGAACCTCCTTGGAATACACGACCTTCAAGTGCTCCACGTTTCTTTTCCGGAGTTCACGGCGCATCACTTTCGCCAACGGGCAGACTGATGTCTCATAGATATCGGCCACCTCAAAGGCTGTGGGATCCATCTTATTGCCCGCGCCCATGCTGCTGATGACCGGCACCCCGCACGCCTGCGCCTGCACGACAATGTCAATCTTTGCCGTCACCGTGTCCACCGCGTCGACCACATAATCATAATCCTGAAAATGAAATTCATCCCTCGTCTCCGGCAGATAAAAACATCGATGCGCCCGCACTTTTGCCTGCGGATTAATATCCAGAATCCGCTCCCGCATCACATCGACCTTAAACTTTCCGATCGTGGAATGAAGGGCGATGATCTGGCGGTTTAAGTTGGTCAGATCCACCTGATCCTTATCGATCAGATCGATGTGTCCGAGACCGCTGCGCACGAGCGCCTCCGCGACATACCCGCCGACACCGCCGATGCCGAACACAGCCACACGGGCGTCGCGAAGCACATTCATGGCGTCCGCGCCCAATAATAATTCCGTCCTTGAAAATTGATCCGACATAGGTTCACTCCGATTCATCGACACGAATGGTCTCATTCATGCTTCCGGTGCGGTAGCCCTGCAGATCCACCGTCACATAGGCAAATCCGAGATCCTTAAACTTTCCCACAATCTCCGCGCGGATCCCCGCCTCTGTCAAGCGGCCGATCGCCTCTGGCAGCACTTCAATCCTGGCCATCGCCCCGTGAAGGCGCACCCGCATCTGCTCAAATCCCAAATCCAAGAGCACCTGCTCCGCGCGATCGATCATGCGGAGTTTTTCGGCGGTAATCTCCTCACCGTAGGCAATCCGCGTGGCCAGGCAGGCGTAGGAGGGCTTGCGCCATGTCGGCAGGCCCAGCCGTTTTGAGAGTTCCCGGATTTCTGCCTTGTAAAGGCCGGCCATCCTGAGGGGACTTAAAACGCCGAGTTCCCTGATGGCCGCCATTCCCGGACGGTAATCGCCCATATCATCCATATTGGAGCCCTCCGCTACATATTCGATGCCGCATGACTTCGAGGCAGCCTGGATTTCCCTGAAAATTTCCCGTTTGCAGAGATAACAGCGGTTCTGCGGATTTTCCCGAAAACCCTCGATATTCAAAATGTCTGTTGTACAAAATACCTGACGGATGCCATAGGTCTCACAGAAATTTTCCGCCTCATTCTTTTCCCGCTGAGGAAAAGCGGCGGAGCAGGCCGTCACGGCGATCGCCTGATCTCCAAGGACGTCATGCGCGGTCTTGAGTAAAAACGTGGAATCCACACCGCCGGAAAAAGCAACCGCCACGTTTCCCAGACTCCGCAGAATTTCCCGCAATTTAAAATATTTTTCCTGCAAATCCACAATATCACCCCTTGTCTGGACATCTCCAATTGACCGCCCTGCTGCTACGTTGTGCATAGTATACGCTTATTCCCAATGAAAGTCAATCGCAACCGGTTCGCATCTTCCCTTATGCCTACTTTTTTGCCAGACCAGATAATCCAGACAGGCCAAATCAGTGGCCGAACAAAATCAGTGAGTCATCGTTTTTCACAGACAATGATTGACAAAAAGTATAAATGAATTATAATTATTTTTGACAGCTGTGCGCATCGCGGCACAACAAGTATAAATATTATGTTTGGAGGTAAATCAGAATGAATGATGTCTTAAAAGCGATCAAAGAGAGATACTCGACCCGCGGCTACACCGCGCAGAAACTTGACGAAGAAACCCTGAATGCGCTGATTAGCGCCGGCCTGCAGGCACCGACGGCGGCCAACCGTCAGGAAGTCCATATCACGGTCGTCGACGGGCAGAACCCGATCCTTGCAGAGATCGAGGCCGAGAAAAATATCTTGAATAACACGCCGAACCCGCCGCACAATTTTTATTATGAGGCGCCGGTCGTGATGCTGCTCTCCACCGACAGGGATTTCCCATGGGGACCTGTGGACGCGGGCATCGCCGTGCAGAGCATCGCCCTGGCCGCAGAGAGCCTAGGCCTCGGCAGCCTCATCATCGGCTGCATCAAGGGCGCGATGCGCGGCGAAAAGGAGGACTATTTTGCCAAAGCGCTCAATTTCCCGGAAAACTACCAGTTTGAGGTGGCGATCACTGTCGGCTACGGGGCGGCCTCAAAGGAGCCGCACGAATACAGCGTCGAGAAAAATGTGAACTGCCTGTGACTCAAGTCTTTCGCCGATCTGAAAAATGACACAAAATAACGCGGCCGTCTGTATGAAATACTGAAAAATACAGCGGCCGCGCGGTTGTCTTTGCACCATCTTTTATCATTTCTCATCAGCCAATGATCCACCCGTTTGACATGCCGATGCTTTCCTACTCTGACGTCTCCAGCTCCGACGTTTCCGTTTCCGACGTCTCCGGCTGATTTATCTTGCGGGCAACGACCACCATCCGGCCGTTCTCATGGGTGTACTCACAGGTGGAGAGCGTGATGAATTCATCGCCAAACTCCGCGTCAACCCCCGTGTCGTACAGGGACAATTCCCGTATGTTCGTTAAGAAATAAGAGAATTCCTCCTCGTCTTTAAAGTCATATTGCTTGTAATACTTGAATACATCGTCGGTCTTATTGTATACCTGGGAGATAAACGAGGCGATAACCTCATATTCCGCCTCCTCATACAGCGAGTCATAGCGAATGATCTTATGCTCCTTATAAAAATCTTCGTTTTTGTATCCATCCAAAGCGGTAAACACGGTCCCGTCACTCGTATGATGCCCATGAATGATTAGGTTGGCGTCCCTCGGATCCACCGTATTGTACTTGTCCACAAACGGGCAGCCCTTGACTTCTTCCTCCCCATCAAAGCCCCGGTAAAGGTAATAGTCCTCGCCAGCCGTGTAGACCACCGGTGTGTCTAAATTTGTGCCGTCTATATGGAGATACCCCACGATGTCCGGATTTTCATCATACAACTCTTTCATATAATCCAACATCTCTGGCGGCTCTTCTACAACCTCTGTCTCCTCCGTCTCAGTTTCTGATTCCTCGATTGAAGAAATGGTCGCGGCGACGGTGGGAAGAGTAGCCTCCGGTTTCTCCCTAGATTTGTTCCTGATCATAACAGAAATCAGCACGACGGCAGAGATAACAAAAATGACAGAAACACTGATAAGCACCACAGCGAGCGTCCTGTTCTTCGCTTTCTTCTTCCGCCTCGGTTGCTGCTCCTGATTGGATATACGCTGTTTCATCGAGTCACCTCCTGCAGCTAGCTTTTCATGTACAAAGTTTATCAACTCAAAAGGATGAATCCACAATGCTTAAGCTAACACAATTCCCTCTGTTTGTCAAGACAGAAATACCTTTTGGGTGGCGTTGTCAGGGCAGATGCCGACTGCTGCGGAGCATCAGCGTTGTTTTCCCCGCCCCATTGACGCCCAGCGATCCATACACGCCATTTGCTTTTACCTCTCACATTGATGATTATTTTTCGCCGTCGCTGTCTGTCTCAGGCATTGATCCGCCCGTTTGACATGCCGATGATCTCATCGCATATCTCATCCACGATGTCCCTGTCGTGGGACGTCAGAATGATGAATGCCTTTTGACTGTCCCTGATGGATAGCAGCTTATTTTTGACAAGTTCCACTGCATCGTCATCCAGGGCATTAAACGGCTCATCCAGAATGATCACATCCGGAGATTCCATGATCGCCTGAATCACGCCGAGTTTTTGCTGCATGCCCAGGGAATATTTTTTGACGGCCATCTTCCGCGCGTCATATAGCCCGAATTCCTTTAAGTATGAGAGAATCGTATCATTGTCGATTCTGTGATTCAGGGAGGCGAGATACTGGAGATTAAACAAACCGGATTGATCAAACATAAATCCCGGCGACTCTATCAGTGCGCCGAATGTGAGATCCGGATCCCTCTCCACACTGCCGGATGTCGGCGAAATCAGTCCGCAGATGGCGCGCAGGAGCATCGTCTTCCCGCTGCCGTTTTTCCCGATGATCCCATAGATTTTCCCCTTCTCAAAGGAAATCGTTATATCCTTTAATGAAACCCAGCCTGTAAAATATGCGATCATCAGCAGATCGTACCCCAGAAACACC
>CAYRDY010000116.1:0-5544 GCA_964423195.1 uncultured Catenibacillus sp. | reverse complement strand
CCTCAATATGAACCGTATTTTATAAAAAATATCAAAAATTTGTCGATTTTGCAAGAGAAATCGCTAAAACCTTGGACGTGGCAGACAAAAAGGCAAAAATATCCGATTCCCAAGCGCGGCATCTACTATGGGTCACGAATGATCTCCGCTCAGAGAGGAACGGTGTTCAAGGATCAAGAGTTTGGGAAAATCAAAAAAGAGGTCTCCATATTTATCAGTCGGGTTAGGAACAGCTGAAAATTTATAAACCTCCATATCGGTGAGGTCATCATTTTCACCGATATGGAGGTTTATATCATCTCCCGCAGAGGAAAAGGCTCCCACAATTTGGAATGGTGGGTGTCTTTATATTCCATGAGTCTCACCATGCCAGTACCTCGTGGCCGTCCTCCGTCACAGCCACGGTTACCTCCCACTGTGCCGACGGCATGTGATCCTCGGTATAGACCGTCCAGTCATTTTTCTCATCGACAAAAATTTCATCCGTGCCCATATTGACCATCGGCTCGATCGTAAAGACCATCCCCGGCACCATCAGCATTTCCTCACCGCGGCTGGAAACGTAGCTGACAAAGGGTTCCTCGTGGAAATCCAGGCCCACGCCGTGACCGCCGATATCCCGCACCACGGAATATCCGTGCGACTCGACGAATGTATGGATCGCCTCGCCCATATCGCCCATAAATCCCCACGGCAAAACTTCCTCTAACCCGACCTGGATGCTCTGCCGCGTCACCTCGACCAGCTGCAGCCACTCGTCGCGGACATGGCCGACGCAGAACGTCCTGGATGAATCGGAATAATAGCCTTTATATAATGTCGAAACATCGACATTGACGATGTCGCCTTCCTTCAGAATATCTTTCGTCGACGGAATCCCGTGGCACACCTGGCTGTTGATCGAGGTACAGGCGCTCTTTGGGAAACCCTCATAGCCGAGCGTCGCCGATATGCCGCCGTATCTCTTTGTCTCGGACGACACAATGTCATCGATTTCCTGCGTGGCCATCCCCGGCCGGATCTTCGCTGCGACCGCGTCGAGGATCGCCGAATTGACCTTGCCGCTCTCGCGAATGCCGTCAATCTGTGCCTTTGTCTTGATCATTTCGCGCGTCGGCACCACATGGCCGGCATCCATTATCTTCTGGATTCTGGCATCAAAGGATGCATGGCACATCTTATATTTTCTGCCGCTGCCGCACCAGCAGGGGTCATTTCTGCCAATCTTTTTCATGATTTCCCCTTTCCTGACGCACTTTAGTGCGTCATCAAGGTAGATTTGGAAGTTCTACTTCCAAACTTTCCTCTTTCCTGATGCGCGCTTGCACACCATCAAGATAAATTTGATCGTCCGTTAATTTTTGCCGGTCGACCCGAACCCTCCGCGATCCGCGCCGTCCAGTTTCTCAACAATCTCAAATTCGATCATCGGCTGATGCGCGAGAATTCTGAACTGGCAAATGCGGTCGTTGACGGAAATTTTCGTGTCGCGCAGCGCCAGAACCGGCATTTGCCATTGATCACTATCCCCGCAATAGGATTCATCGATGATGCCTATACTGTTGACCTGAATAATCCCAAAATTCTTGAATGTGCTCGACCGCGGCGCCTCTATCGCCTCATAACCCTTCGGCAGCTCGATGGCGACTCCGAGCGGGATCAGCTTAAATTCTCCCGCCTTCATCTCGACATCCGCCGCAGCCCGCAGATCAATCCAATCTGACTTGCCGTCAATATATCTCAGCCGCTCAATTTTATCGGAAAAATACTTAATTTTAATCGTTTCTCTTGTCATCTGTATCTAACACCATCTGCATCTAACACCATCTGCATCTAACCTCTCTGCGCCGCTTGCCTGGCGCTGCCCCACGGATAAAATCTGGCTGACAGGGCTTTTTTACAGTAACCTTGCCCCACTGCTTATACGCCGGCATTTTATCCGCGCATCCGCACCCTTGCGGCACAGTCCATTCCCCGACGCTGTTTTACGCTCAGCCGTCACACAAAAACGCCGCGACGCCGACATCGTATCTCCTGAGCGGCGTTCCCATAAATTCAGCCGCCGTCCACGGTATTTCTCCGTTGATGATCTTTTCGGCGCCCTCGATCAGTTTCGGTATGATATCGGCTGGCACCGGAAATGTCCCGTGCGACGGGTAAACCGTGTCAAACATATCGGCAAATTTCTCCAGCCGCATCAGGCTGTGCTTATAGGCCAGAATATTGCGCCATGTGCCGAACATAAAAATCTCGCCGTCCTGAATCGGATCGCCGCCGACAAGTGCACGTCGGGACTCGTCCAGCAGACCGATACTCCCCGGCGTATGCCCTGGCAGGCCGATCACGCGCAGCGGCCGCCCGCCCGGATCGATCACATCGCCGTCCCACAAAGGAATGACGCAATCTCTCACCGGACGTTCGCTAAAATAATTGCCGTACTCCGACGGATGCATGTAAAAAGTTTCAAATCCGCCATTGCCGCAGACATGATCCATATCCGCGTGTGTATTCAGAAGTCGGATCGGCAGGCTCGTCACGGATTCAGCGATCTCTCTGATATTTGTCAGCGTCATTCCGCTGTCCACAAGCAGTGCCCATTCACTGCCCGCCAGCAGAAAGCATCGCACGCCATTGTCCTCGATCCGCCATGTCTGATCATCAATCCTTATGACCTGGTCACTCATTTTCTTTTCACCTGTCTTCCTCAAATCACCCTGCGCCGCTTGCGCGGTGTGCAGTCATAGGCTCTGAGCCACAAACTCTCTGCAAAGCGTCATGCGCCGTCTGGTCGGCGCATGATCATGAATAAAAGTCATCAGACCGTCGTATACGACAAGAACCGCTCAATCTGCCTTAAATTCGCCTCATAATCACCCGGCTGATCTTCCGGCGGCGCGTATTCGATCGCGTAAATGCCCCGATAACCGTCCGCTTTTAAGCGTTTGCAGAGTTCCGCAATAGGGATACAGCCCTGACCGTGCGGCACGACCTTCATCACCCGTCCGTCGGCGGCCGTCTCATACGGAATCTCCTGCGGCGGCATTTTGTCCGGATCAATCAGTTCGACATCCTTGAGATGGACATGAATAATATATTTTTTCAGCATCTCATAGGCTTCCAATGTTGTATCGCCGTGCGGCAGCATATTGGCTGAGTCCAGGACCAGCCCCAGTCCCGGCACCGCGTCGAGAACCTCCCGGCAGTCCTCATTTCCGGAAAGGCAGGACTCATCCTGCGGCGTCGTTTCAAAACATACTTTTAATCCATACGGCTTCGCCATCTCCACGGCGATGCGAAAACCGCTGATCATCTTTTCTTTCATCTCTTCGCGCGTCAGCGATGCGGCAACGGCGGCATCTCTCGCCGGATGAAATGCCACGATCATAAAAAGCGATGCCTTCAATCTGGATGCCTTCTCCATCTCATGCGCCAGATTTTGACGAATAACCGTTTCACCCTCAAAGAAAGAGGTCCCGAAAATATAGCATTTGACCCCGACGCTGGACTTCTCAAAAATCTGTTCATAAACCGGCATGTCCTTATCCATGACATTAAACAGATCCACATAAGATAATCCGGACTGCTCCGCCAGCCGGATCGTCTCCGGTATCGGCATGATCCCCTCTCCAAATATGCCCGCCAGAGGGAATGTCATCAGGGAAAACTGGTCTCTCGTTAAAATCTTCATCTTAATATTCTCCTTTTTCTTTTTATTTTACACGAAAATTGGCCGTCCGACAACTCCAAAACTTTGAAGTATTCACATTTTTTCCTAAAATGCAGAAACGATTCATACCTGGCCTCGCGGCCGTATGAATCGTTTCCGTTTCTGCATAGGTTTATAAAATTTATAGGTGTAACACTCTTGCAGATATTATAACATCTGTTTACACAAAAATCTACTAAAAAAATACACAAAATATAGTTTTTTTAAAATCAAAAATACTATATCTTGTGCAAATTTTTGCATTCTCATGCGCTTCTCATCATTTATGCGGTCTGTCATAACACGTTTATGAACGCTTCAAAATCTTTGGCAGCTTTACAAACCACTGATTGGGCAGCGCGAAGACGACCACCATGCCCAAAACGATCGCTCCGGCAACTTTGAGCACGGACAGTCCGCCGACCAGACCTGTCATCGGATTGCCGATCATGATATTGTAAATCATATCATAGATCCCCGCGCCGGGCACAATCGGAAAAAGTCCGGCGACCACGATCACATTTGTCGGCACCCGCCGCACAACGGCCAGAATCCTCGCCAGCAGTACGATTGTGACCGCTGACAGAAAAGATGTGAGCGTCTTTGACAGCCACAGTCCCGGCACGCGATATACGAGCCAGCCGATACTGCCGACCAAACCACATATCCAATATTGTTTTTTGGGCGTATTATACAGTGCGCAAAATGCCACTGTGCCTATAAAAGCGGCAATCGTCTCACCTAAAATATTCATGACAGCCGCACCTCCAAGCTGACAGATTCACATAAATATTCATCACAGCTGCACCCCCATATTAAATATCCGCAGCGCAATACACATCCCGGCCGCGATGCATATGAATGTCAGCAAAGCGTCCAGCAATCGAATGCCCCCTGAAATATAGTCACCGTCCGCAATATCACGAATCCCGTTTGTAAATGCCACGCCCGGAATCAACGGCATGACAGAGCCCATGATCGTCGGGTTCAAGTTTTGAACCATGCCGGCCCGAAAGAGCAGCGCGCAACCTGCGGACGTAATAAAACTGCCAATAATATGCTTCAACACCTTCGAAAAATTCCGGTCGCGGAGCGCCATCATAAATACGCCCAAGACAAATCCCATCGCGAGCGCAATCGCGCAGTCACGCAGCCCTCCGCCGAAGAGATAACAAAACGCTGCCGCGCCGAAACCGGAGGCAATTATCTGCACAGCGACGCTGACGTCCCTGCGGTTTTTGATCTCTTCATATCTGTCCAGCGCCTCATCCAATGACAGATTTTCCTTCTCGATCGATCGGGAGAGGCTGTTAATTTCACACACCTTATTGATGTTGGCGTTGACCGCCGGCACATGCCGAATGCTCACATTTTTGGCTTCTTCGCCCTTCTCCAGATTGACAAAAACGCCATTGGAGATAATAAAAATCTGCCTTCTGGTCACCCCGTAGTGCAGTGCCACGCGGTTCATCGTATCCTCCACACGGGAAATCTCCGCCCCGCACGCCAGCAAGAGCTCTCCCATGCCGGCTGTCAGTTTCAGAATTTTTTTCAGTTCCTCCATAAACATGCCCCGCATTCCTAAAAAATAATTTTTCTGACAACGATATCATTAAAGAGGAAAATTCGTCTCAAACAGATAGATCTCTATAAAGAAAAAAGCTGTTTCAAACATCAAGCGTTCAAAACAGCTTATTCAGTGAGGCATCGGGGATTCGAACCCCGGACAACTTGATTAAAAGTCAAGTGCTCTACCGCCTGAGCTAATACCCCGTCGTGCCCAGAACCGGAATCGAACCAGTGACACGAGGATTTTCAGTCCTCTGCTCTACCGACTG
>CAYRDY010000115.1:0-5578 GCA_964423195.1 uncultured Catenibacillus sp. | reverse complement strand
AGCTTCTCGCGGATCACCTCAAAGGCAAACTCAAAAAAGAGACGGTCATGGCATAGACAGCCGATCAGACAGTAGAGTTTCTGTGCGGAAACATCCGCGGAGACGAAATCGGGCAGGAAAGAATCCGACATGGCGGTGATCCTTGCCCGAATGGTGTTCATGATGAGCTCGCCTCTGGCGGCGGAAGATGCGGAAAACAAATTTTCTTCCGCGTTTTTTTTGCGGATGTCCTCCATGGACAGACCTTCCGCCATCAGTGAGGCGACCTTTTTAAATTCGAGAAACCAGAAAGACCACTTGACAGCCCCCGCGCTGTACGCTTTTCTCTCCATAATGAGTACCACTTTTTTTAATTTACTTGATCGCGCCGACCGGGCAGACCTCCCTGCATTTGCCGCAGTTCTGGCACTTCTCGTAGTCGATCGTGGCATTGTTGTTCTTCACGGTGATCGCGCCGTGCTCACAGGTCTTCTGGCATTTCATGCAGCCGATGCAGCCGACCTTGCAGACCTTGCGGGTATTCGCGCCCTTGTCGGTATTGACGCAGCGCACATGCTGGTTGAACTTCTGCGGGACAATGGCGATGACATGTTTCGGGCACGTCCGCGCACAGATGCCGCAGCCGATGCATTTATCCTCGTCGACAACGGCCAGGCCGTTGCAGATGCGGATCGCGCCCTCCGGGCAGGCGGCCGCGCAGTCGCCATGGCCAAGGCAGCCGTAAGCGCAGGCACTGTCGCCGGCATAGAGCATACTCACCGCCTGGCAAGTATCCACGCCCTGGTACTCCATCTTCTGGGACACATTGTCACAGTGCCCGCCGCACTGGACCATCGCCACCTTCTTCTCCACGGAACCCGCGGAGATGCCGAGCACCTCGGCAATCTCCGCCGCCGCGTCCGCGCCGCCAGGGGAACACAGGCCGTTCTCCGCCGTGCCCTCCGCCAGCGCCTTGGCATAGCCGTCACAGCCGGAGAAACCGCAGGATCCGCAGTTGGCGCCCGGCAGACACGCGCGGACGGCCTCCTGCTTTTCGTCCACCGGCACGGCAAAGACGATCGATGAGATTGACAAAATCAGGCCCGCGATGAGGCCGATGACCGCAACCAAAATAAATCCCGTCATAACCGGCACCTCCTATCATCCGAATAATCCGTCAACAAGCCCCTGGAAACCGAGGAATGAAATCGATACAAGGGACGCGGACACCAGCGTGATCGGCAGGCCCTGCATGGCCTTCGGGATCTTAGCCGTCTCCAGGCGCCCGCGGACGCCGGCAAACAGCACCATCGCCAGCATAAAGCCAAGGCCGCTGCCGAAGCTGTTGACCAGGGACTGGACAAAGCCGTAACCCTCGTCAATATTCAGAACGGTCACGCCGAGCACCGCGCAGTTGGTCGTGATGAGCGGCAGATAGACGCCCAGCGCATTGTACAGGCTGACCATATATTTCTTGAGCACGATCTCCACAAACTGCACCAGGGCCGCGATGATCAGAATGAAGACGATCGTCTGCAGATAGTCGAGGTCGTTCGGCGTCAGGAGGTACGTCTGGATCGGCCAGGTCACCGCCGTGGCGATCATCATGACGAAAATGACCGCCGCGCTCATGCCCACCGCCGTATTCAGCTTCTTGGACACGCCCAGGAACGGGCAGATGCCGAGGAATCTGGAGAGAATATAGTTGTTGGTCAAAATCGCGGCCAGAAAGATCTGAACTAAATTGACAACCGAAAGCCTCATGACTCACATCCCCCTTCCGCAGCCTTGGAGCAGGTCTCGCTCATCGGGCAGCCGCTGCAGCCGAGCTTCGCCGGCTCCTCGCCCTTCCCCGTGGCAATCTTATTTGCCAGGGCAACCAGCATGCCAAAGACAAAGAATCCGCCCGGAGGCAGGATAAAGATCAACATCGGCGGGATCACGCTGCCGCTGTTGATGGTGATGCCGAAGATCGTGCCGTTGCCGATGAGCTCGCGGATGCTGCCCATCAGCACAAGGGTGACGGTAAAGCCGATCCCCATGCCGATCGCGTCGAGCACGGAGGCCAGAGGCCCGTTCTTGCTCGCGAAGCTCTCAGCGCGCCCAAGGATAATGCAGTTGACGACGATGAGCGGCAGATAGATGCCGAGCGCCTCATCGAGCGCCGGGGCAAAAGCCTTGACAAACAACTGGATGATGGTCACAAAACCGGCGATAATGGTGATATATGCCGGAATATGGATTTTATCAGGAATCACCTTCCTCAAAAGGGAAATCACAAGGTTGGAACCGATCAGGACGACGGTCGCCGCCGCCCCCATGCCGAGGCCGTTCATGGCCATCGTGGTAATCGCCAGCGTCGGACAGGTTCCGAGCACCAGACGGAGCACCGGATTCTCCTTGATAATGCCGGCAGTCAAAATTTGGCCGTAACTTTTCTGTTTTTTAGCCATTACTGTGCACCTCCCGTCACTACATCATAGATATCAATGGCCTGATCCACCGAATTGGTGACAGCCCGCGATGTGATCGTCGCACCGGCGATCGCGTTGATCTCGCCAGCGGGGTCGTCCTTGATGACATTGAACTCGCCGTCATCGGGGATGCCTCCCAGATACTGATCCGTAAACGAAGGATTCAGCGCTTTCTGTCCGAGGCCGGGCGTCTCATTCTGCTCTGTCAGCTTCACGCCCGTGACCTCGCCGTCGGCAGAGATGCCGGTCATACAGACGACCTGTCCGCCATAGCCCTTGTAGGACGTCGTGAAGACATAACCCGCGCCGTTGTTGGCCTCATAGTAGGTATAATCCGTCCCGTCGACATTGACGGTCTCCTCCGTGAAGCCGTCCGCCTCCGACAGAACCTCCATCTTGGCCTCCTCCTCGCTGGCCGCCTGCAACTCATCGATCCTATCCTTGGTCACATTGTTTGTCAGCACCAGCAGCGCCGTGACGACGGCAACGATCACCGTCAGGAGGATCGTTGGCCCGAGTACCTTTTTCACATCCATTATTTCGACGCCTCCTTTACCGTGCCGAATGCCTTCGGCGTCGTCAGTCTCTCAATATGAGGCACTAAAATATTCATGATAATGATCGAGAAGGACACGCCCTCCGGCAGTGAGCCAAACCTCCGGATCAGCACTGTCAGAATGCCGCAGCCGATCGCGTAGATCAGCTTGCCCTTGTTGGTCAGCGGGCTGGTCACATAATCCGTCGCCATAAAGATCGCGCCCAAAAACAGGCCGCCGGACAAAATCATCATCAGCGGATCCTGCCCCAAAATCGCGGAGAAGACAAAGACGACGGCGATATATGTGAGCGGGATGATCGGGGAGATGACTTTTCTCACCACGAGGTAGATGCCGCCGATCAAGAGCGCGAGCGCGCAGGTCTCGCCGAGGCACCCGCCGGTCTTGCCGAGAAACATGTCCAGATAGGACGGCAGGGCGTCCGTCTGCCCGCCGGCGATCATGGCCAGCGGCGTGGCCGTGGCTGTCCCGTCAAGCGGTGCCGTCCACGACGTCATCTGTGTCGGGAACGACACCATCAGAATAATACGCGCCGCCAGGGCGGGATTGACAAAGTTGTTGCCGATGCCGCCGAAAAGCTGCTTGACGACCACGATGGCGATCACGCCGCCAAGCACCGCCATCCAGATCGGGATGGTGACCGGAAGGTTGAACGCCAGGAGAATGCCTGTCACGATCGCGCTGCAGTCCATGATGGTGTTGGGCCGCTTCATCACTTTGCGGCAGATATACTCCGCCAGCACGCAGGCCGCGACCGTCGCGACCACCACGATCACGCTCCTGAATCCAAAAAGGATGATTGACGCGATAAAAGCAGGACATAACGCAATAATAACATCAATCATCAGGGTCCTTGTCTTCACCGGGCTGCTCAGATGCGGTGAAGATGAAACGATTAATTGATTATCCACTGTCCACACCTACTTTCCACTATTTCTCAGGATGACTTTGCCGACTCTGATGGACTGCACCAGCTTGCGGTTCGCCGGACAGACGTATGAGCAGCAGCCGCATTCCATACAGGCCATGACATTCAGCCGTTTGAGGCCTTCCACATTTTTAGTCTCTGTATACTGTTCGAGCAGGGTCGGCATCAGATTCATCGGGCAGGCATTGACGCACCGCCCGCAGCGGATGCAAGCCGTCTCCTCTAAGCTCTCGGCGTCCGCCCGGTTAAATGCCAGGATGGCATTGGTATTCTTGAGAATCGGCAGCTCGTCGCTGACGAGCGGCGTCCCCATCATCGGGCCGCCGTACAGGAGCTTGGCCGGCGTCTCCTTATAACCGCCGCAGAAGGCGATCACATCTCTCACCGGCGTGCCGATACAGACACTGATATTTTTCGGATCGCGCACCGCTGAGCCGTCCACCGTGATGCGCTTCGTCGTCAGCGGCATGCCAGTCTTTAGATACCTCGCAAGAAACGCGATCGAGGCCACGTTCATCACCACGACGCCCACATCCGACGGGAGCTTCCCCGGTGGCACCTGGCGCCCCGTGCACTGATCGATGATCACTTTCTCAGCGCCCTGCGGGTACCTCGACGGCAGGATCTTCACCTTCACGATGTCGCCGTGCGCATCGTCCTTGGCCGCGATGTCCTGCATGATCTTGATGGCCTCAGGCTTATTGTCCTCAATGCCGATGAATGCCTGCTTGACCTGCAAAAGCTCCGCCACCGTGTAAATGCCGGACAGAATATCCCAGGAGTTTTCGATAATCTCCCGCATGTCGGCCGTGATATAGGGCTCGCACTCGGCCCCGTTGACGATCAGCGTGTCGATCTTGGCCTTGACATCCGGCGCCGGATTTAACTTGACGTGGGCGGGAAAGCCCGCGCCGCCCAGGCCGACCAGGCCTGACGCCCTGATGGCCTTGATCAGGTCGTCCTCATTCTCCACCACCGGCGGCTTCAGCGTCGGGTCAGGCGTCTGCTCGCCGTCCGCCTCGATCATGACATACTGCGTGTTGGCGCCGTTGCTTGTCACCATGGTGTCAATCTTTTTGACCTTGCCGGAGACGCTGGAGTGAATCGGCGCGGACACGAATTTGTCCGAATCCCCGATCAGCGTGCCCACATAGACCTGATCGCCGACTTTCACTGTCGGCGTGCACGGCGCGCCGATGTGCTGGGACATCAGGATCGTGACCGAAGCGGGCACCGGCATCTGCACAGTCTCCATATCTTTCGTATGTTTCCTGTGCGGCACCAGGGCACCGGGACTCTTGACAAATCCGAGTCTGCCAAGAATTCCTGTAGAACTACTAGACATATGAATCCTCCTCCTATTGACTCTGTAGATCCAGAATGATGCTTGATTTTTATTTTACTATGATTTCTGGGACTTTTCAATATTTTTTGAAAAAGGATAGGAAGATTTGCGCGCTAGTGAAGTGGCACTTAACTTTTCACTTCACTGCTTAAAAAATATGAAAAATAATCTCCGGATATTGATTTTCGGTAGGGAGGGATATTATACCCCAAGTTTGCCACTTCCACCGTCGGTGTCAACCCCCCTTCGATTTCCAGCTCCGCATCAAACCCTTCAATGGATGAGGCCAGTTCTT
>CAYRDY010000114.1:0-5609 GCA_964423195.1 uncultured Catenibacillus sp. | reverse complement strand
CCCTTTTCCGGGTAGGAGAAGATAATGCGCCAGCCCCCGACGCGGAGCCTGTAGCTTCCCCTGCTGCCTTTTGGAAGTGAGATTGACATTCTGTCGAAGTTCGCTGCGTCCCACTTTCGATTGCCGCTTTTTCTTGCTTCTGTGTATTTCTGCTTCATACCGTCCACTGTATGATGGACACAGAAAAAAAGAAAGGACAACTCAACGATCTCAACAGTTCGCCCTTTCTCTCCTTCCCTAAGCAGACAGGGGATTCCCCCACTGCCAGTACACTCCTATGATACGAAAAAATTCTCTGTTTTGCAAGCTAATTCAAATAAAAAATTTATCTTCTGCTCTAAATAAACAAAGTTGGAAATAAAAATTGGAAATAAAGTTGGGAATAAAGTTGGGAATAAACCAGCTTTGAATTTCCTGTACGACATTGTACCTTTGGGTATATTCTTTTTGGTATTCGGTTCTGTTTTCCTTTTCTGTGGAATCGCTAAACTGAATCCATTTCGTTAATTGTCATCTTTTGCGCAACGATGGAGCCACGCCGCGCGGGAATGTCATAAGGGTAGGTACATATCATCAAAAAGCTGCAGGCCGAATAATAACTGGAAAAGCAAGGCATTATCAGCGAAAAAGGAGCCAATGATGGCTCCCTTTTTCGCTCCAAAAGTGGCAAATACTCCTCAATACAGAACTTTGATCACAATCAGAAAAAAAGAAATTCAGATCTCCCCAATCATTTCCGCAGTACTCTCCCCACGGCATTTTTCCAGCCGGCGTATTTCGCGTCTCTGGCGTGTGCGGGCATTTTCGGCGTGTAGACGCTGCGCCGCACATCCGCGAACAGTTTTTCCCTGTCATACAATCCGATGGCGATGCCTGCCGCATAGGCGGCTCCGATGCCTGAGAGTTCCTCATAAGGCGGGATGGCCACCTTCTTTTGCAGCATATCGCTCTGGAACTGCATCAGCCACTCATTGTGCGTCGGCCCACCGTCCACGCGCACCTCGTCGATATCAATGCCCGTGTCCTGCGCCATCGCCTCCACCAGGTCGGTGATCTGGTAGGCGATCGACTCCAGCGCCGCCTTCACGAGCTCCTCCCGGCGGGTGGTGCGGCTCATGCCGTAAAACATGGCCACGGCGTCCGAATCCCAGTACGGCGCGCCAAGCCCGGAAAATGCCGGCACCAGATAGGTGCGGTCGTCAGGATTGGCTGCCGCCGCCAAAATGCCGCTCTCGCCCGGCGAACTGATCATTTTCAGGTCGTCTTTCAGCCAGGTAATGACCGCGCCGGTGTAATTGAGATTGCCCTCCAGCACATATTCCGCGCGGCCGCCCATCCGCCACGCCAGCGATGTGGCGATGCCGTGTGTTGAAAAAATCGGTCGATCCCCGATATTCATCATCAGCGATGAGCCGGTGCCGTAGGTGGCCTTGATCATGCCCGCGCTGTGGCAGCCCTGGCCGAACAGCGCCCCGTGGGAATCCCCAAGCGCCGCGTGGATCGGGATCGCCTCCTCAAACAATCCCTCCATCGTCGTATAGCCGAAGAGGCTGTCGGAATCGCACACCTGCGGCAGCGCGTCAACAGGGATGCCAAAGATCCCGCACAGGTTCTCATCCCACTGCAGCGTTTCGAGGTTGAAAAGCTGCGTCCGCGACGCGTTGGAGTAATCCGTCTTAAAGGCATGATCCTCCGTCAGCTTGTAAATCAGCCACGCATCGATGGTGCCAAAGCCTATCCCGTCATCGAGGGAAACCTCCGGATGCGCCTCTTTAAGCCAGGCCATTTTGCAGGCCGGATAATAGGCGGACAGAGGGATGCCTGTCGACCTTGCGATCATCTCTCCATAGCCTAGGGCGCCGATGCGCTCCTCGATATTCTTCGCCCTGCTGCACTGCCAGACAATGGCGTGATCGACCGGCTTCCCCGTGCGCCGATCCCACATACATGTCGTCTCGCGCTGATTGCTGATACCCAGACCCGCGATCCGCGCGGCATCCGTCCCGGTCTTTTCAAGGAGACTGCGCACTACGGCCACCGTGTTCCGGTAAATCTCGTCCATATCGTGGGAGACCCAGCCCTCGCCGCTGATGATCTGCCGATGAGGCATATCCGCACGCCCGACCAGATGCCCGGCGCCGTCAAAGAGCAGCGCCTTCGTCCCCTGCGTGCTCTGGTCGATGCCGATGATATAATCCCTATCCATAAACTTACTCCTTTTTGAAACGCCTTTTCGCCCGCGCAAGCTGTTCCCGCCCGCGCGGGCACATCTTCTTTTCCCTTGCAAACGGCTCCCGCCCGCGCGGGCGCATTCCTTATCTCAGCAGTTCCTCCGCTTTCGCGGCAATCCCCTCGCCGGTCAGCCCGTAATATTCAAACACTTCCTTTGACGTCCCTGAGATCACCGGCGCGTCCGGCAGCGTCATATTGTAAACTCTGCGCGGGCACTCGCGGCTGATGACCTGGCTCACCATCGACCCCAGGCCGCCAAACGGCGCATGCTCCTCGACCGTTACCACCGCTCGGACATTTTGCGCCTTGGCTATCAGCGTGGCCTCATCCAGCGGTTTCACACAGTACATATCCAGCACGCCGGCGGAAATACCCTTTTCCGCCAGGATTTCCGCGGCCGCCTTGGCCGGAGCCACCATCTCACCGCAGGCCACGATCAGCACATCCGAGCCCTCTGCGATCACTGTGGCCTTGTCCATCTCGAAAGGCACATGATCCTCACTGTAGACATCTTCCACCGCGTTTCGCCCAACGCGCACATAGGCTGTCTTTTTGTCCGCCAGCAGCGCCTCCGTCAGCTTCGCGGTCTGAAAGCGGTCGCTCGGCAGATACACGCGCATATTCGGGATCGCGGCCATGGCAGCGATATCCTGCACGGAATGATGGCTCATGCCCAGTGAGCCGTAGCTGATGCCGCCGCTGATGCCGATCAGCTTCACGTTCGTGTCCGAGTAGGCGCAGTCGATCTTTGCCTGCTCATAGCTCCTCGTGGTCAAAAAACACGCCGGGGACACGGCAAAAGGTTTCTTTCCGCATTTTGCCAGCCCCGCGGAAATGCTCACCAGATTCTGCTCGGCGATGCCGGTCTCCACAAACTGCCGCGGAAAATTGTCCGCAAACGGCGTCATGGACCCGCTCCCCCTCGAATCGCTGCACAGCACCACAATATCTTTATCCTCCCTGGCATGTGCCATCAAGACATCACAAATGACCTGTTTGTTCGCTATTTTATTCATGCCAGCGCCTCCTCACGTTTTTTTAATTCTGCAACAATCTGCGCGTATTCTTCCTGAGTTGGCACTTTATGATGCCATGCCGCTTTGTTTTCCATGATGGACGCGCCGTAGCCCTTGGTGGTATTGGCGATAATCACCGTCGGCCTGCCCTTGCAGGCTTTTGCCGCCGTAAATGCTGCGTCCAGGCTGTCCATGTTGTTGCCCTCGGCCTGGAGGACATTCCACCCGAAAGCCGACCAGCGCTCGACCTGGTCGTCCTGCGCCATCACGTTCTCCGTGGATCCGGAGATCTGCAGCCGGTTTCGATCAACGACCGCGCAGAGATTGTCCAGCTTGTAATGGCCGCCCGCCATCGCGCCCTCCCAGACAGACCCTTCAGCCAGCTCGCCGTCGCCCATCACCGTGTAGACGCGGTAATCCCGGCCGTCCATCTTCCCCGCCAGCGCCATGCCGACGCACACCGGCAGACCATGGCCCAGGGATCCGGAATTCATCTCAATGCCCGGCAGTTTGTTGTTCGGGTGGCCGATAAATTTCGTGCCGAATTTTGAAAATTTCTCGATGACCTCCCCGATCGGGAAGAAACCCTTCTCCGCCAGCACGGCATAGTAGGCCTCGACTGAATGTCCCTTGCTCAGCACAAAGCGATCCCTGTCCGGATCATCCATATTTTCCGGGGAAATATTCATATGTTTAAAGTAGAGCATTGTCAGCGTATCGATCACGCTGAAATCGCCGCCGATGTGGCCGCCCTTGCCCTCGACGACCATATCCACCACATCTTTGCGCAGCTTAAAAGCCAACCGCGCCAGCTCCTGATTGCTTTTCATTTCACTCACCTCTCAGATAAGCCTTCACTTCTTCTTCCACCGGATCGTACAGATCAGGCGAAACGCCCATATATTTGCACGCCTCATACAGCACCGGCACGACATTTTCATGGATGCCGACACAGTGGTGAATGTACGGCCCCTCGACCAGTTTTGCCTCCAGGCGCTTTAAGTTGGCAACCTCAACCCAAAGATAGGTGCCCTTGGTGTAAGGTCCCTCAATGCCCTTGGCGTTGCCCAGCAGCATCGAATACTCGCCGTTGTCGCCGTCAAAGCGCGCCAGCGTGATATCGCCGAATTTCGCCTGCGCCTCCACCGCGCCCGGATAGTCGAAGGCCAGGGGATAGCCGATGGTCGGCTTCTCCTGGGCCACGGAGATCGGCCACGGGCCGCAGTGCTGGAGCAATTCACCGTTTTCGTTGTCCGGGTGCCTGACGGTCCAGTCGGCAAAGAAGCTTCTCGTCCCTTTCAGGCTGGCCGCCTCCACGAGCACGGCCGTGATGGCGCCGTGGATATCCGTCTCGCAGACCAGCGGGAAGCCCTCCTCATTCAACAGGGAATTTGCCGCGCACGGCATGATGCCGATCTCCTGCTGCAGGGCATTCCAGCACTGGATGGCGCCCGCGTTGCAGCCATATTTGTCGGCCAGCCTGCGCATCGCCACTTTCAGGGCCGCCACCGTCTCCAGCTGATCCGGGGTCACGCAGATATTCATGTTCTCGCGACAGTAGGCGATGACGGCATCGACATCACCCTTATGGTTCTCCCTCACATCACTCATGGTCTCCGTCAGCTCGGCCAGGGGCACCGGGGAAAGCTGGATATTGAACTTCTCAAGCAGCTCGCCCTCGTTGCACATCGTGGACCAGAAGTCGAACGGCCTCGGCCCGATCTGCAGGATGCGCGTGTGACGGAAGACGTCGACGACATTGCACACAGCCAGAAAATTGAAGATCCCTCTCTTAAACGCCTCATCCTCCAGCCGGCAGTTGGTCATATACGTAAACGGCACCCTGAAGCGGCGCATCACCTTGCCCGTGGCAAACAGGCCGCACTGGCTGTCGCGCAGGCGAACGCCATCCTCGTCCGGGCGCTCGTCGCGCGGCCCCCACAACAATACCGGCAGATTCATATCTTTTGCCAGACGCGCGCAGACATACTCCGTGCCGAAATTGCAGTGCGGGAAGAAAATGCCCTTCACGTCATTGGCGCGGAATTTCGCCTCAATCTTCTCGCGGTCGGCCTCGTCATAGAAAAGTCCCTCCGAATTGATGTCCGTGATGTCCACAAACTCGACGCCCAGTTCTTCCAGCCTCTTTCTGGTCAGATTGGCATACTTGATCGCGTCCGGAGCGCTGAAAATACTCCTTCTGGTCGGCGCGAAGCCGATTTTAACCTTCTTCATTTAAAATACCTCCTGCTTGATTTAAAATGTGTTGTTGAATAGTTATTAAATTCTATTAAATTATTAAATATATTTTACTAAATTTTTTGGCATTTGTCAACTAAATTTTTTTAAAGAAGGCTTGCC
>CAYRDY010000113.1:0-5654 GCA_964423195.1 uncultured Catenibacillus sp. | reverse complement strand
GTAAAAAGTGAAAGTCTTATCAGCCCTTGACCGCGCCGGCGTTCATGCCGCTGACGAAGTATTTCTGCAGGAAGATATAGAGGATGACCATCGGCAGCGCGGCCAGCGTCAGGCCTGCGATCAGCACGCCCCAGCTCGTCTGGCTTGCCGACCTGATGGCGAAAATGCCAAGCGGTACGGTGGAGAGCTCGCGACCCTCGGTGAAGACCAGGGCAAACGCGAAATCGTTCCAGATATATCTGGCGGACATGATGGCCGTGGTGGCGATGACCGGTTTGCTCATTTTCAGGACGATACTGAAGAATGTCCTGAATATGCTGCTTCCGTCGATGTAGGCGGCCTCCTCGACCTCCACAGGCAGATTGATCATGAACGACCACATCAGGAAGAAGGAAAACGGTATTCTGTAGGCGATATACGGCACCAGAAGTCCGATGTAAGTGTTGTAAAGTCCGACGATGGAGAGCATTTTGTAGATCGGGATCAGGGAGCACTGCGGCGCCAGCATCATACCGGAGAGAATGATCATAAACACAAGATATTTGTGCTTGAATTTAAAGCGGATGATGGCATAGGCGGCAAGTCCGGAGATGATGATCACAAAGAACGTGCCGACAACGGTGAAAAACAGGGAGTTGAGGACACTGTTCTGAATGTAATTCTTCCACACGTAGACATAGTTTGAAAACTGCCATTCGGAAGGCAGGCTGAAAGGACTGCCAAAGATATCCGTGTTATTCTTAAAACCGCTGATGACCATCCACAGCAGCGGGAAGATGATCAGAACGATGTAAACAAACATGATGATGTGGACAATCCATCGCTTGATTTTTGAACTGAGGCTCATCTCATTTCGCCTCCTTCATGGTTTCCTTTACATTATACAACCGAAGCTCGAAAAATGAAAAGGCGAATGTGATAATAAATAGCAGCACGCCGATGGCGCTGGCATAGCCCATCTGATCCATGCGGAAACCTGTCTCGTACATGGTCGTCGCGAGGACTTCCGTGGATTTGCCGGGACCGCCGGCCGTCATGACATAAACCTCGTCGAATACCATGAAAGCGCCGATGATGGTGACGGTCATATTCATGAGAATTGTCGACTTGATCGACGGGATCGTGATATAAAAGAAGGTCTGAATGCCGCTGGCACCGTCTATTTTGGCCGATTCATAGATTTCCGTCGGGACGCCCTGCAGGCCGACCGTGTAGAGCATGATCATCTCACCGGTATACTGCCACTGGGATACCATGATCACCGCCCACATGGCTGTTTTCGGATCACCCAGCCAGTCTCTCGCCAGATTACCGAGGCCGATGGCCTCCAGTATCGGATTGATGACGCCGATGGTCGGGCTGTAGAGCACGACCCACAGAAGGCCGATGGCTGTCAGGGAAATCACGGCAGGGATAAAGATGATGACACGCGTGACCGCGGCGTAGCGTGAATTGGCAAAGCTGACAAAAAGGTGCGCCAGGATGAGCCCCAGGCCGACCTGGAAGATCAGGGATACAACGGCATATTTGACGTTGTTGAGGACGGCATGCCATAAGTCCTCATCTCTGAACATTTTGAGATAGTATTTGATACCGTTGAATTCCATGGTCTTGGAATAGGCGGTCCATTTAAAAAAGCTGTAGTAGACATTTAATATGACCGGCAAAAAGATCAAAAGCAGGACAAGCAGTAGTGCCGGAAGTATAAATAAGAGCAGTATTTTCTTATTTTTGTAGATAGCCATAGAAACAACACCTTTCTTTCCATGCAGCAAGTCATGGGAAATTCAGAGGGCACCCCAGCTGAGCAAAAATGCCAGAAGATGAGAGAATTTCCCATGACATTGAAAAGTTTCCGGCAGGGCGCGGACTTACTCGTCGGCTACCTCGCGTGCCGTTTCATTGACTTTTGCCATGATCGAATCGCCGGTCTCTCCGGAGAAGATGGTCTGGCAGCCTTCCAGATACGTATCGGACACGGTCTGGTTCAGCACGCAGTCAAGCCACTCGGAGATGCCCGGAGCGCTCATATTCTTATCAATAATCTCGATGGTTTCCGGCATACATTTGGAGGCGTCAAGCTCCACCGATGTGGTCGGCAGGAAACCGAGGTCATAGACCATCTTCGCCTGAACGTCGGCGCTGGTGATATATTTGAGGAAAGTGATGGCCTCGTCCGGATGCTCGCTCTCAGAGTTCACCATGAACACGTCAGGACCGCCGGTGATGAAACCCGCCTCACCGTTCGCGCCCTCGATCTCAGGAAAATCGAAGTAGCCCCAGTCCTCGCCGAGGGTGTCCTCATAGTTGATCAGGTTCTGGACCTCCTCGTAGATCATGCCCGCGGAGCCCTCCTGAACCATGGCCTGCGACGTCTCCCAAGGCATGGAGTTGACATCCTGGTTGGTGTAGCCCTTCTCATAGAGGTCGGCCATCATATCGAGGGCCTCAGCGTAGCCCGGATCCGTGAACTCGACTTCCTCCATCGAATAGTTTTTGTCCGTGACATCCTTTGGCACCAGTTTGCCGTTCAGGGTGGTCAGGAAATGGCAGACGACCCATGAATACTGATTGCCCACGGCGAGCGGCACTTTGCCGATGGCCTTGATCTTTTCGCAGACGTCCAGGAATTCTGTCCAGGTCGTCGGGAGCTCTGTGATGCCGGCCTCCTCAAAAACCTTCTTATTGTAGACGATCTCCTTGGAAGAGTAATCCCACGGCACTGCCCAGTAGGAGCCGTCCTTGACGCAGGTTTCAAGCATAGCCTGGTTGAAGCTGTCCTTCCACTCAGGGTCCTCCTCAAAGTATTTGGTGATATCCAGGGTGTTTCCTGCCCTGACGTACTGCATGATGCGCTCGCCCGACCATGTGAAGTAGATGTCCGGCGCGTCCGCGCTGCCCAGGAGCACGCGGGTCTTATCCTTGATCTCCTCATCACCGTAAGAAGTCATCTCGATCTTGATGTTCGGATTTTCCTTCTCAAAATCAGCCACCACCTGCTCAAAATATTCCATTCTTGCGGCCTCAGGAAATTTGTGGACGAATTTGATCGTCACCTGTCCGTCTGAACTGCCGCCGGAACCGCCATCGGCAGCGCCATTATCACCGCCTCCGCCGCCGCAGGCCGTCAGCGCCGCGATGCCAAAGATAACTGTCAGACCTATCGCGATAAGTCTTTTCGTGATTTTTTTCATGTGTGTTCCTCCTCTTTTCTATCATTTTTTTACACCCATATCCCCTTGATTTCTTATAGATACCAAAGTGTTTTGCGGACCTGCGCCGATCATTATCAGTATTCGAGTCTCCTGTAATAGCGGCGGATGTCCATGGTGTGTTTTCTCACATCCGCCAGATTTGTGTAGGCCCTCTCAAAAATGGTCCACAGGACGACCGGAGCGATCAGCCATCTGAACTCGTCACTGATGCCCGGAAATTCATAATCTTTCGTGTCAAAGACAAACAGTTGGTTGGTATGTTTCTTCACAAAGTTGATCACGCGCTCATCCAGAGGTCTGGTCGGCCCCTCACTCTTGACGACGGCGACGAGCACATTCTTCTCCACCATCTCGATCGTGCCGTGGAAGAACTCGGCGGAGTTGACGGATTTTGTCCGCAGCCACTGACATTCTTCGAGCACGCACATCGCCATCGAGTAGGTCGGTCCCCAGGCACTGCCGGAGCTGATCCAGATCTGATAGTCCTTATCCCGCTCATCGAACATGGCGGCGTACGCTTTGCCGTAATCGTCGGAGGCCTTGGCGACGGACACAAGCACCTCGCCAAGATTTGCCAGCTCCTCCATGAATTTCGGATACGCGTCAAATTCGCCCTTGTTGTACATGATCCTCGTGATGACAAAGAGCGCGCAGAGATCATGCGGGTCCGCCTCACCGTAGCACACAGAATAGTCGGTGACAGCCTCAAGCGGGGCGTTCGGTTCGCCGCAGAAAGAGATCGTCGTCACATGCCTGTCTCTCAGCCATTTGGCCACGGCCACAGTCTCCTTGGTGTCGCCCGATTTTGAGGTGAGGATGGCCAGGGTCCTGTCCGTGACCATCGGATTGCCTGTCGCCATCAGTTCAGCCGGGATCTCGGTGAAAGTTGGGATTTTGGACATGGTCTTCATGATATAGCAGTACGGTTCCAGGGCGGCCAGCGATCCGCCCGCCGAGGTGAATAAAATGTTATCGAATCCCTTCTCGCAGACAGCGTCCGCGATCGCCTCGTACTGATCCCTCTGCGCATAGAGTTTGGCTGCCTTCTCCCTTACCTTGCCCTCGTCATAATCAATCATTGCTTACTCCTCCCTGTGATTGTTTGCTCATTTCAGATGCTTCGCCGCGCAGGCGGCGTGTGCGTGCCGCAGTGACAGATCGGGTTTGCCTGAGCTGTCATCATTCGCACAGTCACTCGTTTAATCATATGATGTCACATGATGTTTTATTACAAACACATCATAACACGTCATATAATAACAGTCAATAAGAAATTGGAAATTTGCAAAATTTATTTTTACGCGCGTCGATTCGAATTTGTCTGAAATTGTCAATTTTCACAAAATATGACAGATAAAATTATCTAAAATGCACTTGTCATATGATGTTTTAAAATGTTATACTTGACTCATTAATAAAATGAAAGACATGGGGAGATTTCAAATGGAAGTTATGTACGACAGCGTTGTCCCTCTATATCAGCAGGTGGCAGATGATCTGAAGCAGCGTATTGAAAAGGGCGAGTATATGGCGGGGCAGATGATCCCCAGTGAGGCCAAATTGTGCGAGATGTACCAGGTGAGCCGTATCACCATCCGCAGTGCCATCTCCAAGTTGGTTGAGGAAGAGGTTCTGGTCAAACGGCACGGCAAGGGCACGTTTGTGCAGACGACGAAGATTCCGTCGGAACTGCTCTCATTTGCCGGTTTTACCACGACCATGAAACAGAGAAATTATGATCTGTATACCCATATGCTGGCTTCGGAGAGACAGACCGCTTCCCCAAAGATTGCAAAACTGCTCGGCATCAGCGAGGGGGCGGCGATCGTCTATCTGAAGCGGATGCGCTATATCAACCACCACGCGGTGATTCTGGAGCATGTCTATCTGCCATATGAGAAATACGGTTTTCTCTTGGACGTGGACCTGGAAAACAAATCGATGTATGCCGCGATCAATGAGAAGATCGGATTCAATCCGGAACATTCCTGCAATTCCTATACGACGCTGGAGGCCAGCGACGCCACGGCCGAGGAGGCCGCGCTGCTGGAGCTCAATGAAAATAACGCCGTCATCGTGATGGGGGAGAAGGTGGTCAAACCTTCCGGAGAGGTGGTGCATTTTACCAAGCAGGTCTATGCGGGCAGCGCCTTCAAGTTTTCGATGTTCAACAGGGCAAAGTTTATGGAACTGGACATGACGCGGTGACGATCTAGGCGTCGTCAGGACAAGAGAGAATTTCAGTCAAAAGGCCGGTTCGCCCCCGATGGGGTGAACCGGCCCTGAGATCCTCATCGCCTGATCCAGCAAGAATACATAGGCGGTCTGCCCGTTCTGTGTCTTGCTCCGATATACCCCCGGCTGTACGCCACTTCCCAATACACCGTCTTGATGGTAGTCCGGCGCTTTCCCTTGTCACGGTAAATTTTCTTATCACGG
>CAYRDY010000112.1:0-5682 GCA_964423195.1 uncultured Catenibacillus sp. | reverse complement strand
TAGATAAACGCGATCACCACAAGGATCGCGGCGATTGTGCCAATGCCAAATCCCCCGCCGCTCACCAGGCTTCCGATCTGGTAGATCACCAGCGACACACAGTAGGCAAACACGCTCTGATAACCGATCGCAAAGATCGTCCACTTGGCGCTGTTCATCTCTCGGCGGATCGCGCCGATGGCCGCGAAGCAAGGCGCGCACAGCAGATTAAACGCCAGAAAAGCATATCCGGCCAGCGGGGCCATGCCCTCAAAGTCAAGGACGCCGAAGACGCCAACGACCTCTTCCTTCGCCACCAAACCCATCACCGTGGCGATCGCCGCCTTCGCTGTGTTAAATCCAAGCGGGGCGAAGATCCACTTGATACCATTGCCGAACATGCCGAGAAGACTGTCCTCGAGCTCCATCTCGCGGTCAAACGCAAACGCGCCGTCCACAAAGCCAATCGATGAAGTCAGCCAGATAACGATAGATGAGAGCAAGATAATGGTTCCCGCCTTTTTGATGAAGGACCACGCACGCTCCCACATGGAACGGAGCACGTTGCCGACAGTCGGCCAGTGGTAGGCCGGCAGTTCCATGACAAACGGCGCCGGGTCGCCGGCGAACATCTTTGTCTTCTTTAATATAATGCCGGAGACGACGATGGCGGCAATGCCCAAAAAATAGCAACTCGGCCCGACCCACCACGCGCCGCCGAACAGCGCCACCGCGATCATGGAGATGATCGGCAGTTTCGCGCCGCACGGAATAAAAGTCGTCGTCATGACGGTCATTTTTCTGTCACGGTCATTCTCTATAGTCCTCGAAGCCATAATTCCGGGAACACCGCACCCCGAGCCGATCAGCATCGGAATGAAGGACTTGCCGGAAAGGCCGAATTTCCTGAAAATTCTGTCCATAATGAAAGCGACGCGCGCCATATAGCCGCAGCCCTCCAGAAATGCCAGAAAGATAAACAGGACGAGCATCTGCGGCACAAAGCCGAGTACCGCGCCGACGCCGCCGACAATGCCGTCAAGAATCAGTCCCTGCAGCCAGTCCGCGCAGTGAATGGCATTCAGCCCGCGCTCGACCAATACCGGAATACCCGGCACCCAGATGCCGAACTCTGAGGTGTCCGGCGCGCCCTCCAGCGAGGCGTCAACCATCTCCGAGATATCGAAGCCGCCCTCGGCAAGCGCGTCAGCATAGCTGCCATAGGCCTCATCAAACGCGCCGAAATCCCTGTCCTCAATCGCGGCCATCACCTCATCCGCGCCGACCACGCCGGCGTCGACAGCACCTGAGACGGTCTCGGCAAGCGCATCTGTAAAGAGATTTTCATCCGCAAACTCGGACATGGCCTCATCGTAGGCGGAGCCGCCGATGCCGAACAGATGCCAGCCGTCGCCAAACACGCCGTCATTTGCCCAGTCGGTAAAAACCGTGCCGACACTGGTCACTGAGACATAATATACGATGATCATGACTACCGCAAAAATCGGCAGCGCCAGGAAACGGTTCGTCACAATCCGGTCAATCTTATCGGAAATGGATAGCTCACCCTTATTTTTCTTCTTGTATACTTTGTCAATGATCGAGGCGATATAGGTGTAGCGCTCATTGGTGATGATGCTCTCCGCGTCGTCGTCCATCTCCCTCTCAAGCTGGGCGATCAATTCCTCGACATTCGGCACATCACTCAAACTGTCGCCGATCTTGTCGTCGCGCTCAAACAATTTCACGGCAAAGAAACGCTTCTGCTCCTCCGGCACCCCGCCTAGCCTGTCCTCGATCTCCTCCAAAACGCTCTCAACTTCCGGCGAAAACGTGTGCGGACACACCGAACTTCCGCCCTTCGCCGCTTCCACGGCCGCCGTCGCCGCCTTGTCGATACCTGTTCCCTTGAGCGCGGAGATCTCGACGACGTTGCAGCCCAACTTCTCGGACAATTTATGTACATCGATCTTATCGCCATTTTTCTTGACGACATCCATCATATTGACGGCGACCACCAGCGGCACGCCCAGTTCCATCAGCTGTGTGGTCAGATAGAGATTCCTCTCAAGATTCGTGCCGTCCACGATATTCAGGATCGCGTCGGGCTTTTCCTGAATCAGATAATTCCTCGCCACAACTTCCTCCAGTGTGTATGGCGACAGGGAATAGATCCCCGGCAGATCCGTGATAACCACATCCTTGTGCCCTTTGAGTCTCCCCTCTTTTTTCTCCACGGTGACGCCCGGCCAGTTGCCGACGAACTGATTCGAGCCCGTCAGCGAATTAAACAGTGTCGTCTTCCCGCTGTTCGGATTGCCCGCTAGAGCAATTCTTACTGACATTTTCCATATCCTCCTTTTCCTGCGCGGCACCGGCAGGTGCCATGTGTTAGTTTTCTCTAATTAGCGACTGCTAACCCATTCTCAAAAAAAATAAAAATCCCCCTTGCGGCATGGATCATCACTGAACTTCGACCATCTCCGCGTCCGCCTTGCGAAGCGACAACTCATAGCCGCGCACCGTGACTTCCACCGGATCACCCAGCGGCGCCACCTTGCGGATATACACCTGCGTATTTTTCGTGATACCCATGTCCATAATCCTGCGCTTCACCGCGCCCTCGCCGCGCAGCTTCGTCACTGTGACCGTCTGGCCGCACTCGGCTTCTCTCAAAGTCATTTACATAACATCCTTTCTCGCGTATTCGCGCTTTCTATACCATAATTTTGTTTGCCATTTCCCTGCTGATCGCAACGCGCGATTCCCTGACATTGACAATGACGTTGCCGCCATTCTCGGACACAACAGTCACCTCACCGCCGGACACAAAACCCAGACTCTCCAGAAAATGCCTGATCTCTTCTTTTCCGCCGACTCTCTTGATCATATTTCTCTCTCCGGTTTTAGCCATCGTCAAAGGCATCATATCATCTCCTCACCTCGATCAGCGGATCCCCGTGTCCAAAGATCGCCATCTCCTCCCCATTCTTGGGGTAAGTTACTGCTAACTTATATTCAAAAATATATGGTTAGAATCCTCTAACCACAATAGGATAGCACTGACTAACTCAAATGTCAACCATTTTTTTGAAAAATTTTAGGCACCGCTTTTCTTCGGTGCCCATTCATTTTTTGATAGCTTTTTCACCTGTTTTAAGATATAATATGAAATATCATGACGCGGGCGTCAAAGAATAGTCTGACAAAAAATACACGGAGTTCTCCGCGCCAACGCTAATCCATCGAAAGGAATGACCCTTTATGAAATTCAGAAGAATCATCGCACTGGCCGGCGCTATACTGCTGGCGCTGATGTATTTATCCACATTAATCTTTTCGCTGATGCGGGGAGAACTGGCCACGGATCTTTTCAAGGCATCCGTCTACTGCACACTGATCATCCCGATATTTCTCTATCTGTACAGCATGGTTTATAAATACCTCAAACAGCGGGGCGAGGAAATCCGCGAAGAAGACAGGGCAAGGATGGACGCGGCGTCACAGGATCCAAGCTCGGAAACCGAGAAGACCACGGACGGCGCGAAACCAAAGCCCGGAAAATGATTTAGCTGGCCTTTTCCCAATTTTATCCGGCAAATGATTTTGGCTGAGCTTTTTCAATTTCATTATGAGACAGCGGATGCCTTTGTGTTTACCGCTTTTATCAAAGCCTGCAGCGCCTCCGCCTCATCCTCGCCGTCACAGAAAATCTCGATCTCACTGCCCTTCCTGACGCCAAGACTCAAGATGCTGAGCAGACTTTTCCCGTTGACTCTCCGCCCGTTGCAGCACAGTTCGATCCGGCAGCGGTACTTTAGCCCCTCATCGGCAATCTGCCCCGCCGGCCGCAGATGAATACCCAAATCATCCTCAATTCTCACTTTTCCCATGACCATGATCATCCCTCCTGCACTTGATTCTATGTAACAGATTTTGATGCAGAATTATCCCCGACGCCCGCTGAGTTTCCCCAACAGCTCATACAGAATGCCATAGAGAAACTGTGCCTTTTCCGGTTCCATATCCACGCATGCCGCGATGCGCTGCGGCACAATCAGCGCCCTTTCCCGCAGCGCCTCCCCCTTCTCGGTGATCGAGACGATCAGATCACGCTCATCGCGCTCAGATCGCCGCCTCGCGACATAGCCCTTTTCCTCCAGCCTTTTGAGCAGCGGCGTTAATGTGCTGGAATCCAGATACAAAAAACGTCCGACTTCCTTCACCCTCAATTCCTTATGCTCCCACATCACCATCATGGTAATATACTGCGTATAGGTGAGATCGAGTTCATCCAGATACGGCTTGTATGCTTTCACAATCTCCTTCGCACAGGCATAGAGAGGAAAACAAAGTTGATTCTCAAGTTTTAGTGGGTCAAACTGATCCGCCATTTTGCCCCTACCCCTTATGAAATGATTTTCCTCGCAAAATCGGCGGCCGCCCGCAGGTCATCCGCATTCGGCTTGCCCCTGTGCAGCATCAAAAAGGATCCCCTGCAGGAAAACTCCTCTCGCGCGAGCGGAATCTTCTTTTCCTCAAACAGCTTCTCCACATATTTGCGAATGGATTTGACAGCCGCGGATGTGCTGAAAATGACAGCCTTGCCGACAGAGACACCGATGCCGCTTATAAAAGATTTGACCTCGTCATCCACATCAAAGGCATATGGCGCCGTCCCCAGAAACAGGATATCCACATTCTCCGCGAGAGGCTCCGAGATCGGCTTCGCCTTGACGCCGACCGCCTTGGCGATAGCGTTGGCAACCTTTTTCGTATTGCCTCCTCTTGAATAATAGCGTACCGCAATCTTCATGTCACAAGACCTCCTCCACTCTGGCTTTCACCGTATCCAGCGGCTCCGTCGGCTCAAAGCGGGCGACGATCTCGCCATCCCGATTGATCAGAAATTTCGTGAAATTCCATTTGATTTTGCCGTTGTTCTTATAATCCTTGTCCATTTTTTTAGAAACGCCCTTCATGACCAGCCCCATCGGTCCCTTAAAACCGGCAAATGTCGAATTTTCCGTCAGGTACTTGTAAAGCGGAATGGCATTCTCGCCGTTGACGTCAATTTTGGAAAACTGCGGGAAAGTGATCCCAAACCGCCCCGTACAGAAGGTGTGAATCTCCTCGTCGCTGCCCGGCGCCTGTCCGGCGAACTGATTGCACGGAAAATCCAGAATCTCAAAACCATCCTTCTGATGCAGATCGTAGAGCGCCTGCAGATCGCTGTACTGCGGCGTGAAGCCGCAGCCCGTCGCGGTGTTGACGATGAGAAGCACCTTCCCCTTGTAATCGGAGAGCGACACATCGCTGCCGTCCCGTGCCTTGACCGTAAAATCATAGATACCCATAAAGATCCCTCCTATTTAATGCTGCAAGATTTAATCTTGCGCTATTGGTATGTCCTTATTATAAACCTCTGGACGGCAGCTTGTCAAGACTTTTAATCACTCCTCCTAAACTGAGCCACTTTTCGATCGTGACAGCACCAACTTTTGAGCAAGCGGTCATAAGGCGGGTGAAGGAATATTTTCCGAGGTGTGATCGACCATACGGCATCTTGGATAGTTATTGATTTTCCTTCTTGTATAGCTTATAGGAAGGAGTATTTAGCATGCCTAAAATTCCCTGTGAATAGTAACATCGGAAAACTGACTGCGCCTCAAATTCACATCAAACTATTGACACAACAAGTGA
>CAYRDY010000111.1:0-5716 GCA_964423195.1 uncultured Catenibacillus sp. | reverse complement strand
CGCCGCAGACGCCCGACGGCCTGCGGGACGCGGGCAGGGCATCAGAGCGTGCGGAGACCGCGCCGCGGACAGCCGAAGACCTGCGGGACGTGGGCAGGGCATCAGAGCGTGCGGAGACCGCGCCGCGGACGGCCGAAGGCTTGCGGGACGCGGGCAGGGCGCATGAGGGGCGCATCAGTGAGTATTATAAGATCACAGAGGCCACGAAAAGGGTCCTTGTTGTGACGGTTCGCCAGCGGGCCGATCATTAGGGCATTTAGCGGCCGGTATGTGACAGTGTCTTCAATTCTGACTTCTGATTATGGCGGCATGATCTGCGGAACGGACGCGGATTTCAGAGAAGCATGAGGCTGTCACATGATAGATACGATCGATAAGGAGAAAAGAGAGAAATGGAAGACAAAATCAGCGTATTGATTTCTGAGGAAGAAGTGGATAAAAAAATCAGAGAACTCGGAGCGCGCATCAGCAGAGATTATGAGGGTCGCAGTATCCATATGATCTGCGTATTGAAGGGCGGCGCCTTTTTTATGTGCGACCTCGCGAAGCGCATCACGGTGCCGGTGACGATGGATTTTATGTCGGTGTCCAGTTACGGCAACGGGACGACGAGTTCCGGCATCGTCAAGATCGTCAAGGATCTGGATGAGGCGATCGAGGGCAGGGACGTCATGATCGTGGAGGATATTATTGATTCAGGCAATACGCTGCATTATCTGATGGAAATTCTGTATAAGCGGAATCCGAAGAGTATTAGGATCTGCGCGCTGCTCGACAAGCCGGAGCGGCGCGTGGCGGATGTGAAAGTCGACTATGTGGGATTTACGATCCCTGACCGGTTTATTGTCGGCTATGGCCTGGATTTTGCGCAGAAATACAGAAATCTTCCATACATCGGTGTCATCGAATGATGAGCGCGGCGGTTCAGACTCGGATGAACAGTCGTCTTAACCATTTGACCTGAGGAGGCGGCAAATGAATAACAATAGACAGATACGAATTAATTTTTTTCCGCTCTTGATCATACTCCTCTGTCTGGGTCTGGCACTATACGCCCTCTCGCAGAGCAGCGGCAACTCCGTGTACCCTTACTCATATCCGGAGTTTATCGAGGAGATCAATAAGGCCGAGCCAAATATCACGAGGGTCATCATTGAGCCGTATGGCGAGGGCGAACTGCCGGCCGGACAGGTGATCGCGGTGATGAAGGACGGGACGCAGCACGCTTTTTACAGCATGGACGTGCATGAGGTCGAACAGCGGCTGCTGGAGACGGATATCCAGTATACGATGGAGGAAATTCAGCGCAAGGGATGGCTGGAGGAAAATCTGGCGATCTTGATTGTCGGCGCCGTGGTGGTGATCGTCTTTATCTCGTTTCTCTCTGCCCAGCAGGGCGGCGTCAACAACAATGTGATGAATTTTGGCAAGAGCCGCGCCAGAATGACAAAGGGCGGATCGACGCCGATCACATTCAAGGATGTCGCGGGACTGGCCGAGGAGAAGGAGGAGCTTGAGGAGATCGTCGATTTTTTGAAGCACCCTGAGAGATATACACAGGTGGGCGCCAGAATACCGAAGGGCGTGATCCTTGTCGGCCCTCCGGGCACCGGAAAGACACTGCTCGCCAAGGCGGTGGCCGGTGAGGCAGGCGTGCCGTTTTTCAGCATTTCCGGATCAGATTTTGTGGAGATGTTTGTCGGCGTCGGCGCCTCGCGCGTGCGCGATCTGTTTGACGACGCCAAGAGAAATTCGCCGTGCATCATTTTTATCGATGAGATTGACGCGGTGGCCCGCAGGCGCGGCACGGGCATGGGCGGCGGCCATGATGAGCGCGAGCAGACACTGAATCAGCTGCTCGTGGAGATGGACGGTTTCGGCGTGAACCAGGGCATTATCGTCATGGCGGCGACAAACCGCGTGGATATTCTGGATCCGGCGATCCTGAGGCCGGGGCGCTTTGACCGCAAGATCGGCATCGGCCGTCCGGATATCAAGGGGCGCCGGGAGATATTGGCCGTTCATGTCAAGGGCAAACCGCTCGCGGATGATGTGGATCTGGATCAGATCGCCCAGACGACCGCGGGCTTTACCGGCGCGGATCTCGAAAATCTGATGAATGAGTCCGCCATCTGCGCCGCGAAGGCGGGGCGTGCCTATATTGTCCAGGAAGATATCAAGCGCTCGTTTGTGAAGGTCGGTATCGGCTCGGAGAAAAAGAGCCGTGTGATCTCCGACGAGGAAAAGAAAATCACCGCCTACCACGAGGCCGGGCACGCGATCCTATTTCACTTGCTGCCGGATGTCGGGCCGGTGTACTCGGTGTCCATCATACCGACGGGTGTCGGGGCCGCCGGATATACGATGCCGCTGCCGGAAAAAGACGAGATGTTTATGACCAAGGGCAAGATGCTGCAAAATATTACCGTGTCGCTCGGCGGGCGCGTCGCCGAGGAGATCATTTTCGGTGATATCACGACGGGCGCGTCACAGGATATCAAGCAGGCCACGCAGGTGGCGCGGGCGATGGTCACTCAGTACGGCATGTCTGAGAAGGTGGGCCTTCTGGATTACGGCGACGATGAGAATGAGGTATTTATCGGCCGTGACCTGGCGCATGCCCGAAGCTACGGCGAGGGCGTCGCCACGCTGATCGATACGGAGATCAAGCGCATCATCGATCAGTGCCATGAACAGGCTCAAAAGATGATCCGTGAGCATATCGATGTGCTGCACCGCTGCGCGGCGATGTTGATCGAGCGCGAGAAAATCGGCAGGGATGAATTCGAATCTCTGTTTGCGTGATGTAATGAATATATCTTTTGTTACACGCTATATGAAACAAAATACACCTTCTTCTAGAAAAGAGACAGCGCTGCGCTGTCTCTTTTCATGTCGGTGCGTTCGGCGGCGCACATTTTTGACCGGCTATTGTTTTTTCATGATTTCCAGAAGCATCACCCCGTGCGCGGGCACGATCTCATCGAGGACCAGCGTCGTGTCGACATTGTGGACGGTGTAAGTGACGTGCGGCACGCTGCTCTCGCAGAGATAATCCTCCAGGTCCTGGGAGAGCGTTTCGGGATAACCGATCTGTCCCCAGATGTCATAGGCGGAGCCGTAATTGCGGTTGACCTCGTATTTTTTGATGTAGTAGCTGCCCTTCGGAAGCTGCATGAAAATGCCAAGACGCAGATCCTCATCGTTGCTGTATATATGATAGCGGTGGGTGATGTCCAGCGCCGACTGGTCAAGATTGGCGAAGAAACTGTCGAAAGGCACCAGATTATAGATGAACAGCTGATAGACATCGCCCTTTTTGGCCAGCAGATAATTTTTGCCTCTGTCAATGATGTTTTTGCCCAGCCTAGAGAGCAGGACAAAACAATTGTAGGAGGCTTTTTTGAGCCCCTGAGCATTGAGAATGCCGGGGCTGCCGTGGAAAAGGCCGCTTTCGACGAAAGACTCCTCGTGAATATCGGACAGACACCAGTAGCACAGGCTTTTGACCTGACGCATGGTTTGAAATGTGGTGTAAGCCAGATAGGCGCCCATATAGCAGGTATCCCTGATCAGATCAGACGGCATGAAATTGAGATTGAAGTCTGAGACGATGATCTCCCTGTCCCCGAATCCGTTTGCGTCCATGATCCGCTGCAGAGTGGCCAGATATTCCGAGAGCTGATCCTGATTGGTGATCGAGTATTCGCTGGCTTTGACACTATAATAATCGCCGGTGATCGGGGAGATCGATTGAGGGGCGCAGCCGTAAATGTGCGCGGAGATATAGGCAGGTTCCATGTGATGCGCCCTGCAGTATTTAAAAAACGCGTCATACCACGGAAAGCCGGAGATCGTGGAAAATGTGGGACTGCCCAGGCGCAGTCTCGGATCAACCTCGGCGAAGACCTCATAGGTCATGCGGTAGAATCGGAAAAAATCTTCCATCGAGTCATACCAGTAGGGCAGTTGGAGCTGCAAGTCGGGGTCACACCAGAAGTCAAAATACCACTGCGTGACCTCATCGGCACCGTAGCGGGAGATACAATGGGTGAGAAAATTGCGGATCAGCGTTTTCCACGCGCTGTCGGATTTGGGCATACTGACGTTCGGCCGAAACTGCAGGCCGGCATATTGCTTTTTGGAGGCGAGCTTCTGCGGCATAAAGCCGATCTCCGGGAAAGGGTGCCCGCCCAGCGATAAAATAAAATCAAAGACATGGTCGAGCGTCAGCCAGTTAAAGATCGGTTTTTTGCCGCGATCCTCGTGGTAGACATAGATATCGTCCGCGAAAATATCCCTGATGCGGTAGTAGTCGATGTGGATGTCCCGGCTCGCCTGAATGAGATGCTGTTGCAGGTCACTGCGCAGGCAGGCGCTGGCGCGGCCGACGGTGAAGAAACTCTGCCTGTGATCGACAAAGGCGCATTTGCCGAGCCGGGCAGCGTCAAAACTGAGGACCTGGCTGCGCTGCATCTTGTTCTGGGTCGTATCAATCGGATCTGTGTTGTCCGCGTTCGTGAACTGCCGGAAAAAGGCAAAAACGCCCTCATCAGCGGTGTCAGCGTCATCTTGGCCGTCAGGAGATGCCGTTACGGCGCGCGCGTCCTTCCGGTAGGCCAGCGGGGCGGCGCCATACAATTTCCGGAAAGCGGCGGCATAGGTTTTGTGGTTTGAAAAGCCGCTGTCGAGCGCGATGTCCAGAATACTGTCGTCGGTGTGCAAAAGCCGGTCCAGGGAGGTATTGACGCGGAAGGCGGCCAGATATTCGTTGAAGCCCGACTGAAAGTGCTTTTTGAAGAACGTCGAAAAATACTGAGGGTGAATGCCGAGATCGCGGGCAATATCATGGACGGAGATTTTTTCCGTATAATGGCGGTTGATATAGTCCAGAATTTCGGAGACGCGCTCTGTGGCATAGTCGGTCTTTGTCGCATTTTCCTGGCGGATGCTGTAATTTTCAAACAGCGTGATCAGGATGTGGGTGATCGCCTCCAGCATTTTCAGTCTGGTACCGGTCTCATTTTTCAGATTATTGAAAATGATGGTCGAAAAGTCCCGGCAAATGCTGAAATAGATCTGATTGCGCAGGTCGCAGCCGATATGGTGCTGCCGAAGCGACATCATGGAGAGATCCGGGATCATTTTCGTGATAAAATCGGCGTCGACGGATAAGGCGAGCATCTTAGCGTCTTCCTGTGAGGAGATGGTGGCAAATGTCTCAAGCGGCAGGCAGAAATAGATATCGTGCGTGGTGAAATTTCGGGTGCGGTTCTGGTATTGGATGGTTATACTGCCGTTCAGGACGATGCCGATGAACATGCTGCGCGACCACTGCAGTTCCGGGGTGAAATCCTTGTAGACGTGCTGCACGAATGGCAGGCCGGACGGGTCGCTGGTATAGTCGATGGTCATTCAAATTTTCCTCTCTTTTGACATATTTTTTATAATTATAGCATAAATAGAAAGGCATACAAGACAGAAAATCAATTTTAACTGAAAAAATAAGATTCTACGTCAAAATTTGTCCGCAAAAATCATATCAAAGAATGACCCTTGCGATAAGAGGTTACAGGCAGGCAAAAATAGTTTGCCATAAAGGGACGACAAAAGTTTCCTGTCTGATAAAATGGTTCTAGAAATAATGTTTTGTTTTTTATGCGAGGAGAAGTCGAATGGAAAAAGAATTACTTTTCGAGGCGAGAAATCTGTCCAA
>CAYRDY010000110.1:1677-5874 GCA_964423195.1 uncultured Catenibacillus sp. | reverse complement strand
ACCCTCTCGGAGAACGCGGCGGACAATGTGTTCACATTTATTTACACGCCGATAGCGGCGCCTCAGGCGCCGGAGAATCCGCAGGCGCCGGATGAAGGAAACGCCAACGGCACGGGCAGCGAGAATCAGGAGCAGGCGGGCGGTGAGAATCAGACGCCGGCGGGTGACACGGACGGCGACGGCATTGTGGACGACTTAGACGGCGACGGTGTCGCGGATGACGCCAACGGCAACGGGATTGCCGATGTGCTTGAGCTTCCGGATGAGAATGTGCCGCAGGCGGATGGTCCGCAGGAGTACGTCGACCTGGATGACGAGGAGGTGCCACTGTCCGATATGGGTGGCGGCATGAATCAGGCCGCAAAACATGAGAACAGTTCGGCCTTTGAGATGCTGCCGGCGCCGGTCAGGATTTGTATCGGCGTCGCGGCGGCGGCCGTGATCGTCCTGGGGCTGTGGCTGCTGTTTAGGCGTCGGAAAAAGCGGGAAGATGGAAAGTGAGCCGAAAGGCCACGGCAACAGTGCGACGGCATATATTCATGGAAGGTAATAGTGGAAGTGGGAAATGAAGACCAGGTTTTATTTGTGAAGATGTTCGGTGGTTTCTCGCTCAGGTGGCAGGGCCGGCAGATTCCCGTCGGACAGAAGTCCGGAGAGTCGCAGTTCGCCTGCCTGATGCAGCAGATGCTGCATTTTAGCGGGCAGGGGGTCGACAGGGACAGTCTGGAGGAGGCTGTCTTTGGCGATCGGGACATCAATAATGTCCATCATGCCATGCAGAGCGTTATCTACAACGCGAAGCGGAAACTAAAGGAGGCAGGACTTCCGGACGTCAATTATATTACATTGAAAAAGGGCGCCTTCTACTGGACGGATCAGATACCGGTGGAGGAGGACGCGGCGGTGTTTGAGCGGCTTTACGACGAGGCCGGACGGACAGAGGATCCGGATCGCAAGCTGGATCTGTACCTCAGGGCATGTCGCTGCTATACGGGCGAATTTTTGCCCGCGCAGGCAGGCGTGATCTGGGCTGTGCAGGAGGCCAGGCGGTACCGGGGAATGTTCTGCCGGTGTGTCGAGGAGGCGCTGCCGCTGCTGCGGTCAAAGCAGGATTATCGGACAATGGAGGCGCTTGGTATTTACGCGTCGAAGATCGACCCCATGGCTGACTGGGAGGTCGTGACGATGGAAGCACTCTCAGGGCTTGGGCGTTATGAGGACGCTCAAAAGCTCTACGACAACACCGCTGAGTATTATATGCAGGAGCAGGGTGTGCGGCCATCAAGACAGCTCGGAGAGTTTCTGGAGAGGCTGGGGCAGAGAATGATGCACGGACGGGCACTGCTCGACGAGATCCAGAAGGACCTTGCCGGGGAGAGCGATATGGCCGGTGGCTATATGTGCGCGTATCCGGTATTTCAGGGCATTTACCAGATGGTGGTGCGGATGATGGAGCGCGGCGGGCAGTCAGTACACCTGATGCTGTGCACGGTGGTGGACGGCAAGGGGAACGTCATGAAAGACGGCGCTGCGCTTGACGAATTGTCCGACCGACTCGGAGAGGCGATCTGCCGTTCCATCCGTCATGGAGATGCGGCCTGCCGTTACGGGCGGGGACAGTACCTGGTGTTGTTGATCAACACGACCAGGGAGAACTGCATGATTGTCCAGAAGCGGATTAACCGGAATTTTATCATCGGACGGCAGCGCACAGGTGTCCGGTACAGCATCAACGATGTGGTCAGGCCGCTGGGCGAAATAGCCGGCGGCAGCAGTGCGGACAATGGGAATCAGGAAAGGAAGTGAAGATTTTGAGCGGCTCACAAAGGGATATCGGCACGCCGAACGGTATCGTGGTGTGCGTGGATTACGCTGCGGAGGACAGAATCACGGGGCGTTTCTACCACAACTACAGCGTGGAGGCTGTGCAGTTTAGCACGACGGAGCAGCTGATTTTTAAGATGGAGGCGCTGTTCGACCGCCTAAATTATCCGCAGCCGACAACGAGCATCCGGAGCTTCGGACGCGTGCCCACGGTGCACATTGACAGCGCCGACAGGGCAGACAGGCAGACACAAATGAGAAAAACAGAAAAAGAGTGGGAAAAGAAGATGGAAAACAGGGAATTGTTGAGCAAGCATGGCGATCTGGGAAGTTTTGTCGTTCGCGTGCAGCATCGACAGAATAGCAGCTGGCAGGGGAGACTGACATGGATCGAGGAGAATAAGACCGTCAGTTTTCGGTCGATCTGGGAAATGATCAAGCTGATCGAGAACGCGGTGAATATCGCCAACGGGCCGGAAGATAGCATAGGCGGCCTATCGTTGGAAGAGATCTGACAACAGACAGGGACGTGACGATTGATCAAGTGATGGATCGTTGCCGCGGCCTTCGCTCCGATTTGTGTCGGTCATAGGATTTCAAATCCTGAATTGAGGATGTGGAAGACATTTTGGATTTCACATCCTTATTTTTATGCCGTCCGGAATCCGCGAAAACCGCCGGACAAAGATTTAGACTAGAATCAAAATTTTCTCTCAAAAAATAATTATTTTGTAAAAATTGAATATTGAAACAAATGTGCCTGCATATTATAATAAACATAACCAGCTAAATTTTTAGAAACAGCGGTTGCGGACAGTGAATCATATACAGTTGAAAATACACAGAGGAGCAGACAGCCATCGGCTGAGAACGAATTTGAAGTTTTTTTGATTGACATTGGAGATTAGGTGGGGAACTGGACGATGAAGAAGAGTAGAAGGTTGATCGCGCTGGCGCTGTGCGTCAGCATGGTGTTGGGTATGACGAACGGGATGCCGCTCTGGGCTGATGAATCCGCTGGGGGAGCGGGCATCGAGACAGAAATCGGGCAGGAGACAGAGCAGGAGATCGAGACAGAAGCCGAGGCAGAGGTGGAGTCTGCCGTCGCGGAGACAGAGACTGCGCCGGAGGACGAGACAGATGAGGAGTCTGCCGATTCTGCATCGGAGAAAACAGAGGGAGATACCGCGCTGATTGCGGAGGTTGAGACAAGGGAAAGTAGTGATAAAACTTCAGGGCATTTGGCCAAATTTCTGGAGAGTATTGAGATATGCGATAAAGACGGGAATCAAGTAAATGTACAAGACCTGAAGCCAGGTGATGAATACACAATAAAGCTGCATTTTAAAGAGGTTACAGGAGAAGGCGGAGTACAGGAATTGATTTTCCGTGCCGCGACGAGAGACGAGTTGTTAGGAGCGGGGATCCCGGCGGAAGCATTAGAAGGTATGAACTCAGAAAACGGGGAGTGGATGTATGTCGAGCTGGACGGAGATATTATCGCAAGTTTGGGCGATCTCACAGGGGGAAATGGTGACTTTAAATTTGTGACAGATGAAGAAACCGGCAAAACTTTTATTCTGGTGCGCTGGAAAGGGGATCAAACAACCAATTATGATATTGAGTTTTCAGGACAGATCAGCGAAAATGCAGATAAGGGCAACATTGATGTTGTCGTCGACAGCGAAAATGGAACCTATAACCCACCTGGCGCGGATCAGCCTTATATGAATAAGCAGGCTTTAGAATACGATCCGCTGAATCATCGTATTCACTATAAAATCACGATTTCAAATCCGTCAGATTCACCGATGGATCCGTTTTCAATCAGGGATCAATTTTCCGTGGCGGGATCCAGCCTATATCCAAAGTTTTTGCAGGATACACTGAAAGTGGGGGAAGTGGGGGATGAGAAGTTTGACGGAGAGGTGAAGACAGAAAACGGACAATTTGAATTTAAATGGGACAAAGGAGTTCCCGCACATGGCGAAATAGTGATTGAGTATGATCTTGATGTGAGCGAGCTTGTAGGTACTCTCTGGGAATCTGCCGCTTCATTTCTGGTTAAAAATGACGCAACAGTGACACCTGATAAAGGTGACCCGATTCAAGATGAAGTAGAAAAGCAAGTTGATTTTGGCACCTTAAAGAAGAGTGGGTGGATACGCAGCAAAGGAGATCAGGACTTTTGGGGTTGGAAGTATCTTATTGAGTGGAGTATAGAAGCATATGATCCGTATTTGGCGCTAAGTGATTGGAGTTTGACCGATACGCTTCCGGAGCAACTTAAGTTCGATGATATTGTCGCTGTCTGCTTCAAGACTGAAAGTGAAGATTTTTGGTTTATTATTAATCATGGGAATAATTGGGATG
>CAYRDY010000110.1:0-1667 GCA_964423195.1 uncultured Catenibacillus sp. | reverse complement strand
ATCTAATAAGTGGGAAGATCTTCTAGCGTTTATGACGCAAGGTGACGGAAATAATGTAATTTTTGATTTTTCAGAGGCTCCTGAGGAAATTAAGGAAAAGTTGTTTAAGGACGGAAATCATCGCCTGGAAATGCGCGTTTTGACAAAATATCCGGAAAATGCTGAGGGATATTATGAAAATACAGTGACGTCAAAACTGCCAAGCGAACGCTCTGAACGAACAGATAAAGCCGGCGTTAATTTTGGACAGCCGGGTGTAGTGCCCAGTAAAGAGGGAAAAGTCATCGATGGCGGAGAGTCTTTGGAATATACTGTCACAGTAAATGTGAGCGCGAATATTCCAGATAACAAACCTGTACCGTATCAGATCGGCGCCGGGATCATTGATCGAATGCATGTCGTGGGTGAATCGGGGAACGGATATCTTGATACATCCGAGGCGATTACGGTTGAGTCTGTTATTGCGCGTTATGTTGATGGTAATGGAGATGGAAAAAGTTGGAAATTTGAGAAAGAAGGGACAGAAAAGACAGAAAAGGATCATATATTTGGCGTTTACCCCGTCAGTCTTTTATCTACTGAAGATTTGGGGGCCATGAGAGATATCAAAAATGCGGAGGATTTTTATGATTCCAATACAGCGATAGTGCTGAATCCCAAGGTGACGCATATGCCGGATGGCGATACGTTTGGAGAAGAGACATATGATAATTCTTTTTACAAAGTAACCGGACATTGGCCTGAAGAACTGAGTATGTATTCAGTCACACTCGAATATAAGTATAAAATCGATCCTGATCGAGCATTTTTCGTGGATGAAAGCCACCAACATATATCTTTTGAAGGTGCCAAAACGCTGTCCGATTATCTTGCATTAAAGGGCGATATCATCGTGTATAACACCGCGCTTACCGGCATAAATAATTCAAAAAGTCCTGCCGACGAAGAAGTGAACATGACGTTGCCGCTGTCAAAAGAAGGCCATGTGCATGTGGATTTGGCGAATGATGATAAGAAAATCATTACATATACGGTGAATTTTCATAACGGCTTGGATAACAACAGCGCTATTCCGAGCGATGCAACAAACATTTATTTTGAAGACACATTTGACAATCGCCTGAAATATATCGAAGGCACTCTAAAGGCGAAAAGGGTGATGCCGAGCGGAAAGGAAGTGGAGTTCACATACCAGCGTGCAGGTAATCCGTGTACTGGAAACACGATTAAAGCCCTATGGCGTGACTTTAAAAATTCAGAGGGGAAGACACTACAGGAAGATTTTTCTGAACAGACCTCCAGTTATAACTATATATTTACCTATGACCTGGAAGCGGAAACCGAAAGTATGCCGGAGGATCAGTCAAAAATAGAGGTACAAAATGATGCTACGGTGGGATACGATGACGGGAAAGGGGATCCCAATGAACTTTCACATGTAAAAAGCATTGTAGAATTTCCTACCGGTGCCCTGACTAAGCAGGCGGCCCTGGAAGAGGGAAAAGTGGCGTTTTATGTTGAGGTGAACGCCCAGGCCGCAGATTTATCAGATGATGATAATTTGACTATTCTCGATAATTTTAGCAAAAATCCGGATTTGGCGTTGGATTATGAAAATATCATTGTCCAGGAATACAGAGACTCTGATTGGATTACTCTGAAAGAGG
>CAYRDY010000109.1:3570-6074 GCA_964423195.1 uncultured Catenibacillus sp. | reverse complement strand
GATGCGGCCATAAACGCAAGTCGGAAATATCGCAATCGTAATACCTTTCGCTTGATTTTCTGTTATTCTCTCACTACAGGCACTTGTATACCACATCATCCGCGGAGGTGAGTGGCAGGTCTGTATAATGACCCCCCAATCGAACAGATAGGTTTTTAAGTATCTGATGAAGCATCTCTGAAAGGCTTGGCGCAACAGGAAAAATCATGCCCTCTTTCTCTTGGCCCATGTGATTTCGGTTTTCCAAAATGCTCACCCCGGGTTCGTTTATGTACTTGACACTGAAGAATCCTCAGTGCCTGATCTGGACGGTTAAGCACATTAATTATTTCATGTCGAATTTTTCAATGTCCGGCTCCTATGTCTCAATGTCTTACTTTTTTGTCTTAATGCATCATTTTTTAGTCTCAATGTCCGGCTCCTGCGTCTCGTGAAATGTACCGCTGATGTGCATCGTCCGGTTATGGAGCGGATGGTTTTCATTCAACAGGAGATTGCGCAGGAATACCTCAAGGTACTCTGTCGTTTCATAAATGCCATTCTTCAGATCGTTATAATTTGCCCTGACAAGGGCATTCCGAAAATACCATGCGTTTTCAGCAAAAATACCATTCGTCGCGTCAAAGCCCAGCGTGCGCAGATATTTGATAAAGAAAACGGCTGTTGCCCGCGTGTTGCCCTCGCCAAACACATGGATTTGCCAGAGTCTGGATACAAACAGCGCAAGGTGACGGATAATCTCATCCATCGAGAGATTTTTGTAGGAAAATTTTTTCTCCTCGGACAAGTCATAATCTAGGGTCGCCCCTAACTCCGTCGCGCTGCCGTAGAAAACGGTCGCCCCATTAAGCACCCATTCCTTTTTTGTGATATTGTAATCCCGGATACACCCCGCGTGGGGATAAATACCGGTGAACAATTTCCTGTGGGTGGAAAGGTACGCATTTGGCGTGAAACTGAAAGCGCGTTCAGACAGAAGTGCCGCAATCCGAGCCGAAACCTTGTCAGCCTCCTCCGTGCGATCCCCCGCGTCAAGGGCAGGATTTTCCTCGTAGTAGGACTGCAAAAGCGCATTGGCTTCTTCAAAAGAAATCTCGCCCTCAATATTTTGGCCAGCGATGTGCGCCAGATATTCGGATGTTTTCAGTCCGTCTACCGCCTGCAAGCCAATGCCCGTATGCCACGCATAGCCCTTCTCCCGCTTTTCCGGTTCGGTCTCCCTGATATATTCCTTAAATGGATCTGTGTTCAATCCGCATCACCTCGCTGAAAGCAAATTAAATTTTTACTCACTGTCAGCACGGATATAAAATGTGCTTCTGCCCGACCCCTCACGAATGATAAGACCTTCCTCGGTAAGTCGCTTCAGCGCCGCAAGTACAGATGACCTTCCGATGCCCGGACAGTGGGCCACAACATCGGCTCCGGTAAATATGCCAATCTTCTCTTCCGTGTATTTTTTGACAACATCATACGCCGTGCTGCCGCTTTTAACCATGAGTTCAGCGCGTTCTTCAAACTCCGTATAGCACGCCAGAATGACCTGCAGCATATAACTGATGAAAGGCGTAGGATCATTTTTCTCCTCATGCCAACCGACGCTTGCTTCCCTAAGCGTTTCGTAATACCGATCCTTCGTTTTCTCTATCTGTTTCTCAATACTGATATATTTTCCTACACTGTATCCGTTTTTATACAGAAGAAGCAACGTGAGCAATCTGCTCATTCTTCCATTGCCATCATTGAACGGATGAATACAGAGGAAGTCGCAGATAAATGTTGGAATTAAGATCAGTGAATCTATTTTTTCACATGCGATAGCCTGCTCATACGCATTACAAAGATTTTCAACTGCAGCCGGCGTCTCATACGGAGCTATCGGCGTAAACCTGGTTATGACTGTCCCATCTGTTTTTGTTTCATTAATATAATTTTGAACACTCTTAAAATGTCCACCATAAGAAAACCCCGACCTCTTCAAAAGGTCGCGGTGAAGCTGGAGAATATAGGAAGGGCGGACAGGGATGTACAAATAACTCTCATGAATCGTATTTAAGACATCTCTGTAACCCATGATCTCATCCTCATCACGATTCCTTGGCGTCGTTTTCTCCTCAAAAAGCTGCTTCATCCGTGTGCTTGTTGTGACGATGCCTTCAATTTTATTGGATGCCTCTGTACTCTGTATCTTTGCAATGTTCACCAGGCGTTCCAAATCCGCAGGCTTTTGCCGAATGAAAAAGTCCTGCCTCCCTTTATATTCATGGATCTTTGCAACGAGGTTCAATAGATCCATATCCCACACTTTTTTTGCAAGGTTATTGTAATCAAACGACCTCATGTGAACTCCTTTCGTCCAATGCACCCATCTCTCGTCCAATTATAATCTATTTTGGACAAAAAATCAATCTGTTGGACAAAAAAATGGGCCACCGCAGAAAGACTTGATATCTCTATTTTGATGGATAGGCTTTAAAAAGTCAAGTGCGATGAAAACATTTTTT
>CAYRDY010000109.1:0-3470 GCA_964423195.1 uncultured Catenibacillus sp. | reverse complement strand
CACGCAAATAGTAGCCGTCCAGCCACGCAAAATATGCGCTGTCCAGTCACGCAAATAGCTTGACAAACCGCCCTCTTTTATGTTAAGGTAAATCATGGTTGCAGGAAGCAGCCGATATCGCAAGCATGCGTTCCTCTTTTTCCGCCTGAAGGCGGGTCACATTCATTCACTGCGATCGGCTGCCGTATTTGACGCTTTATCGCGGATGCGGCACGGGTAAATTTGTCGATCTCCCTAATCTGCAAAATGGTTGAAGCCATTTGATATGCAAGCATGTATATCAAGTGGCGTTTTATTTTTTTCGGGAATAATGACCGATTCAGGCGAAACACGTCTTTTTATCGAAATAATGACCTGAGGAGGAACATGGTATGGAAAAGTACAAATTCATCTCTTCTTTGCTGGCGCTGGGCATCGCCTTGGGTCTGGCAGGCTGCGGCGGACGCAGCGGCGACGCCGGCGGTGGCACTCAAACACCCGCTGACGCCATCCAAGAAAACGACAGCAGTCCGGAAACATTTGACAATTCCTCAAATTCTTCAGACAGCAACAGCAATGGACCGGGTGTTCCCGGCGACTCAGATGGGCCGTCCACCCTGGTCTACGCCAGCGGTGATTACACGCGCATCAATCCGGCCATGGACGAACACGGCGAGATCAATATCCTTCTTTTCAACGGTCTGACCGCCCATGACGGCGACAACAATGTCGTCCCAGGACTTGCAGAGCGCTGGGACTTTGAGGAGAGCACCTGTACCTATACCTTTCACATGGCCGATGCCAGATGGCATGACGGCGAGCCGGTGACCGCGGAGGATGTCAAATTTACGATCGAGGCCATCATGGATCCGGAAAACGGCTCCGAAAACGCCCCGAACTATGAGGATGTCGAGGAGATCACCGTCATCGATGATCACACGGTCTCATTTAAACTGGACGCGCCAAACGTGGCCTTCCTCGACTACATGGCCATGGCAGTGCTGCCAAAACATCTGCTTGAGGGGGAGGATATGCAGACATCCGAATTTTTCCGCCATCCGGTCGGCACAGGCCCGTACAAACTTGAGCGCTGGGATGAGGGGCAGGCCATCACGCTCGTCAAAAATGAGGATTATTTTAAGGAACCCGCGAAAATTGACACCATCATTTTCAAGATCGTTCCGGATGACAACGCGCAGGCGCTGCAGATGCATTCCGGGGAACTCGACCTCGCGCTGCTGACGCCAAAGGATGCGAAAGATTTTGAAAACACGGAGGGTTATACCGTTTACAATATGAAGACCTCGGATTACCGCGGAATTCTCTTCAATTTTAGAAATGCATTCTGGACGAAAAACAGAGATATCATCCCTGCCGTCTGTTATGGCATTGACCGCCAGGCGATCATCGACGCGGTCCTGCTGGGCGAAGGGATTCCGGCCTACGGCCCGCTGCAGCGCAATGTCTACAACTATGAGGGCGCCGAACATTATGATTATGACCCGGAGAAGGCCAGAGAAATTTTGGAGAAGGCCGGAGCTGAAATGCACGACGACGGTTTCTATTACCGAGACGGGGAAAAGCTGGGGTTTGTGATCAGTGTCGGCGCTGGTGACCAGGTGCGCACGGACATCGCCCAGGCCGCTGCACAGCAGCTAAAGCAGATCGGTCTCGATGTGACCGTCGAGATCCCGCCAGTCGTCGACTGGGGCGGCCAGATGGCCTATCTGATCGGATGGGGCAGCCCGTTTGACGCGGACGATCACACTTACAAGGTTTTCGGCACGGACAAGGGCGCCAATTACAGTGGCTACTCAAACGCCGAGGTTGACCGGTATCTGACCGAGGCCAGACAGTCGGATGATCCGCAGGTGCGCACCGAGGCCTACAAGAATTTCCAGATTGCCTTGGCGGATGACCCGCCGTATGCCTTTATCTGTTACATCGACGCGGATTATGTCGCCAAATCGAATATCTCCGGCATCAATCCGGATACCGTCATGGGACACCACGGCGTGGGCATTTTCTGGAATGTGACGGAGTGGACAATGAATTGACATCTCGTGACTATGATTCACAGTTTCGCCGCTTGGGCGACAGGTGATGGTTGACAGGAGAAAAGGTAATGAAAAATCTGCTCGATATCAAAAATCTTTCCGTGAGTTTCGACACATCCGCAGGTGAGGTGGAGGCTGTCAGGGACGTCTCTCTCTCGCTTGCGCCGGGCGAGGTGCTGGCCATTGTCGGCGAATCCGGCTGCGGCAAGAGTGTCCTGTGCAAGAGCATCATGAAACTGCTGCCCCGCTCGGCTCGCATCAAATCGGGCAGCGTCGTCGCGGACGGCACGGACATCGCTAGGGTCAGCGAGCGGGAGATGCAAAAACTTCGGGGGCGCCTTTTCTCCATGGTTTTTCAGGATCCGCTGACCTCGCTCAATCCCACCATGGCCATCGGCAGCCAGATCGCGGAAGCCGTGCGCGTCCATCAGCCACGCCTCTCCAAAAGGGCGGTTCATGAGCGCGTGATTGAGCTGATGACGCTGGTCGGCATTGACCGGCCTGAGGAGCGGTGCCGTCTGTACCCATGCCATTTTTCAGGTGGGATGCGCCAGCGCAGCGTCCTTGCCATCGCCCTCGCGGCGGATCCGAAGATCCTGTTTGCCGATGAGCCGACGACAGCCCTCGACGTCACCATCCAGGCGCAGATTTTAGATCTCTTCCGTGATATTCAAAAAAAGCTGCACACGGCCACGATTTTTGTGTCACATGATTTAAGCGTCGTCGCGCAGATCGCCGACCGCGTGGCCGTGATGTATGCCGGAAAAATCGTTGAGATCGGCACCGTCAGAGAAATTTTTACCGACGCGAGGCACCCCTACACCTGGGGGCTGATGCGCTCTCTGCCGGCATTCGCAAAAAAAGATGAGCCGCTTTTCACGATCCCAGGCATGCCGCCGACGCTGATCAACCCGCCAAAAGGTGATGCCTTTGCCTGTCGCAACACCTTTGCGCTCGCCATCGACTACGAGGAAATGCCGCCCATGTTTCAAATCTCCAAGACGCACGCCGCGGCCACCTGGCTGCTCGACCCGCGCGCGCCTAAAATCGACAAAGCGCATATCCCGGAAGATCATATCCCTGAGGCCGCACCGCTCAAGCCCCACACGCGGGAGCTCAATGCGGCTTACGAGAGAGCACGTCAATCGACCCTTGAGGGCGCTGAGAGAAAATCCCATGAGGGTTCCGTCGATAAAGATACCGCCGGCAAAACGACCCATGACGCCACAGGCCGGCGTATAGACGCGAGTGCCCAGCGGATTTCCCTGATTTCGGAAGATATATTACTCGATGTACGGCATCTGACACACCATTTTAAAATTTCAAAAAGCACCCGTTTGTGCGCGGTCAATGATGTTTCCTTCCAAATCCGCAGAGGAGAAATCTTTGGCCTTGTCGGCGAATCCGGATCCGGCAAGTCCACGGTGGCTCGCT
>CAYRDY010000108.1:0-6110 GCA_964423195.1 uncultured Catenibacillus sp. | reverse complement strand
CAAATCCCATAATCTCTCTACTTTTTGCTCGAAATTCATTTTAATTTTACCTCTTTCTTTCTTGCAGCCATCAATCCATCGGCATCACCGCCGAGAAATTCGTCTCTTTTGACTATGCCTTCGCAGTTTTTTTCTTTTTATTTCCGGAACCTACCGGATGATTTTCAAAGTGAATTGTGATAAATAGAATGACCATCAGCAGAATACCCTGTGCGGCCTCGTTGATCTCACTGGCAGCGTAACCCATGATCTTCAGGCCGTTTTCGATAATAATGACCACAAATGCGCCGATGATCGTTTTGTAGGAACGCGCGGTTGCACCGCCCCTGACCAGGATGCCACCGACATAAATCGCGATCAGCACTTTCATCTCAAAGTTCGTTCCCATCGTCGTGCTGGTGCCGCCCAGGCGCGCGATCGTGAAGATGCCCGCAAGCGCCGCCGTCATTCCCGAAATCATATAGGCAAGCATCTTGGTGCGGACCACGCGCACGCCGACATAAGTGGCGACAATCTCATTTTCGCCGATGGCCTGACACTTTTTCCCGAATTTCGTGTACTCAAATATGTACCAGGACACCGCCACGATCAGAACAAGCAGAGGAATCTTGACATATTCTTTCTGAAGAAGCATGAGCGTCTCGCTCGCGTAATTGATCCCCACGATGTTCTGAATATAATTGACAATGCCCCGCAGGCCGATCAGCAGTGCCAGCGTCGCCATAAATGACGGCAGCTTGCATTTGCCGATAAAAAATCCGTTCATCAGGCCGATAGCCATGCCGATGACGACCGCCACAACCACCATCAGCAATGTACTCCCAGTTGCCCTATATGTCAAGTCTCCAACAACGGCCGTAAAAGCGCAGACCACACCCACTGACAGATCCACACTGCCCAGAGCGGCGACAAAGATCGTCCCGCTGCAGGCGATGATCAGGATAACTGTCTGATCGATCAGCATTCGAATATTGTAAAAGGAGAGCATATTCCCCTTTGTAAAAATAGTGAAGGCCGCGAGCAGTATCACCAGGGATAATACCGGCACCATTTTATTGACATCAATCTTCCTTTGCATCATACCATCACCTCGATCAATGCTTCCTGCGTAAAGTTGTTGCCGCGCATAAACTCGCCCTGAATCTTCCCGTTCTTCATTATGATCAGGCGATCGGACATCCCCAGGATTTCCGGCAGTTCATCCGAGATCAGGATGATCGAAAGCCCCTTTTCTCTCGCTTCGCTCATGACATGATAAATATATGCCTTGACGCTGACATCCACACCGCGGGTCGGGCAGTCGAGCACAATCACGTCCAGATCTTTGAGCAGCCAGCGGCCAAGATTCACTTTCTGCTTATTGCCTCCGGAAAGGCTCTCCATCTTCTGTTTCATGCCGTTGCACTTGATATTGTATGCGTCAATACCTCTCTGTGCCAACTCGCCGGTTTTTTTCGGGCTCAGAAAAATACCCTTGCCCTGCAGTTCATCGATAGACGGCAGCGCAAAGTTGCTCATGACACTGTCGCGCATCATCAGGGCCTCCGCGTCGCGGTCTTTCGGCACATAGGCCATTCCGTTGGAGGTGGCTGCCTGAATATTGTTGATGTCTATATTCTTACTCTCCAATCTCACGCTGCCACTGCGATGGCTTGAAATACCGAAGACAGCCTTTCCGACCGTATGGATGCCGGAATCGCTCAGACCACAGAAACCCAAAATCTCCCCTCTGTGTAGTTCAAAAGAGACATCCTCGATCTCATTGGGCACAGACACATTGGAAACCTTAAGCACCACTTTGTCCTCAAATTTTGCCTCCGTGTCCGTCCGGTAATAATCATCACTGATCTCGCGTCCTACCATCAGGCGCTTGATCTCGCCCGTATCGAGATGATCGCAGCTGCGCGTCTCTATCACCCTGCCGTCGCGCAGAACCGTGATGGAGTCACAAATCTCGACCATTTCCTCCAGGTCATGGGTAATGATCACGATCGTCTTGCCCGCAGCTTTCAGCTGCTCGATCAGCCGATAAAGCATATCACGGTTGTTCTGTGATAGCGACTGTGTCACCTCATCCAAAATAAGGATATCCAGATCATCCGAGAGCGCCCGTGCCAACTCAACCATCTTTCTTGACTCAATCGACATCTGGCTGCAGGCTTTGTTCAGAGGGACTTTCATCAGGCCATACTTGTCAAACAGCGCTTCCGCCCGGCGGTACACCTCTTTCATGTCAATGATCCCAAATTTCTTAAATTGTCCGAGCCTTCCGGAAAATACATTAATGCCTGCCGGAAGCGTGGAGAGGACGCCCAACTCCTGCACCACAATGCCGATTTTGTTTTTGATGGCATCAATCGGATTTTTCGGATCATAGGCTTTGCCATTTAGCGTCATTGTGCCCTCATCTTTCAGATAAATGCCTGCGATCTGCTGCAGCAGTGTCGACTTGCCTGATCCATTCTCGCCGGCTAGGCCGCGCACTTCACCCCGTTTCAAATCAAAATCGATGTGGTCATTGGCGATTGTCGTGCCAAAATATTTACATAAGCCCCTGACTTCCAAAATATTATCCATCATTTCACCACCTTCGTCTCTTTTCTCTGCGCCAGAATACCAAACAGGATAACGATCATGCCGAGCACAGCCTCCTGCCATGTTCCGGAAGGCAGTCCCATAAATGTCAGCATATTAAAAATGCCGTACACAAACAGAGAACAGATCGGAATGCCGATGATCAGATTGATCTTGTTGCTCAGAACCTGAGCCAGCATGTAGGCGGCCATCGGCTGAAAGATCATAGATAAGCTGGTCAGACCAGTCTTGGCGTTAACTCTGGCATTGTAACTCTCGTTTAAAAAAGCGGAGCATCCGACAAAAAATCCACAGATGACGCCGACCATGATGATCGTTTTTACCGTATTGATACCCATGGACTCCGAGAGTTTGACGCCGTTTCCGAGGGCGCGGATATTCAGACCGATTTCCGTGCGGTTATAGATCAGATAAGCCAAAATCAGACCGATCACAAAAATAATATAGATATAAGGTGGTTTTCCGAGCAGCCTCATCTCGCTCTCAAGCTGCGCGATCGTAGAGCCGTGGGACAGCTGATAGTTCGAATAGAAAATCGCAATCGCCTCATAAACCATCGCCATGCCAATACCGGCAATCCATGACGGAATTTTTGTATAGACGAAAATCAAAAAATTGACAGTCATCAAGATCATCCCCGTGAGGATTCCGCCGATCATGATTCCCGCAAACCCCAGTTTTGTTGATCCAAGAATGCCGGAGACATTCGCCGCCAAAACGATGACGGCACCGATAGACATATCTGTGTAATCACAGGCAAAAACAAAGCACATGCCCCAGGCCACAAAGGTAGGGATAATCGCATGTGATATTAAAATCGTTATATTATCCGCAGACAGAAATCGGCCGTCATACGCAGCGTTGAATGCCACACAGATGATGACCACAACGGCCAAAATGATCCCTGCCTGCAAAAGGTTCTTTTTCTTACTGCTCACTTTTTCACTCCTCTTTCTTTGCCAAACTCCCGCCAGACAAACATGTCCCTGTTCTGAAGAGCCATACCGGACGACACTGTCTCTCTTTTGAAAAATCTACCGGACGACACTGTCCCTCTTCTGAAAAGCTATGCCGGACGACACATGGCTTTGCCATGTATGGCCCGGCATTTATTTGCTCAACAATTTTTAATCCCAGATGCCATTACTGATTTGCGATTTTCTCCCAGCTGAAATCAGTGATAAAATCTACATAATTCTGATAGGTCACATCCGGGCCGACCAAAGCCTGAACGCTTTCCTCCGTCAGCGGATGTCCGGTCAGGAACATCTCTTTGTAAAGCTCCGCGTTTTCCCCATTGATCTCAAAAGGCACAATGGTATTGAAATTCGGCGCTTTGCCGTTCTCATCCTTGATGATATTGCCCTCAGCATAGTTCTGGAGCAGTGTGGCCGCCAGTGTCGTGGCAATCTTTGAACCGCCGTCGCCTGATACAACGGAACCGTCCAGGATATGAGGGATAACTTCAGATGTCGTGTCCGAACAATAGATTGACATCTCTGTGCCGCTGTGATTTTCAAGCGCGGCAAGCGCCGCGATCGCAAAATCGCCAGTCAGGCAATATGTCGCCTGCGCGTCAGGGTTGCCGGAAATCAGATCATCCTCTTTTGCGGTTCCCTCCGACGGATCAGCACATCTAGCTGAGCCGAGAACTGTGCCGCCGCCGGCCTCAAATGTCTCCGTAAAGCCCGCCGCGCGGGAATCATGTACCACGTCACCTACGGCTCCGCCGAGAATCAGGGACGTCGTAATACCGTCCGCCAACATTTTGTTGGCAATATTCTCACCCGCTTTGAAGTTGTCCACACCAACGCTTCCCACGTAATACTCGTTCTCTTCAAGCTGGCTGATCATGCTCTCCTCTGTCGGAATCTGATCAAACATCACAAAAGGTACTTCCGCGCTTTTCGCCGCGTCGGAGATTGTTGAATACAGTGTCGCGTTCCATCCAAAAATCATCATCCCATCATAACCTGCGGATGCCATCGTCTGAATGTTGGTTCCCTGTGTGTCGGCCGTGAAATTGTCATTGTAGATCTGGAATGAGCTTCCCAGAGCGCCAAATACGAATTCCTCCTCGGCGACGATGATATCCAGAGCCTCACCGCCCTGACCGACGATATCACCGGCAAATTTAAAACCGCCCGCATCTCCGCCAGAAGTATTTTCGTTTCCGCCCGCAGCCTGGGTCTCGGCATTACCCGTTTCACCGCCGCCGCTGTTGCTGTCATTGCCGCCGCCGCAGCCTGCGATCAATCCCGCTGTCAATGCAACTGTCAGAAAAATTCCCGCAAATTTTGCTAATCTTTTTCTCATACTATTCTCCTCCAATCCTGTTTTTGATCCCTGTGCCTTCGTAATGGCGCGGGAAAGTCACTGCTCCTGATTCCGCGCCTCTAAAAGCGGCACAAAGAAATCACCGCATAAGCTCCGTCACCGTCCAGACGAGTCTGAACGGTCACTACATCACGTGCATTTCCTGATGTTGGACAAATTATATCATCACTATGGCACGGCATATAATGACATTTGTCATATTTTTTCAATTTTATATAAAAAAATTTTTTTCTTCTCTGATTTTTTGGCAAGTGTGAATATGACATCCCGTATACTCGCGGATCTATTTGAATATTCGCAGATATGCCTCATCGATTTTTAGGCATGAGACGACGCGCTTCGCAAAAAAAAGAAGGCTGCTCACGCAGCCCCCTCAAACATATAAGTCTCCTGAAATACCCGCAAGTTTGGCCTCATCTAAGATCTCATAGTGATTGCCTGTCTTCGCGATAATCCCCTCTTCGCACAATTTTTTTATTCCCCGCAGCAAATGCCGATAACTGGCCCCCAAGAGCTCCGCCGTCTCCGTCAGGCTCTCATTAAAAACACGCCTGTTTAACGAATATTCCACGGCCACCGCGCTGATATAACTGGCCAGACGCGTCTCCAGCGGATAAAGCGTCGTGATTGCGCTGTTCAGAGAAGATTTTGATAATTTTACCCCAATCTCACATGCCAGTGCCCTGAGAAATGACTTGTCATTCATCAGGGCCGTCCAAATCCGGCGCAAATCCAAAGCGATGCAAAGGGTCGGGCGAACAGCCTCGATCGTCACGGAATCATTTTTGATGTGCAAAAATTCCAGATCACCCAAGACTTCGAGCTTGCTGTAGAAATAGAGCAGCAGTCGCTTTCCGTTGCTCAGATTCGCGCATATTTTCAACTTCCCGTCAACCATAAAATAAATATAATTCATCGGATCGCCGGAATAGAGGCAGTCGCCCTTGCTCATTTTCAGCATGTGAAAGTATGGCTCATATTTGCTAATATCGTCGAACATTTCAGCCATGTGATTTTTTTCAAGAAAATATGAGAGTTGTTTCTCATCATCATACAGTCTCATTTCCCCGCTCCATTTTTCCTCTCCAAACTTTATCATCCCCATTGCGGCCATTTCGATTTGGCCGACACGCTTCCCCTCTACTCCTCCCGCCGCCAGCGCAGCCGGTGCAGCTCGC
>CAYRDY010000107.1:0-6398 GCA_964423195.1 uncultured Catenibacillus sp. | reverse complement strand
TTTAAAAAAAAGTTAAAAACCCCCTCGGTTGCGAACCAAGCGCATCCGAGGGACGCCGATATTGCACGTCCGGCACACAGATGAGTTTCACCGCCGAAATTCTCCTGTCCCTTACCGACCGTCACATTTTCTATCCATTCCATCATAGTCTTTTTGCTTCTTCAATCATTAACGGCAAAACTTCAAAGAGATCGCCGCAGATGCCGTAATCCGCCACCTCAAAAATCGGCGCGTCGGCATTATTGTTCACCGCAATAATACATTCAGAATCCTGCATACCGGCTTTGTGCTGGATCGCACCGGAGATTCCTAAGGCCACATAAATCTTAGGGCGCACGGTCTTGCCAGTCTGTCCGACCTGGTGATCAGCCGGGAGCCATCCGGCGTCCACCACAGCCCTGGAGGCGCCGACAACACCGCCGAGCACGGCCGCCAGTTCGCCGGCCAGCGCAAGCCCCTTTTCCACATTTTTGCTGATCCCGAAGCCGACAGAGACAATCACGTCCGCGCCCGTCAGATCAACCATTGTCTTTGCCTCCTTGACCACAGAGAGCACCCGCGTGCGGATATCCGCCGCGCTGAGACTGAAACGGACTTTTTCCACGGTCACCGCCTTCGCTCTCTCCTCGTCAAACGCCGCCTTCTTCATCACTCCCGGCCGCACGGTCGACATCTGCGGACGAAAGCGCGGACAGATGATCGTCGCCATCAGATGTCCGCCGAATGCCGGCCTCGTCATCTTCAGATTTTTGGCCTCAAGGTCATATTTCGCCGGATCCGTGTCGATATTGCTGTTTTCCGACAAAAACTCCAGATATTTTCTGGTATCGACGAACAGGCTCGTACAGTCCGCCGTCAGTCCCGTATGCAGCCTCGCCGCGCATCTCGGTCCCAGATCCCGGCCGATATTTGTCGCGCCGATCAGAAAAATCTCTGGCTTGCGCTCGTTGACAAGGTCGCAGATCACCTTGGCATAGCCCTCCGTCGTATAATCCCTCAAAAGCGGCGATTCGCAGACCAAAACTCTGTCCGCGCCATAGCCGCCAAGCGCGCCTGCCAGTTTCGCCACATCTTCTCCCAGCAAAACGCCGCACAGCTCCGTCCCCAGATCATCGGCCAGTTTCCGGCCCTCGGAGATCAATTCAAAATCTGTCGTCATCAATTCGCCGCCGCGCTGCTCGCAGAATACCCAGACGCCCCTATAATCTTCGATCTTTGTTTGCCTCAATTCTGACATTCCAATCACCTCCGTTTGCGCTCATCTCTATATCAGATGCCTGTTTCTGAGAATGCCGAAGAGCTGTGGCACAGCTTCTCTGGCAGAGCCGTTCAGCATCATGCCGGCGCCCTTCGGCGGCGGGCTAAATGATTTATAGACGTTGGTCGGTGATCCCTTGAGACCGATCGTATCCCTCTCAATCAGGGTGTCATCTTTTAAAGCCTCATAGTCATACACGACAAACGGTTTCTGATCATATTCAAGAATGCCTTTCACAGTCATATAGCGCGGCGTATTTAACTCTTTGATGCATGTCAGAAGGCAAGGCGTGCGCACTGAAATCAGCATATAACCGTCCTCCAGCATGCGCTTGCAGATCAGCTCATCGCCGTCGCGCCTGATCTCCTGAACATAAGAAACCTGCGGCAGATTCAGCTTTTCGGCGATCTGCGGGCCGACCTGAGCGGTATCGCCGTCGATCGCCTGTCTTCCGCAGAAAATGATCGTATCTTCCTCAATACCGATCCGCTTGATCGCGGCTGCGAGGATCTGAGAAGTGGCAAATGTATCGGAACCGCCGAACTCGCGTCCTGAGACGAGCACCGCCTCATCCGCGCCCATCGCCAGCAGCTCGTTGAGCATCACGGTCGCCTGGTTCGGCCCCATGGTCACGACGATCACCTTGGCGTCTGTCTCGTCCTTGATCTCTAGCGCGGCCTCCACCGCGTTCAGATCATCCGGATTGATAATGGTCGCCATCGACGCGCGGTCCATCGTCCCGTCCGGTTTGACGGCAACCTTCCCGGAAGTATCCGGAACCTGTTTGACACATACAATGATTTTCATAGCCAGCACCCCCTATCTTAAAATATTCCCCGAAATGACCATCTGCTGTACCTGGGAAGTGCCCTCATAAAGCGTGGTAATTCTGGCATCGCGGTAGAACCGCTCAACCTTGTAATCCTTTATATAGCCGTAACCGCCGTGAATCTGAACCGCCTTGTAGGCGACGCGGTTGCACATCTCCGACGCAAAAAGTTTTGACATGGCACACCGCTTGGAACTCTCCGGACTGCCCGTGTCTTTTAACACGGCCGTGTTATAAATCAGTTCCCTCGCCGCCTCGATCTCCGTCGCCATGTCCGCAATCATAAAACTGATGGCCTGGAAATTGGCAATCGGACGGCCAAACTGCTTTCTCTCTTTGGCATAGCGGACAGATTCGTCAAGACAGCCCTGAGCAATCCCCAGCGCCTGAGCCGCGATGCCGAGCCGTCCGCCGTCGAGCGTCTTCATCGCCGTGGAAAAACCTCTGTGCAGCGGCCCCAGAAGGTCACGCTTGTTCACCCTGACGTCCTCCAGAATCACATCACTGGTCGGATAACCGATGATGCCCATCTTCTTTTCGGGCTTTCCGACACTGACGCCCGGCAGTTTCATGTCGACAATAAACATCGAGAGTCCGCGACTCCCCTTCTGGGTCATATCGGTCCTGGCATAGATGACCGCGTAATCGGCAAACGGCGCGCCGCTGATAAAGGTTTTTCGGCCATTTAACACATAATCATCGCCGTCCGCCACCGCCGTCGTCAGCGTGCTCCCGGCGTCGGAACCGGCGCCCGGCTCCGTCAGCGCAAAAACAAGGATTTTTTCGCCCTTCGCGATCGGCGTCACATATTTTTGTTTCTGCTCCTCCGTGCCGCAGTACAAAAGCGGCCCGGCGCCCAGCGAATTGGAAGTGTTCGCGTAGATAGACAGTACCGGACTTACCCGCGCGAATTCCTCGATCATCAGGACGTAAGCCAGACTGTCGCCGCCCTGACCGCCGTATTCCTTCGGAATTTTGACACCCATAAAACCGTTGGCCGCCATTTTTCGGTGCATCTCCCAGTTGAATTCACCGGTCGCTTCCAGTTCATCCAGAATCTCATCCGTGAACTCCGTCTCGGCAAATTGGCGGTACAGCTTTCTCATCAATTCATGTTTCTCTGAAAGAATCATTCCCGTATCCTCCTAATTTTTATCTGCTTAACGATTAGAAAACAACGCTATTCTTGTCATTTTCTGAAAATACTTCTCATGCCGGCATTTCGACATCACATTCATTCCATGTATGCCCTGTTTCCCGCGCAAAATGCCGGTGCCGCATTCACTCCATATATGCCCCCAGGCCGCCCCATTTCTCACGGAAAATGCCCGCATCCATTGTCTTTAAATCGTCGGCAATCACCGGCACAAAATCCATCTGATCCAGAATGTCTCTCTGCAGGTCGATGCCCGGCGCGATCTCGATCAGTGTCATTTTTTTATTGATCAGATTAAAGACACAGCGCTCCGTAATATAGAGAACTTCCTGATTTTCGCCCGCGTACTGTCCGCTGAAAGTGATCTGCTCAACCTGTCTCACAAATTTGCGGATCCGGCCCTCCTCAAGAATCGTCAGCTTCCCGTCGGCAACCTTCTCCTTCGCCTTGCCCATAAAATTACCGCAGAAAACCACCTTCGGCGTCGCCTGAGTGATATTGATAAACCCGCCGGGGCCGGTCAGTCTCGCGCCGAATTTGCTGACATTGTTATTGCCGTACTGATCAACCTCCCCGATTCCAAGACAGGTCATATTCAATCCGCCGCCGTCGATCAGATCAAACATCGCCCCGTGCTCGATCGTCGCCTCCGGATTGTATGCGCTTCCGAAATTCGGCAGAGCGCTCGGAATACCGCCGACAATACCGGACTCCGTGCTCATCGTGATTTCATCGAGCAGGCCCTCCTCGGCGATAATTTTGGACAAATCCGCCGGAATGCCCACGCCCAGATTGACCACATCACCCCTTCGCACCTCCATCGCGCAGCGGCGGCAGATAACCTTTCGCTCATTAAAAGGCAGCGGTTCGATCGCCGCCAACGGCTTTTTAATCTGTCCCGAAAAGGCCGGTTCATAATAGACGCCCTCGGCCTGCCAGCAGGCATCCTTGTCGGTCGCCACTACGACATAATCCACAAGGATGCCCGGAATTTTGACGTCCTTCGGATTCATCGTCCCGCCCTTTGTCAGATACTCGACCTGCACGATAACGATACCGCCGCTGTTTTTGGCGGCACTGGCGACGGCGAGTCCCTCATTGATGATGCTCTCATGTTCAAAAGAGATATTGCCGTTTTCATCCGCGGTGGTGCCGCGCAGAATCGCGACATCCAGCTTGAAACTCTTGTAGAAGAGATATTCCTCCCCGTTAAAATGGACGAGTTCCACCAGCTCATCCGTCGTGCACGCGTTCATCTTCCCGCCCTCGACACGCGGATCAACAAAGGTGCCAAGGCCCACTTTCGTCAGAAGTCCCGGTCTGCCCGCCGCGATCTCGCGCCACAGATTGACTATCACGCCCTGCGGCAGACAGTGACACTGTAGCTGATTCTTGACCGCCAGATCACTGAGCGTAAACGCCGAGCCGACATGCGCGCCGGACCAGCGGGTCACAAGTCCCGGACCTGCCTCTCCCAGCCTGGTGACGCCTCGTTTCCCCCAGTCGCCCATCGCGCTGCCCTGCTTTAAATTCAGATCGCACGGGTGACCGGTTTCCTTAAAGCTGTCGCGGATCGCGCAGCCGATCTCCTCCGCCCAGCCGGACAGACCCATGCCCGCGACACCGATCGTCGCGCCGTCCGGAATCTTTCTCGCCGCTTCCGCGGCAGTGATAAACTCTGCCATAAAATGTCCCTCCTACTGTGATCAAATCATTTTTGCCCTTCAAATACCCAGAGGGCACGCGTGTCCATGCAGCCTTGCAAGCGAGCCTGCGCCACACGACTGCCGTCCGGGACTTTCCGGACAAATTCGATGAGCGTGTTCATTGAACATGTTCATATTTAGTTTATTATGTCATTGACTGCGCGTCATTTCAAGGGGTAATTTTATTTTCGCCAGAGTGAACAAGTTCACCATATACATTTTGTCTATTATGCCCGCAAGTTCAAATTGCAAAATGCCATCGCCATCTGTTATACTAAACCTGTGACCCGCGGCAAATGCCTGCGGGAAGCAAACTCACGTGGCCGCTCCCTATGGACGCGCCGCCGGCGCCGCAAAGATTCGGCTCAAAGGATGATCAGAGCAGAATTCTATGGTTTTCTAAATCTAATTTTTTAAATCTGAATGATTGATGGGGATGTCTTATGTCTGAGATGAAATTGACCAGAAAAGAACAGGCCAGAGAGACGAAGCAGCTCTTATTTAATACCGCGCTCAAGCTGCTGGATGAAAAGGATTTTGATCAGATCACGATCCGGGACATTGTCAAAAAAGCCCACGTATCTATCGGTACATTTTATAATTATTATGCGACCAAACTGGATGTCTATTATGAGACCTATCTGATCGCCGATGAATTTTTTGAGACAACCGTCAAGGAAAATCTCCTGAAGGTCACGGATCTTCGGGAAAAAGTTCTCCTCTTTTTTGACTATTACGCAAAATATAGCTGTGAGATCACAAATATCAAGCTCACCAAAATTTTATATAATTCGCGGAATAAATGCTTTGATCGCGAGTCGGAAACCGGCATGATGCCGCTGCTCACTTCCATATTTGAAGAGGGACTTGAGAAAGATATTGTCCACAGCGACATGAACGCCAAGGAAATCAGCCTCTTTCTCATGATCGCCGCCCGCGGACAGGTCTATCACTGGTGCACCAATGACGGCAGTTATGACCTGCGCCAGGCTGTGAAAAGACAGATGACACTGCTGCTGAAGATCTTTATAATATAAATGTATAATGTGGCCTTTCGCCACAGAACACGGGCATTTTTTTCGGACATTCTTTGTCTGCTCACCCGATCCGCGCCCATGAGTTACGGCGGCCTCTGGGGCTTTGCAGCCTCCCGCCGGCTTTGCAGCCTCCCGCCGGCTTCACATCCTCCCGCCGGCTTTCGCATCCTTCCGCCGACTTCGCCGCCATCTACGCCTTTGAAACTTTCATTTGACACAATGAACACAGCAAAAGCCTCCCGACAGTGCGCCATGACCATCAGGGAGGCCGTCTCTTAAAAATATTTTCTTCTAGACATCGCGTCCTTCAGCGCGCAAAACTCACTGCATGCCGAAAATCGCATCGTAAATTGAGCCTAACTCATCGTTTCCTTTGAAACCTTTGTCGATAACTCCGTTGCCGTTCAGCAGT
>CAYRDY010000106.1:0-6550 GCA_964423195.1 uncultured Catenibacillus sp. | reverse complement strand
GCCCGCGGCGCCGAAGGCGCATTGGATACGGGATGCCCGAAAGGGTATGTGAAAGCGTGGCGCATTAACGGCGAGGATGTCACTTTAAGCGTGGCAAAGAGAGGCTAAGGTCACGGGAAGAGATAACAGTTTAAGACAGGTTTGAACTGTTGCGAAAGGAGATCATTATGAGTAGTCCTGTAGTTATCAAGAATAAAGTGGACAATGACACGATCAACAAGACATTTAACAAGGAGCAGTTCAAGAGAGAAGTGCTTTTCAACGTGAAGATGATTTCAAGAAAGACGATTGACAAGGCCAGTCCGAGGGAGATCTTCCAGGCGGTGGCCATGTCGGTCCAGGACGATATCGTCGACCGCTGGATCGCCACGCACAAAGAATACGAAAAACAGGATGTCAAGACAGTCTATTATCTGTCGATGGAATTTCTGATGGGCCGCGCCCTTGGAAATGAGATGATCAATCTCGGCTTCTACAAGGATATCAAGGAGGCGATGGAGGAGCTGGGCTTTGACATCAATGCCATCGAGGATCAGGAGCCGGACGCGGCACTCGGCAACGGCGGTCTCGGTAGGCTGGCCGCCTGCTTCATCGACTCGCTCTCGACGCTGGGCTACGCGGCCTACGGCTGCGGCATTCGCTATAAATACGGCATGTTTAAGCAAAAGATTGAGAACGGCTATCAGATCGAGGTGCCGGACAACTGGCTCAAGAACGGCAATCCGTTTGAGATTAAGCGCCCCGAATACACGGTGGAGGTCAAATTTGGCGGTTATGTGCGCATCGAGTGGGATGCCGAGAGACAGCGCAACCGTTTCATCCAGGACGGCTATCAGTCGGTGCTTGCCGTGCCTTACGATCTGCCGGTCATCGGCTACGGCAACAACGTGGTCAATTCCCTGCGCATCTGGGATGCTCAGGCCGTCTCTGAGTTCAATCTGGACTCATTTGACAAGGGCAATTACCGACAGGCGGTGGAGCAGGAGAATCTTGCAAGAAATATCGTCGAGGTCCTCTATCCGAATGACAGCCATTACAGCGGCAAAGAGCTGCGCTTAAAACAGCAGTATTTCTTCGTGTCGGCAAGCGTCCAGCGCGCCGTGTCCAAGTACATGGAACATCACGACGATGTGCGCAAGCTGCATGAGAAGGTCGTCATCCAGATGAATGACACGCATCCGACGGTGGCAGTGCCGGAACTGATGCGCGTTCTGATGGATGACTATGGCCTTGACTGGGACGAGGCATGGGACGTGACCACCAAATGCTGCGCTTATACAAACCACACGATCATGGCCGAGGCCCTTGAGAAATGGCCGGTCGACCTGTTCATGCGCCTGCTTCCGCGCGTGTATCAGATCGTTGAGGAGATCAACAGGCGTTTTCTGGCTCAGATCGAGGATCGCTATCCGAATCAGTACAGAAAGATTCGCAGCATGGCGATTCTGTACGAGGGCCAGGTGCGCATGGCCAATCTGGCGATCGTTGCCAGCTTTTCGGTCAACGGCGTGGCCAGGCTGCACACGGAGATTCTCAAAAACCGCGAGCTGAAAGATTTCTACGAGATGATGCCGGAGAAATTCAACAACAAGACCAACGGCATCACTCAGAGAAGATTTCTCGCGCACGGCAATCCGCTGCTGGCCGACTGGGTCACGGCGAAGATCGGTTCGGATGCGTGGATGACGGACCTCTATCAGATCAAAGCGCTGGAAAAATTTGCCGACGACCAGGAATCGCTTGAGGAGTTTATGTCGATCAAGTACCAGAACAAGGTGCGTCTGGCAAAATATATCAAAGAGCACAACAATATCGAAGTCGATCCGAACTCGATTTTTGACGTTCAGGTCAAGCGCCTGCACGAATACAAGCGCCAGCTTCTGAATATTCTGCATGTGATGTATCTTTATAATCAATTGAGAGACAATCCGGATATGGATTTCTATCCGACTACCTTTATCTTCGGAGCCAAGGCGGCTGCCGGATATAAGCGCGCGAAACAGACCATCAAACTGATCAATTCGGTCGCCGACGTCATCAACAACGACGCGTCCATCGACGGCAAGATCAAGGTCGTCTTTATCGAGGATTATCGCGTGTCCAACGCGGAGATCATTTTTGCGGCCAGCGATGTGTCCGAGCAGATTTCGACCGCCTCCAAGGAGGCGTCCGGCACGGGCAATATGAAGTTTATGCTCAACGGGGCTGTGACGCTCGGCACGATGGATGGCGCGAACGTGGAGATCGTCGAGGAGGTCGGCATAGAAAATGCCTTTATCTTCGGCCTCAGCTCCGAGGAGGTCATGGCCTACGAGGCCAACGGCGGCTATTATCCGCGCGAGATCTACAACCGCGATCCGGACATCCGGCGTGTGCTGGAACAGCTCGTGGACGGCACCTATTCCGGCGGCGACAAGAATATGTTCCGCGAGATCTACACCTCCCTTCTGGACGGCACCAGCTATGACCGCGCGGACGTGTACTTCACGCTGATGGATTTTCATGCCTATGCGGAGGCGCATCAGCGCGTGAACCAGGCCTACAAGAACAGAATGGCCTGGGCGCGGATGGCTCTCTTGAATACCGCCAACAGCGGCAAATTCTCATCGGACCGAACGATCGAGGAGTACGTCAGGGATATCTGGCATCTTGACAAGGTGAAGGTCGAGCTTCAGTGAGGCTATAAAAATGACGACAGATGAAAAGTACATGAGAGAGGCCATCCGCCAGGCCAGGAAGGCGGCGGCCATCGACGAGACGCCGGTCGGCTGCGTGATCGTCTTTCAGGACAAGATCATCGGCCGCGGGTACAATCAGCGCAATAAGAGAAAGAGCACCCTTGCCCACGCGGAGCTGCTGGCCATACAGAAGGCCTCGAACTACATCGGCGACTGGCGGCTGGAGGGCTGCACCGTCTATGTGACCCTTGAGCCGTGCCCGATGTGCGCGGGTGCGATTGTGCAGGCGCGGGCCGATCGAGTGGTGGTCGGAGCCATGAACCCCAAGGCGGGCTGCGCGGGTTCGGTGATGAATTTATTGCAGGCGGAGGGGTTTAACCATCAGACAGCGCTCACGACGGGCGTGCTGGCGGCGGAGTGTTCAGCGCTGCTGAGCGATTTTTTCAGGGAACTTCGGGGAAAGAAAAGACTCGGCAACGGCGCAGATTAATCGGATGATCTTTGATTTTGCCGTTGACTTTTCTCAGATGATCATGTATAATACATTTCAGTCAGCTAACATGGCTCAGTCGGTAGAGCGACGCACTCGTAATGCGTAGGTCGGGGGTTCGAATCCCCCTGTTAGCTTGCCTGAAGGGGTCGTGAAACGGCGGTCTTTTAGATGCCGGATTTTCACAGCCCCTTTTATTTTTTGCGGCAATTTCTTTTTGCGGCAAATCTTCCGTTGAGGAGGAATTTCGGGACACTGTCAGGGAAGACGGGACGCACGAGGAGGGAGCACTTTTATGGGTCAAACGCCTGAGAGCCGTATAGAAAAGCATATCTGCCTGGGTATTCTCGCCCATGTGGATGCGGGAAAGACGACGCTGTCGGAGGCGATGCTGTATCTGAGCGGCAGCATCCGAAAACTCGGACGGGTGGACAATAGGGATGCCTTTCTGGATCATCAGGCGCTTGAGCGTGCCAGAGGCATCACGATTTTTTCAAAGCAGGCGATATTTACGGCGGGTGATACGAGGTTTACGCTTCTGGACACGCCGGGGCATGTCGATTTTTCGGCGGAGACAGAGCGCACCCTGCAGGTGCTGGATTACGCGGTTCTTGTCATCAGCGGCGCGGACGGTGTTCAGGGGCACACGCGGACGCTGTGGCGGCTTCTGGAGAAATACGGGATTCCGGTATTTTTATTTATCAATAAAATGGATCAGAGCGGCACGGACAGGGCGGAGCTGCTCGCGGAACTTAGGAAGAAGCTGAGCGACAACTGTGTCGATTTTACAGAGGATCACTCAGAAGATTTTTTTGATCAGGCTGCCATGTGCGATGAGGCGGCGATGGAGGCTTTTCTGGAGACGGGAAGCATCGACTTGGAAATGCTTCGGGAAATGATTGCGGAGCGGATTATCTTTCCGTGCTATTTTGGCTCCGCTCTGAAATTGCAGGGCGTTGAGGCCTTGATGGACGGTTTTGTCAAATACATGATGCCGCCGGCGTACGGCGGGGATTTTGGGGCAAAGGTATTTAAGATCAGCCGGGACGCGCAGGGGAATCGCCTGACCCATATGAAGGTCACCGGAGGCAGTCTGAAGGTGCGGGCGTCTATCCCGCAGGCGGCGGGCGTCACGGAAAAAGTCAATCAGATCCGCGTCTATTCCGGGGAAAAGTTTGAATCGGTCAGTGAAGCCCATGCGGGCGAGATCTGCGCGGTGACCGGCCTGACGGGGACGAGGCCAGGCGAGGGACTCGGCGCGGAGAGCGCCTCCGGAGCGCCGCTGCTCTCGCCGGTGCTGACCTACAGGATGATCCTCCCGCATGAGACGGATCCTGCCGTCTTGCTGCCAAAGCTGCGCCAGCTTGAGGAGGAGGAGCCGCAGCTGCACATTGTGTGGGATGAGCAGCTGCAGGAGATCCAGGCACAGCTCATGGGCGAGGTGCAGACCGAGATACTGCAGAGTTTGATCGCGGAGCGCTTTGGCGTCGATGTGACCTTTGACACAGGCCGCATTGTCTATAAGGAGACCATCGCGAATTGCGTGGAGGGCGTCGGGCATTTTGAGCCGCTGCGGCATTATGCCGAGGTTCATCTGATTTTGCTGCCGGGAGTGCCGGGCAGCGGCCTGGAATTTGGCAGCATCTGCAGTGAGGATGTGCTGGACCGCAACTGGCAGCGGCTGATACTCACACATTTGGCGGAAAAGACGCATGTCGGCGTGCTGGCAGGCTATCCGATCACCGACATGAAGATCATTCTGGCGTCCGGACGGGCGCATTTGAAGCATACCGAGGGCGGCGATTTCCGGCAGGCGACCTATCGGGCGCTGCGCCAGGGACTGATGGAGGCGCAGTCGGTATTGCTGGAGCCGTATGATGATTTCCGGCTGGAGATTCCGGCGCAGATGGTCGGTCGTGCCATGACGGATCTGGAAAAAATGAACGCCTCGTTTCAGACGACGTCGCAGGACGAGGAACAGGCGGTACTTGAGGGCAAGGTGCCTGTGGCGGCAGTCCGTGATTATCAAAAGGAAGTCACTGCCTATACCCGCGGTGCTGGACGGATCTTTTTGAGCTTCAGGGATTATGAGCCGTGCCGCAATGCCGGGGAGGTGATCGCGGCCAGAGGCTATGACCCGTCGCGCGATACCGAAAATCCATCCGAATCCGTCTTCTGCGCCCACGGCGCGGGCTTCAACGTCCCGTGGAATGAAGTCAAGAATTATATGCATGTGGAGAGTGCCCTGAGGGCGTTTGCACAGCAATACGGCGGGGTAGATATTGAACCCCAAAATCTTTACGGCGGGGCAGCGGACGAACCGGAGGCCGGCAAGGCGGAGGAGGCGTGGATCGACGCGGAGGAGGTGGACGCGATTTTTTCCCGGACTTTTTATGCTAACCGGCGAGTGAATGCCCGCGGGAAATGGTCGAAAAAGCGTTTGGCCCAGACAAAGCCGGCGCAGGCGGAAGCCAGGACCTATACCTATAAGCCTGTGGCAGCACAGGAAGAATATCTGCTGGTGGACGGCTATAATATGATCCACGCATGGGACGATCTCAGGGATATGATTGACGACAATATGGACGGCGCCAGGGTCAGCCTCATGGATACGCTGTGCAATTATCAGGCCATCCGCAGATGCAGGCTGATGGTGGTTTTTGACGCCTATCAGGTGGCGGGACATGTCACCGAGGCTTTTGACTATAAAAATATTCGGGTGGTCTATACAAAAGAGGCGGAAACCGCTGATCAGTACATCGAAAAATTTGCCCATGAGAACGCAAAAAAATTCAAAATCATCGTCGCCACCTCGGACGGGTTGGAACAGGTGATCATCCGAAGTCAGGGATGCGCGCTGCTCTCGGCCAGAGAGCTTGAGGAGGAAATAAAAAAAGCGAATGATCAGCTGCAGAGGGATTATCTGGAGACACAGGATCAGCAGCCATACCGGCCATTCGATGAGGCCGCACATTTTCCCGCATTTGTCAAGTGATTTTGAAAAAAAACGGGATAACATGATGTATTGCCATGAATGGGCCACACTTATCACGGTAGCCGAACAGGCCATTTTTTGAGAGCGGCGCAGGCATTACACTCCAGAAAGCAAGAGGTAGCGTCCATGTTAAGACAAATTCGTTATTTTCAAGCTGTTGTGCGCCTCGGCAGCTTCAGCAAAGCGGCGGAAGAATATTACATTTCGCAGTCCGCGATCTCCCAGCAGATCCAGGCATTGGAACGGGAGCTCGGGGCAGAGCTGCTAAAACGGGAAAGTCGGCATTTTTCTCTGACGCCCGCCGGAAAACATTTCTATGAGAAAAGCCTGTTGCTCATGGCGGACTTTGACCGGCTGTGCAAGGAAACAAAACAGATTGCCGCCGGT
>CAYRDY010000105.1:0-6811 GCA_964423195.1 uncultured Catenibacillus sp. | reverse complement strand
GCGCGGCGCCTGAGGCGGATGCCCCGCCTGCTAAAAACGGCGCGATTGAATATGGCTCAAATTTTACAAATTTTACGTATTTTTACGGGTATGATGAAATACTGCTTGCCGGAAAAGTCGGCTATATTTTTACGTATGTGCCGGGGCAGCTTGCGGCAGGCGATGCGTTTTATAATGATTTTATCGACTTCAGAAACGTGATCCAATGGGACGGTTGGATGGCTGCCATTGGCATCCTGGCGTTTCTGGTGATGGCGACCAGCCTCGTATGGCTGATGGTTTCGGCCGGCCACAGCAGAAAAAAAGAAGGTATTCAGCTCTTGCTGTTTGATAAACTGTTTACGGAGTTGGCAGCGGCCATTCTTTTTCTGGTCATTTTGCCGGCAGCCTGTATATTAGTAGACTATATGCTCCGGCTGTACCGGTCGGGTGATTTCAGGAACGCGGATTTCTTAAGAATAGGAATCTGCCTGGCGGCCATTTACGCGGCAAGCGTCTTAGGGCTGTTAAGCCTTGCCCGCAGGATGAAAGCGCACACATTGCTGAAAAATTCTCTCATTTATAAGATTTACAGCGGTGCTCGTGTGGTCTGGCGCGGTTTTGTAAAAAATCATCTGCTGCACAAATACATCATTCTGGCTTTCGGGGTGGGAATTGTGGATTACATCCTGATGTATTCGGTTTTCATGGACAAAAATGTCTTCTGGGCACTGTGCGTGATGGTCATTTATATTTGCGAATTGATTTACGTGGGGTGTAAACTTGTCCATATTCAGGATATCAGGAAGGGCGCGCACAGGATCGCGACCGGCGATCTGCAGTACAAGATTGACGCTTCAGAGATGACGGGCATTTTCCGTGACTTTGCCGAGGACATCAATAATATCGGCAACGTCCTAAATGCCGCGGTGGATGAGCGCACCAAGAGCGAGCGCATGAAAGCCGATTTGATTACCAATGTTTCGCACGATATTAAGACGCCGCTGACATCGATCATCAATTATGTCGACCTGATGAAGCGGGAAAACATTACCGAGGAGCCGATGCGAGAGTATATTGAGGTTTTGGATATGAAATCAAAGCGCCTCAAAGAATTGACGGATGACCTGGTGGAGGCGTCACGGGTATCATCGGGGAACATTGTCCTGGATCTGCATCATATTGACCTGGTGGAACTGGCCGTGCAGGCAGTCGGGACGTATGAGGAAAAATTTCGGGGGAAAGGCCTGAAGATCGTGCTTAGCTGCCGGGAGCCGTCGATGATGATCAAGGCCGACGGGCGTCGGCTGTATCGGGTGCTTGATAACCTGTTCAACAATGCTTACAAATATGCCCTGGAAAACACACGGGTTTACGTGGATTTGTATGTCCTGGAAAACAAAGCCTGTTTCGTTATGAAGAATGTGTCGAGCGCACAACTCAATATCAGCGCGGAGGAACTGACGCAGCGCTTTGTCCGCGGTGACGCATCCAGGACGACGGAGGGCAGCGGACTGGGCCTATCCATAGCCCGGAGCCTGACTGAGCTGCACGGCGGGGAATTTGTGATCGACCTGGACGGTGATCTGTTTAAGGTGACACTGAAGTTTGACCTCTCAAACCCGCAGCAGGTCAGAGATGACAGCGAGACAGATGAAAAGGGCGCCGAATGAAAATAATAAAAATTGGCGGTAAATGCCGATATTATTTGAAATAGCGGAAAAAATATGGTAAACTTGATGCAGTATCCGTTTTGATTTGGTTGAACTGTTAAGAGTTGACGCGACGAGGAGGCGCTTTTCGATGGTGACAAAGAAATATTTTTGTTTTAATTCGTGTGACGGTATTCACAAAATTCACGGCGTCATGTGGCGGCCGCAGAATCGGGAGGTCATAGGTTTTGTCCAGATCATCCATGGAATGACGGAGTATGTGGACAGGTACGATAATTTTGCCAGATTTTTGTGTGATCATGGCTATGCCGTGGCGGGCGAGGATCATCTGGGACATGGCAAGACAGCCAGAACTGCTGAGGAATACGGGATATTCGCCGAGAAAAACGGCGCCGCGTATGTGATCGGTGACAATTATCGCCTGAAGAAGCATGCGGAGCGCGAATTTGCCGGCGTGCCGTATTTTATTCTCGGCCACAGTATGGGATCATTTATTGCCCGGAATATGATGTCGAAATACAGTGACGAGATAGACGGCGCGATCATCATGGGCACTGGCAGTCAGCCGGCGATTATGACGGCTTTCGGCAAAGGGCTGTCGACGGTCATGGCGCTGTTTAAGGGCTGGAGATACCGGAGCGCACTGATCACAAAGATTGCCTTTGGGCGTTATAATGAAAAGTTTGCCGAGGATAACTCGCCGTATGCATGGCTGACAAAAGATAAAGAGATCGTGAAGGCGTATGCAGCCAGGGAGGACTGCACATTTACATTCACACTGGCCGGCTACCGGGATCTTTTCACGCTGATCTCAATGGCCTGCAGGCGTGAGCTGATGCGCAGAGTGCGACGTGATCTGCCGGTGCTGATCGTGTCCGGCGCGATGGATCCGGTAGGAAACTACGGCCGGGGCGTCAAAGCGACCTATGAGCGCTACAGAGAGGCGGGGCTGGAGGATGTGACGATGAAGCTCTACGAGAATGATCGCCACGAGATATTAAATGAGACGGACCGCGCGGTGGTGTATGTGGACATCCTGAACTGGCTGAATGCGCGTTTGTAAATGAAATCATGTCGGCGGGGCTTGACACTGCCCCTGAATCAGAGTATATTAAAGCAAACGGCTCCCAATGGAGTCGCGCCGCGTGTGCGGTGTATGAAAATCATTGCCATAAAGCTTCCGTGCAACCGGGGAGATAGCGGTGCCCTGTCGCCTGCAATCCGCTATAGCAGGGGTGATGCCCTCGCCGAGGATGGGTCTTTGCGAAGCTGCCCTGTATAAGTGGTGATGAAGTCCGGGTCTCACGCAACAGAAACTCATGAACCGTGTCAGGTCAGGAATGAAGCAGCACTAAGTGAGACCTTTTGTGTGCCGTGAGGGCGCCTGGGCGGAGCTAACTGTACAGGTAACGTTTGTGGAGCTCATTCGGAGCTGGGCGCACGGATTTAAATATATCAGGAGGTTTACGATGGAGAAGAAAAAAGTTTTAGGGATTTCGTTTGGCAGAAAGATGTCCAACACCGAAGTCATGGTCAAGCATGCCCTGCTTGAGTGCGAGGCGGCCGGGCACGAGATCAAATTCATCCGCGCGGATGCCCTGAACATCCATATCTGCACGGGCTGCATTTCCTGTGTCATCGGCATGATTTCCGGCCGCGGCAAAGGTGGATGCCCGCTAAAGGATGATTTTCACATTCTCGACGAGGCGATCATGGAGGCGGACGCCATCATTGTCGGATCACCGGTTTATGAGACGTCACCGACGGGCAATTTCAAGGTGGTCTGCGACCGCATGGGGCCATCGCATGACGTGACATTCAGAAAAGCGACCTACGACGAGGGGCTGGCGGCCGGCAAGGACAAGAGCCAGCTTCCGGATGAGCGCAGCTTCAAGAAGCGCGTGGTGGCGCTGATCACGGTCGGCGGCGCGATGACCAAGAACTGGCTGGCGATGGCCGAGCCGATCATGTACGAATTCCCGATGTCTATGGGCATGGACGTCATCGACAAATATCAGTATCACGGGGCGATGGCCTACGAGCATGTGCTCGGCAATCAGAAGGTCATGGACAGGATGGCCAAAGTCGGGCAGCATATCGTGGATGCGCTTGCGGCGGAGACTGAGGAGGAGCGCACCAAATGGCGCGGCGATGAGGAGGGCATTTGTCCTGTCTGCCATCTCGACCTCCTGCAGGTGATGCACGATGGTATGGCTGTGGAATGTCCGGTCTGCGGCATCCGCGGCGAGTTGATTGTCGAGGACAAGAAGATCCGCGTTCATTTCTCTGAGGAGGAGCAGGCGCGGTCAAGATTCCGCTGGGCCGGCAAGCTTGAGCACTCCACGGAGATCAAGACAAAAGCGGCGCCGTCGGGTCAGATCCCAAATCTCAAGGAACTGAAGCAGAAATATATCTCTGTGGGCGAGTGAGACTATGGCGACAGGAGGCAGTGAAAACAGTTGTTTTCACTGCCTCCTGGCAATTTTGGTTGATTTTTACGAAAAAACGGCAAATTTTATTTATTTGACCGCATCAAAGGCCTGGCTCAGGTCTTCGATAATATCATCGATATGCTCGGTGCCGATGGAGAGGCGGATGGTGTTCGGCTTGATGCCCTGCTCAAGCAGCTCCTGCTCGTTGAGCTGTGAGTGCGTGGTGGTTGCCGGATGAATGACAAGCGATTTCACATCGGCGACATTGGCGAGCAGGGAGAAGATCTCCAGATGGTCGATGAAATCCTGCGCCTTCTGGGAGTCACCCTTGATGTCAAATGTAAAGATGGACGCCCCGCCGTTCGGGAAATATTTCTTATATAATTCGTGATGCGGATGATCCGGAAGGGACGGATGGTTGACCGTCTCCACCTGAGGGTGCTTGGAGAGAAAATCGACCACTTTCAGCGCGTTCTCGACGTGCCGCTCAACGCGCAGCGACAATGTCTCAAGTCCCTGCAGGAACAAAAACGCGTGCAGCGGCGCCAGGGTGGCTCCGGTATCGCGCAGCAGGATGGCGCGGATCTTGGTCACAAAGGCGGCCGGGCCGACAGCTTTTGTGAAGCTGATGCCGTGATAGCTTGGGTTCGGCTCGACCAGTGCCGGGAATTTGCCGCTGGCCTCCCAGTCAAATTTGCCGCTGTCGACGATCACGCCGCCGATGGCGGTGCCGTGCCCGCCGATGAATTTTGTGGCCGAGTGAACGACGATGTCGGCGCCGTACTCAAACGGGCGTACCAGATACGGGGTGGCAAAGGTCGAATCCACCACGAGAGGGATCTTGTGCGCATGGGCAATTTTGGCCACAGCCTCAATGTCGATCAGGGTGGCATTCGGGTTGCCGATGGTCTCGATAAAGACAGCTTTCGTCCGGTCGTTGATCGCGTTTTCAAAAGCATTTTCCTCGTCGGCGTCCACGAAAGTGGTGGTGATGCCGTACTGCGGCAGCGTGTGCGCAAAGAGATTGTAGGTGCCGCCGTAAATGGTCTTCGCGGAGACAATATTGTCGCCGGCGTTGGCCAGGTTCAAGATGGTGTAGGTGATAGCCGCGGCGCCGGAGGCGACGCCCAATGCCGCCACGCCGCCCTCAAGCGCGGCCATGCGCTGCTCAAAGACGTCAACGGTGGAGTTGGTAAGACGGCCATAGATATTGCCGGCATCGGTAAGGTTGAAGCGAGCCGCCGCGTGCGCGGAGTTCCTGAAGACATAGGAGGTCGTCTGATAAATCGGCACCGCCCTTGCGTCTGACGCCGGATCCGGATGCTCCTGACCTGCGTGAAGCTGAATCGTCTCAAATCTGTATTTCTTGCCCATTGAAAATTCCCTCTTTCCTGTTTTAATAATATATAAAACCTATGTGTTTAATATGTTTTTATATCATACTACATCAACACGTAAATGTCAACCATAAAAATGATGATTTTGCAGCAATTTTACAAATTTTACAAAATGTATTGGCGAAATGCATTGGCGCATCCAAAAGGTACAATGCAACCGCATGGTGTCTAAAAATATTAAAAATTCTAAAAGCCATTGACATACATGCGCATTATGCGCATAATATCTTTTATAAGGAGATTGGACATGACGCCAAGAGACATTGAGAAAATGATCTCAGAGGCAGGGATGAAATAATCCCGCCTGCAATTCAGGCAAGGAGGAGAGATAAAGTGAAATTGGTTTACCCAGCATGTTTTTATCCGTGTAATGATCATTCCGGTTTTACCGTCGAATTTCCTGATCTCCCTGGCTGTGTGACGGAGGGTGAATCCTTGGCGGATGCTATTGCCATGGCAGCAGATGCTGCCTCCGGATGGGTATTGGACGAATTGGAGGACGGGAAACCTACGCCAGCTGCCAGCCGCTTGCAGGATGTCCATCCGGATGAACCAGATGGATTTGTCAGCCTCATTTCGCTGGATATGGATGCCTATGCAGAAAAATATGGTGAAAAGGCTATCCGCAAAAACCAAACCATCCCGGCAGCAACGCTCGGCTGATGAATCCGGCTTTCCCTCCGAAAAACGGAACGTCCATGGATAGTGTTTGCAAAGAGGGAGAGGCCGCCGCTCCAAATTTATATGACGTAATTATCCGCGGCACACTGCGCCTGCTGATCCAGAATATCCTGCAGGGTAATGCCGTCCAGATATTCGTTGATGACTTTGTTCAGGCCCTGCCAGATCGGCAGGGTCACGCAAGTCGCGGCGCGCTCGCAGGTAAGCGGGGACTGGTCAAGGCACGCTACGGGCGCGAGGCTCCCCTCCGTCAGCCGCAGAATGTCGCCTACCGTATATTTATCCGGCGAGCGGGATAGCCGATAACCGCCCTGAAAACCACGATTGGCCTGCAAAAAATCGGCCCGGTTGAGCACCGGCACGATCTGTTCAAGATATTTTTTTGAGATGTCCTGCCGTTTGGCAATATCTTTCAGCGCGATAAAGCCCTCCCCCTGATGTTCGGCGAGGTCGATCATCATGCGCAGCGCGTAGCGCCCCTTTGTTGAAATTCTCATGGTATCACCTGATTTGAATTTGATTTTTTCGTTTACTTGTCGAGCGCGACCCTGCAGCTTTTCTTGTAGCATCCAACGCCGTATTTCAAAATCTTCCTGACCCTTGTGTATTGGAAGGCATCCATGTACCGCCGCTCGTCGATTTGCCCGAT
>CAYRDY010000104.1:0-6815 GCA_964423195.1 uncultured Catenibacillus sp. | reverse complement strand
GATCTGGTCGAGGAGGTCTTGAGCGCGGATGATCTTGTCGAGGAGGACTTGAGCGCGGATGATCTTGTCGAGGAGGACTTAAGCGCGGATGATCTTGTCGATGAGGACTTGAGTGACGACGATCTTGTCGAGGAGGACTTAAGCGACGATGATCTTGTCGAGGAGGACTTAAGCGACGACGATCTTGTCGAGGAGGACCTGAGTGACGACGATTTGATCGAGGAGGACTTAAGTGACGATGATCTTGTCGATGAGGACTTGAGTGACGACGATCTTGTTGAGGAGGACTTAAGTGACGATGATTTTGTCGAGGAAGACCTAAGCGCAGATGATTTTGTCGAGGAGGACTTAAGCGCGGACGATTTTGTCGAGGAAGACTTGAGCGGCGACGATCTTGTCGAGGAGGACCTGAGTGACGACGATTTGATCGAGGAGGATCTGGACGCGGACGGCTCGGATGACGCGTTGGTCATGGAAAATGAGAACGGCGGCGGTCGGGAGTGGACGGAGGATGATAAATCGTTTATCAGCCATCTGTTTGAGGAATCCAAGACCTCCAATGACCTGTTTGCCGCCGTGCCGGACGTCGGCTCTGTGAAGGAGCAGCTGACAAAGACTTTCACCAGGTTTGAGGGGTCCGACGCGGTGGATATTCTGGCGCCTTATGATATCAATTTTGTGGTTCTGGCCGCAGACAAATCCCTCAAATCCCAGATCGCGCTCGGCATCGCCAAGGCGCTCAATACCTATGGTCGGTGCGACAAGCGAAAGATCGTGCGGGCGAAATCCTCCGATCTGAATCAGGTGGATTTCTCAAAAATATTTGAGAAGCTGGAGGGCGGCTGCCTGATCATTGAGAAGGCGGATCTGCTGTCGGATGAGGCCACAAAGGTCATCGAGGACTATGTCAACAGAGAGGATCAGAAGACGGCGATCGTGTTCTCAAGTATTCAGGATGAGATGGCGAATTTCTGGAAAAGACATCCGTCACTGCACCCGAAGTTCCTGAATGTGATCAACGTCGACAAATATAATGAGATGGAGCTGGTGACTCTGGCGAAGCGTTACATTGAGCAGCGGGGATACGAACTGGATCCGGAGGCGGCGCTGGTGCTGAGGGATTATTTCCGTGCATGCCTTGACGACAATATTGAGATTTTTTATGAGGATGTCACGGGCATTGCCGACACGGCGATTCTCAATCTTGAGGAGCGCAACCGGATGAATCTTTTTATGACTGTGCTGGACAATAAGTATGAGGAGGCCAAGATGTTCCGGCTGCTCGCGGAGGATTTCGAGATGCTCAGGCCGCAGGCGTGAGACACTCATCTGGCGATGGGGCGTTGGGCAGTGGCCGCCAGCCTTAAATGGCGTGCTGCAAAAGGATGATCGGAGGGTGCTGCATGGGAGAGAAAGCAAATGTTTACAAGGGCAGTCACAGGATCACGGAGACGGATGAATATCTGTTCGGCCACGGCAGGCATTATGAGATATATGAGAAGATGGGCGCGCATCCGGTGACGGAGGACGGCGAGGACGGCGTCTATTTTGCGGTATGGGCGCCGAACGCGCGGCGCGTGGGCGTCGCCGGCAGTTTTAATGACTGGGATCCGAGGGCAAATCTGATGGAGGCCAGGGAGTCGACCGGTATCTTCGAGCTGTTCATCCCTGGGGTCAGGGTCGGCGATCTGTATAAATATGCCATCGAGACACCGGCGGGGGAGATTATCTACAAGTCGGACCCCTATGGAAACTATTGCCAGATGCGTCCGGAAAACGCTTCGGTGGTGACGGATCTCAAGAATTTTGAGTGGACCGACGATGCCTGGCAGGCGAATAAGGCATCGGCTCAGTCCTATGACAGGCCGATGGCGATTTATGAGGTACACCTCGGCTCGTGGAAGAAGGATGAGCGCGGGGCGAACTGCGGCTTCAGGACTTATCGGGATATTGCGCCGGAGCTGGCGGAATATATTCAGTATATGGGCTATACGCATGTGGAGCTGATCGGGATCGCGGAGCACCCGTTTGACGGCTCTTGGGGCTATCAGGTCAGCGGTTACTACGCGCCGACGTCCAGGTACGGGGCGCCGAAGGATTTCATGTATCTGGTCAATTACCTGCATCAGGCGGGCATTGGTGTGATCCTGGACTGGGTGCCGGCACATTTTCCGAAGGACGCGCACTGTCTGGGCCGTTTTGACGGCGAAGCGGTCTATGAACACGAGGACTGGCGCAAGGGCGAACATGTCGAGTGGGGCACCTACATTTTTAATTACGCGAGGCCGCAGGTCCTCAATTTTCTGGTGGCCAACGCCCTGTTCTGGCTGGAAAAATTTCATGTGGACGGCCTGCGCGTGGACGCGGTGGCATCTATGCTTTACCTGGATTACGGGAAAAAAGACGGCCAGTGGATCCCCAACAGCGACGGCAGCAACAAAAATTATGAGGCTGTTGAGTTTTTAAAGCATTTAAATTCGATATTGAAAAAGAGAGATCCGGCCTGCATGATGATCGCCGAGGAATCCACAGCCTGGCCGAAAGTCTCAAGACCGGCCGAGGATGGCGGTCTGGGCTTTACCTACAAGTGGAATATGGGCTGGATGCATGACTTTCTGAATTATATGAAGGTGGACCCGTATTTCCGGCAGTTTCACCACAATGAGATGACGTTCAGCTTTATGTACGCTTTCAGCGAGAATTATATTCTGGCACTCTCGCACGACGAGGTGGTGCATCTCAAGTGCTCGATGATCAATAAGATGCCGGGCGATATGAAGGACAAGTTCGGCAATCTGCGGGTGGCCTACGGCTTCATGATCGCCCATCCGGGCAAGAAACTTCTGTTCATGGGACAGGATTTCGCGCAGCTGCGGGAGTGGAGTGAGGAGCGGAGCCTTGACTGGTATCTGCTGGATACCAAAAAGGAACACCGACAGATGCATGACTATTACAGGGCGTTGCTGGCATTTTACAAGGCGTTTCCGGCGCTGTACGAGTTGGACTGCGACGCGCGGGGCTTTCGGTGGGTGTTCGGCGGCGATGTCTCCCACAATATGATCACCTTTGTGCGCATGTCAAAAAATAAAAAGCAGTGCATTCTGTTCCATTTTAATTTCTCACCGGTCGAGTACCGGCGGCAGCGCATCGCGTGCCTCTGTCCGGGGACTTACACGGAAGTCTTCAACAGCGACATGGAGAAGTTTGGCGGTGGAAATCTCCTGAATCCAAAGCCGATCACGGCGGAAAAGATTGCCTGGGATTGGAACGAGTATTCATTTCAGGCGGATGTTCCGGCTTACGGGATGCTTGCTTTCGCGTTTGATGATGTGGAGCCGCCGAAACCTGTGGCCAAAAAGATATTAGAGCAAGATGAAGCGCTGAACGTTGAATAGACGTGAAGACGCCAGAACTTAGGGTAAAAGAAGCTATCGGGCGGGACGAAGCGCTGAATAAAATGATAAAATAAATCTAAAAGGGGAATCGTTTGGATCACTCAAAACGGTTCCCCTTTGTGTTAATTTTCTAATTGTGTCTATCAATCTTTTGATTGCGCATATCGATTGATTGAATCTATCAATCTTTTGACCGGGATCCTCACTATTGGAGCACCAATCTGGCGGCGCCGACCATGCCGGCGGAATTGCCGAGGGTGGCGAGAGAGAATTCGGTGTTTTTCAGGGCGTGGAAGCATCTTTTCTTGAATTCTGTCTCGATCAGATCCACAAGATACTGTCCGGCCTTTGAGACGCCGCCGCCGATGACAAAAATCTCCGGGTTGACGACCACGCCGACGATGGCGAGCGCGTCGCTGAGGTAGTCAACCATCTTGTCCACGACGGACTTGGCGCAGGCATCCCCGTCCTTGGCCAGGTCAAATACGTCCTTGGCTGTCAGCTCTTTGATGTCTCTGAGCCTGGTCTCGATCGCGGGATCCTCCAGGCTGCGCTTGGCCAGATTGACGATGCCTGTGGCTGACGCCAGGGTCTCCAGACAGCCAGTCAGCCCGCAGCCGCAGACCATTTCGTCGCCCGGTCTGGCGATATGGATATGGCCGATCTCACCGCCGGCGCCCCTGTACCCGGCCAGAATTTTGCCGTTGATGATGACACCGCCGCCGACGCCGGTGCCAAGGGTGACCATCACCATGCTGTCGTGTCCCTTGCCGCCGCCCTGCCACTGCTCGCCGAGCGCTGCCACATTGGCGTCGTTGCCGAGCTTCACGGGGAGACCGAGCAGGTCATTGAGAATCGTGGCCGCCGGTGTGATGCCCCAGCCGAGGTTGACGCAGCCCAGGACGACGCCGTCCTCGGTGACTGGTCCAGGGATGCCCAGCCCCACGCCGACGATATCGTCGCGACTGTAGCTGTTGTCGGAGATGGCCTTATTGACGGACGCGGCCACATCCTCAAGGATATGTGAGCCGTTGTCCTCCCTGCGCGTCGGGATCTCCCACATATCGATCACGCGCCCTTCGTCGGTCAGAACACCAATCTTGACGGTCGTCCCGCCGACGTCGATGCCGAAACAAATTTTTCCCATGATTAAATCCATCCTTTGCCTATTGTATTTTTAGAAAATGAAAAATCATCCGTCGCGCTCTGCCATTTTTGCGCTCAGTCCTGATCCTCGTGTTTTTTTTGCAGGTTGGCGGTCGCGCGGCGGTACAGCTCATGCGCCGCGTTGTAGCCCATCTGTTTCTGCCGGTAATTGACCGCAGCGGCCTCCACGATCAGGGCCAGATTGCGGCCAGGCCGGATCGGGATCGAATGGCACACGACCTGCCTGCCCAAAAATTCCGTATATTTGTCCTCAAGTCCCAGGCGGTCATATTCTTTTTCGCGGTCCCACTCTTCGAGCTTGATGACCAGGTCAATGCTCTGGGATTCCTTGACGCTGTTGACGCCGAACAGGGAACGCACGTCGATGATGCCGATGCCGCGGAGCTCGATAAAATGGCGGGTAATGTCCGGCGCGCGCCCGAAGAGCAGTTCGTCGCCGACCAGCTTGATCTCAACGACGTCATCCGAGATCAGGCGGTGTCCGCGCTTGATCAATTCCAGAGCGGTCTCGCTCTTGCCGATGCCGCTCTCGCCAAGAATCAGCACGCCCTCGCCGTAGACATCCACCAGCACGCCGTGGATCGAGATGCGCGGCGCCAGTTCCTCATTGAGGATATGGATCAGTTTGCCGGTGAACTGCGTTGTGTGCTGTTCTGTCGAGTAGATCGCGACGTTGTACTGGGTGCCCAGCTCGATGATCTCCTGTGTGGGTTGGATATTGCGGCAGTAAATCATTGCCGGAATACCCTTCCCGAAGATTTTTTTGATCATCGCGGTGCCGCCGTCGTCATACACCTGCTCGATATAGGTCTGTTCGACCTTGCCGATCAGCTGGATACGGCTGTTGTCGAAAAAATCAAAAAATCCGGCCAGCTGCAGGGCAGGGCGGTTCAGTCCCGCGTCGTGAATATAAATCCTGTCGGCTTTGACTTCCGGATTCAGCTGTCTGAGTTTGGCCATCTCAGCGATCTTTGAGAGCTTGACGCTGTAGGCCATCTGGTTATTATCGTACATAAGAGCCTCCTTGCGTTTGTATGGGGTTCATGTCCCAGATACATGATACCATATGCACGGGGATTAAATCAATAGAATATATAGCTTTTTCCGATCATCGGTGGTAAGATGAATATTTGAAAGCGCGGGCGATGGCCCAATCACGATGCCGGAGGAAATACGGCGTAGATAGGAGGTTACGAAGCTCATGATTGAAGTCGTATTCAGTGAAAATGCATATGGGAGCCTTAAAGCTGCTCAGCACTTTGGAAAGAGCAAAAATCCCGATGGGCAGGGCGTGGCAACGGTTAATCCCGCAGATGTCTTTGCGATCTGTGTCGGGTGGAGCATGGGAGATATCTCCGATATGGAGATTGGGGACGGCCGGCTAAAGGTCGTGGAACAAGAGTTTTCTTTCTGGTCTCGCAGCGATGATGCCCAGCGATATATTGAGGAGAGAATGGATACGGCCAAGAGCTCACTTCAGGAAATTTTGAGACGCTCCGCTCAGGGGGAGCTGGTGCGGATTTGGTATAGCCACAATCCTGAGGAGATCTGCGGATGTTATTGGCTCATGGCGCACCTCTGGAAAATCTCGGACAGAGGCCTTGTATATACGGTAAAGCTGCCGGAGTGGGAGGTTGCTGAGTCCGGCACCTTTCGCGCTTATACCGCGTGGGGAGATATTGCTCCCGGCAATTGGAGCCGGTATCTCCCTTTGCAGCAGGAAGTGAAGCCTGCTGTGTTGGACGCTTTCTCTTTGCGGTGGATGATCCTCCGGGAGGAAAACGCACCGCTGCGCGTGCATCTGAATGGCAGGCTCCAAAGTGCTCCGAAAGCCATATATGACGGTTTTATTCTGAGTGAGCTGAGGTCTCAGAAGTCCGAGTTCTCAGAGGCGAAACTCATCGGTGATATTCTCGGCAAGTACCAACTGGGGATAGGCGATGTATGGATCGCACTGCGGATTGAGCATTTTATCCGGGAGGGAATGCTTGAAGTCATTTCGCCACCGGATCCGGATGGGCCGGTTTATCGCCGGATGCTTCGCAGGAGTTTGTCGCAGGAATGGTAGGGGATCTTTTTTGCAGAGCAGAGAAATTTCATGGAGACGGCCCTGGGCCGTCTCCATTGAATAGCTCTCTCATCTTTACTTTGATTCCAGCATACTAACGTATTTTCCTCTTTCATTTTCTGAAATATTCAATATTTCCAGTGCATGCTCGGCCGTCCACTGCATTGCCTTCATCAGACTGCGGA
>CAYRDY010000103.1:0-6903 GCA_964423195.1 uncultured Catenibacillus sp. | reverse complement strand
CGGGCGCGCCTTAATTTATTAAAACTTTGATAAAAGACAGTGATTTCAGAAATTTTTTCGTGACTTTTTATATATTTTTTAGTATACTGGAAGTGGAAATCTTCGGTTTCTATCGAATTTTGGGGGTTTAACGTTCCGGAGAGGGAAGAGGTCTATTTTTGGAAGGGAGATTTTGTGATGGACTTTAATGTGAATGCATTTCAAATTTTTGAAAAGGATTGGGCGCTGCTCACGGCCGGTACGCCCCAGCGTTACAATACGATGACGATCGGCGGGGGCGGGCTTGGCACTTTATGGGGCAAGCCCGTGGCGACGGTCTATGTCAAACCTGTCCGTTACACGCATGAATTGATGGACGCGAGCGAATATTTCACGGTCAGTTTTTATCCGAAGGAATACCGCCGTGCGATGGGGCTGCTCGGAACCCTCTCTGGAAGGGACTGCGATAAGGTGGCGCGGGCGGGCCTCACGCCGAAGCCGTTGGATAGCGCTGTCACATTTCAGGAGGCGGAAGTGACACTCCTCTGTAAAAAGATTTACAGGCAGGATCTGGACACTGCCGCTATGCCGCGGGATGTGGTTGCGGATTATTATGCGTCTGAGGAGCCCCACACCATGTATATCGGGGAAGTGATAGATATCATCCGCTGACAGGGGAAAATAAAAGCAGAGGGGTACTGTCAGAGGGGGGAACATTGAGATGTGTTCAAATGCGAAATTGCAAGTGGTTCTCAGCAAAGTAAAAAGCGCTTCCGAGCAGCTTTATGGCAGTAAGTTAAAAAAAATTATTTTATTTGGCTCATATGCCCGTGGGGATAATGTTGATGAATCAGATATAGATATTATGATTGTCCTTGATTGTAATACTGAAGAAATAAGGGCCTTGCGCAGTATAACAGCGGAGATGGCAAGTGATATATCTCTTGAATATGAGGTGTTTTTATCAATTCTTTTGAGAAATCGAAAATATTATGAGGATAACGTTGAGATTTTGCCATTTTATAAAAATATTGCGCGGGAGGGAGTAACAATTTATGGATGACCGAAAAAAGGATTTATGTTATTATCGTTTAAAGAAAGCAGAAGATTGTTTGAACTCCGCAAAAATTTTGATACAAAATGGAGATTATTGCGGAGCTGTTAATCGATCATATTATGCGATTTTTCACTGCATTAGGAGTTTATTGGCACTGGAAGGTATTGATTTTTCGAAACATTCCGGGGTAATGGCATATTTTCAAAAAATGTATGTAAAATCTGGAATTTTTGGCAAGGAATATTCCAGAATTTTGACTGAGGCATTTGAAATACGAAGTGATGCAGATTATGATGATTATTTTGTTTTATCAAAGGAAGATGTTCAAGAACAATTACAGGGGGCTGAATTTTTCCTGACGGGAATAAGGGAATATGTAAATATGTTATTGTCGCAAAAAGAGTAAGAGGCATTCTATATGGAACTTTATATTTTCAGGCATGGGCAGACGGTCTGGAACAAGGAACACAAGATACAGGGCAGCGCGGATATTGAGCTGACGGACGAGGGGCGCGCGCTTGCCCGGAAAGTGGCGGAGGATATCAGTGATATTCGGTTTGACGCGATATATTCCAGTCCGCTGATGCGGGCCTATGAGACAGCCTGCATTCTGCGGGGCGACAGGGCGCTTGAGATTGTCTGTGACGACCGTATCCGAGAGATGGACTTCGGTGTCCTTGAGGGCAAAAGTTTTCACTATATTCACAGCGAGGGCATCGACCCTCGGTACAGTGTCTTCTTTTCCCATCCGGAGGCCTTTGAGCGGCCGCAGGGCGGTGAATCCATGGCGGAGGTCTGTGCGCGGGCGGCATCGTTTATCGATGATATTCGCGGCCGGCATGGCGCGAGCGAGCGCATCATGATCGTGGCTCACGGGACATCCAACAAGGCGATGATGAAGCATCTCAGAGGACTTGAGATGAAAGATTTCTGGTACGGCGGCCTGCAGAAAAACTGTGCGGCGATGATCGTCTCCCTGGATGGGGAGCGTGTTGAAGTGATTGATGAGGGAGGGGTATAATGAGAAAGAAAAAAAGACTGATCGTGATTTCTCTGGATGCCGTCGGCAGCGCCGATTTTGAGTATCTCAAAACGCGGCCGAATTTTGCAGAGTTTCTTGACGGGGCTTGCCTGTGTACGGATGTGAAAAGCGTCTATCCGAGCATCACCTATCCGGCGCATGTCACGATCGTGACCGGGCGTATGCCGAATAAGCACGGGGTCATCAACAATACGCTGGTGATGCCGAATACGTCGCAGCCGGACTGGTTCTGGCAGCGCAAGTATATCCGCGGCACGACGCTCTATGACGAGGCCATAAAAAAGCATCACATGAAAGTGGCGGCGCTTCTGTGGCCGGTGACGGCGCGGTCGAAGATTCAGTACAATATGCCGGAAATATTTGCCAACCGGCCGTGGACCAATCAGATTCTGACTTCCATGCGCAACGGCACGATTCCCTATCAGCTCAAAATGTATCTGATGTTCGGCCATCTGATGGACGGCAAGTCGCAGCCGGCGCTGGACAATTTTGTGCAGTCGTCGCTGCTGTATACGATCAGTCATTACAAGCCGGATCTGACGCTGGTTCATTGGACGGATGTGGATACGACCCGCCATCTCTACGGGGTGAGATCGCCGCAGGCGTTCGCGGCGCTCGACCGCCATGACAAGCGTCTGGGTGAGCTGCAGCTTTTGTTGAAGAAAATGGGGCTGGCCGAGGAGACGGATATTGTGCTGCTCGGCGACCATTATCAGAGGGATGTGCACAAGATCGTCTATCTCAACCATTTCCTGAGGGAGAAAGGGTATCTGGAGACGGAGGGCCGACATGTCAGGGACTGGCGGGCGATCAGCAAAAATTGTGACGGCAGCGCCTATATCTATCTGCGCAGGGGTTACGGCTATCTGCAGGGCGAGCTGTATGATCTCTTCAATGAGTTGAAGAAGGATGAGGCGAACGGCATCGCGGCGGTCTACACCGGCGCCGAGGCGGCGGCGATGGGGGCTGACCCGCGCTGCGCGCTGATGATTGAGGCGGCGGAAGGCTTTTATTTTCTCGATGAATGGCGGCGTTTCAGTGAGAATGTGATGGTGAATGAGGGCGATTCGCCGGTCGGACGCATGATGGCGGTACACGGCTATGACCCGCGCCTGCCCGGATATGGGACGCTGTTCATGGCGAAGGGGCCGGATTTTAACAGGGATGTCGCGATCCCGACAATGAACTTGGCCGATGAGGGCGCGACGCTTGCAAGATTGCTCGACGTGGATCTCGGCGAGGTTGACGGGCAGGTGATCGAGGCGTTTTTGCGAGATTGTACATGAGAAAGGTTGAAATAGCGTTTTCATCATCATTTGTGTCACCTGCGACGGCATGGCAACAAGGTTGATTAAAAAATGTAGAAAATGAAAATTCGGGGAGGTTTAGCCTATGCTAAAGAATATTTCTAAGAAAGAGAAGAGCTGGATTTTGTACGACTGGGCCAATTCAGCTTACACGATGATCGTGACATCGACGATCATGAGTCTTTATTTCATGGATTCCGCCAAGACGGCCCTGGCGGGGAAAGTGGCGGATCCGGCGGTGACGGCCAATGCCTACTGGGGGTTCGGCAACTCGTTTTCGACCATCATCTTGGTCATTCTGTCGCCGATCCTTGGGACGTTGGCGGACTATAAGGGCAAGAAGAAGATGTATTTTAATTTCTTCCTGTGGATGGGACTGATCTCGACGCTGGCGCTAGCCTTTGTGCCAAGCCGCTGGTGGCTGGGATTGTTGGTCGTCTATGTGATCTCGGCGATCGGCTTCGCGGGGAGCAATATCTTCTATGACGCGTTTCTGGTCGATGTGAGCGAGGACAAAGACATGGACAGGGTTTCCAGCCTGGGGTACGCGCTCGGCTATATCGGCAGTACGATACCGTTTATCATCTGCATGGTGATTGTGCTGCTGGCGACGATGAATATTGTGCCGCTCTCCGTGAATACGGCCTATAAGATTTCATTCTTTATCACTTTTTTGTGGTGGCTGGTCTTTAGTATCCCGATCATCAAAAATGTCCACCAGAAATATGGGATTGATCCTGAGCCGCACTACATCCGCAGAAGTTTTGCCCGCATCTGGGAGACGCTCAAGGAGATCAAGCATCATAAAAATATTTTTATTTTCCTGCTGGCATACTTTTTCTATATTGACGGCGTGGATACCATCATTAAGATGGCGACCTCCTACGGCAGCACCATCGGCATCAGCAGTATCATGCTGCTTTTGGTGCTTCTGGTGACACAGTTCGTGGCGTTCCCGTTTGCCATCATTTACGGGAAGCTGGCGGACAGATTCGGCACCAGAAAGCCGCTGTATTTCGGCATACTGACCTACTGTGTGATCTGCATCGTGGCATTTTTCATGTCGCCGGATAAAGACATAAAGACGCTGACCATCATGTTCTGGGTGCTGGCCATGCTCGTCGGCACCGCGCAGGGCGGCATTCAGGCGCTGAGCCGTTCTTACTTCGGCAAGATTATCCCGAAGGACAAAGCCAATGAGTTCTTCGGCTTTTACAATATTCTCGGCAAGTTTGCCGCCGTTCTGGGACCGATACTGTTCGGCTCCATCTCGCTTGCCACCGGCAAGGCCAATTACGGTGTCGCCAGCATCATTGTCCTGTTTATCGCGGGGGCGATCACCTTCAGATTTGTCAAGGACGAGGGCTAAAAAATAGAAAGAGATCAAACGCGGCAGCTCAGATTTGTCTGGGCTGCCGCGTTTCGTGGGGTTGACAATCACAGTTTACACTCTTATTCCAATCCTTCATAATATTCCCGTATGTATTGAGCCATCAGTTTTCTGCGCTGATACAAAAACACTTTATAATCAGAGACATCCATCTCCATAAAGCCATCCGGGATGCAGTTTTCTGTCAAGTTGGCTTGCAAGTCATCCACATCTGTAATGCCGCCGTAGTAATTTTCCACACCAGCGATTTGTTGCCTCATATTGGCCATGTAATCATAAGGCGCATGATCCTTGATTTTGATGTTAATCTCAGATTGCGTGTAGGCATAATTAGCGATCTGATTATAATCCTTTCGGTTTTCAACGCCATTCTTCTGGAGATATTTCTTTGGAAAGATATGGTGAATGTCTCCCCGCTGTTCAATCAGGGACTGAACCGTAATCTGTTTTGATAAGAAGCCCCTGGCTCCCTTTTTCACCTGGGCCATCAGAAATACGAGAAAGTACGGACTGCTGGAAACCGAAGTGTCAAGGCGTGTGACCAACACAGTATTCCAGAAAGCATCGGAAAGCTCACCAGCCTCCGTGTTCTTCAGAAACTCTTCCGGATCTTGTTCAGTAAAACGTTTGATGTCGTAGTCAATTACAGATTCTGGAGAACCGGAATAACGTCCAGTCAACATAGACAGAACAATCCACCGACGAACAATACTTTCGATTTTATTAGCATTTAAACCGCGATCTTTCAGCGATAGATAAAGAATATAACCAAAATTCAGAACATTTTTGGATCGCACAAGTGAAGAATCCACGATGCCGGCGGATTCGATAATCATTAGATAACGTTTAAAGTTGATCTCATTCACAAAGGCCTCGACACCTTTTCGCAGTTTATTGAAAGAATCCTCGGCTATAGCTTCAATGTTATCCCTCGTTTTAAAATCGCGACCTGATAGCAAGCTGACCAAATCAGCGATCTTGCCTCTGTGGAATATGTGTGTAAAGGAAACGCGAAGTACATCAGCATAATTGGGAACGTAAATATCTTCCTGTTCTTTGGTAATCCATTTGATCTTCTGCAAGGCATCCGTTTGGGCAAACTCGGTGTCATTGGCTACAATGGTTTCATAGTCCGAAGGTCTCTGCATGAAGTGGCAGAAGTAATCAATCATTTTCCGGGTTTCATTGCCGCCATAGCGGTCATCAGAAGAGATCTTGGACATTGCGAAATCCGCCTGTGACAACACTACACCCTGAGAATTGATGCGGATAAATATCTCCGTAACATCATCAATACTCAACTGTTGGGAAAGCTCGGTCACTCCGAGGCTGATCGCCTTGATGGAAATCAATTTCATCAGAGTGTTGTTAATCTCAGACTCCTTGCCAATCATACTGTTTGCCTGGCAATACTTTCCCACAAATAAATATTGATTGAAGCTGACGTCAAATACCTTGGCTATGTCAGGTATCCATTTCACATCCTTTTCGATTGCCGGATTGCAGACCTCAAAGATTTCGTCGATAGGATTGAAAGCAATTCGGATCGGTTTCTTTTTGTAATTAGAATCCACGACCAACTGCCCGGCCACTGCTGCCTGAAGCGCCGTGATTCGCTGTTGCCCATCAATCAGAATTTTCTTTCCCGTGGAAAGTGTACCGTCTTTCAAACGTACGTCAGGATTCTTCCAGACAATGATATAACCCACTGGAAAGCCTTTATAGAGAGAATCCATCAAGTCACGAACTTTGGCAGCATCCCATACAAAAGGTCTTTGGATCTCCGGAATCGCTATATCACCAGATTTGATCCAGCTTATGATATTCTCTACTGATGTGCTGTAAACATCAAATTGAGCCATTTGTATTCCTCCTGCTTTGATCCCTGAATCGAACCCCGCGGTTTAACAGATTAAAATTGCTATGTGTTCGGATGTTCACGATTCACGAGAATTTGCTTCATATTCTTCGACTGCCCTGCGCAGTTCAAAGTATAATTGAATGCCTTTTTTTATATCGGAGACGGCAGATATGTAAGAATCCCCATATCTGCTTGCCGATTCCCATCCTGTAATGGCATCATCCATATTTTTCAATTCTTCCGGAACCGATAAATCGGTTTTCTCTT
>CAYRDY010000102.1:0-6969 GCA_964423195.1 uncultured Catenibacillus sp. | reverse complement strand
CTGCTCGGAATCCTGATCGCAGTGCCGCTGCTCGCCGTCGTGCTGCCGCTGTTGTCGGGCGCGGACGCGGGTTTTTCGCGGATTGTCGGGCATTTGGTGGAAATGATCGAGAATCTGGGGCAGTACTTGGCGCGGCATTTTCTGACGATCCTCATAAAAATCATTTTCTCGATTCCGGTGTCCTTCTACCTGTTCGGTCTTGTCTTCGGCGGCATCCACGGGCGGAATACGGACACGGTGCGTGTGGACGCGCTGTTGAATACGGGGAAAAGTGTGCGGAAACTTCCGGATGTGGCGACATGCACGGCGCTCGCCATCCTCTGTGCGGTCTATGTTCTGTTCATCGGACTGCAGGGAAGCTATCTGTTCTCGGCGTTCGCGGGGACGCTTCCGGGTGATTTTACCTATGCGGAGTATGCCAGAAGCGGGTTCTTCGAATTGTGCCGGATTGGCGCGTGGAATCTGATATTTTTAGGCCTCGCGGGGCTATTTTCCCGAACGCCTGTCCGGAAGCACAAGGGGCTCCGGATACTGACTATTCTTCTCTCAGTTCTCACGCTGCTTCTGCTCGCGACCGCGGTCAGCAAGCTGGCAATGTACATCAGTGTCTACGGTCTGACCGTCAAACGCGTCGTGCCGATGGTATTTATGCTCTGGCTGGCGCTCGTGTTTGTCGCCGTCATCGTGCGGCAGCACAAAAATTTCGTGCTGATCCGCTTCTGTGTGATGGCCGGAGCCGTGCTGTTTTGCCTACTGTGCGTCTTTCCGGTGGAACGCTGGACGGAATTGTACAATACATGGGCGCGCGCACGGGGGTTGATTTTGTGAGGGTAAAAGAATGCGGTAGGCGCAGCAAACGATAAAACGAAAATTATTTTGTTGTTTGATTAGGCGTATTTGTGAAGAGAGAAAAGAAATGACTACACTAGGAGGAAAAGACATGAAACTTATCCACACTTCCGACTGGCATTTCGGTATGCGGGTCGGGACAGGCGATTACCGGGACTGCCAGGCATTTTTCCTGGAGCGCCTGTACGAAATCATCTGTCGTGAGCACATCGGGGCGGTACTCTGCGCGGGGGACATCTTTGACAACAGGAACGTGGACGCGAAAGCGATCACCCTGTTCGATGAGGCGGCGCAGATGATTTGTAATGAACTCAAAGTCCCTTTCATTGTGATAGCGGGCAATCACGACAACCCTGAGCGGCTGGCCGCACACAGGGGGCTTTTGGCCGGCGCGGGGCTGTATGTCTCCGGGCGTCTGGAGCGGGATATACAGCCGGTGCTGCTGGATAACGGCAGGGTGGCCATATACCCGATCCCGTTTTTCAATCGCTTTGAGGTCGAGAATCTTTTTCCGGAGCGGCAGGGGGATATCAACAACCTGCGGGATGCGTTTGTGGTGGTGTGCGACCACATCCGGGAATCCATGGATCCCTCACGGCGAAATATTGTGGTGAGCCATGCCCACATCAGGGGAGCGACCACCTCGGAATCCGACCGTGCGGCCCAGGTGGGTTATATCTCGGCCGTTCCGAGCGAAGTGTTTGGCGGCTTTGACTATGTTGCCCTGGGCCATATCCACAAGCCCCAGGCGGCAGGACCTAACGCCCGATACTGCGGGTGCCCTGTAAAATATTCTTTCAGCGAGCAGGATCAGGAAAAGGGCGTGATCATTATTGATACGGAAGATATGTCCAGTGACTTTGTGCCGGTGCCGCTGCTGCGTGACAGGAAATCCGCGGAGGGGACCTTTGCGGAATTGATGGCGAGGGAGGATCTGAGAAATGACTATCTCAGGCTGAAGGTCACGGATCGGTTTGCTGGGCTTGAAACCCAGGCTGAGCTGCGTGAGCGTTTCCCGTACCTGCTGGAATTAAAAGGGATGCAGATAGAGGACAGCAAGGAGGAATCCACATTGACGATAGAGGAGCTGGAGCATTTCAGCGACGAGGATATCCTGGCAAAATTCCTTGCCGAGCGGTATCATTATGCGATCACGGAGGGACAGATGGCGATGTTTCGTGAGGCGATGGCACAGGCGGAGGAGGCGTGAGATGAAACCGATTTCGATAGAATTTTCGTGTTTTGGCCCCTATATGGAGCGGCAGTTCGTGGATTTTACGGAGCTGGAGAAAAACGGGATTTTCCTCATCTGCGGCGAGACGGGCGCGGGCAAGACGACAATCCTAGATGCCATCAGCATGGCATTGTACGGCAAATCCAGCGGCGGAATCCGCGGTGAACTCGTGGATATGCGCTGCAAGCTGGCCGGAAAGGGCGACGAGACAAAAGTCGAGTTCATATTTGAGAACGGCAACCGGCGGTATAAATTCATGCGCTCCCTGCGCGTTGCGCGGACCAACCTGAATGAGGAGCACCAGTGCATGGAAATGGTGGACGGCGAGTGGCGGCCTCTTTTGGCAAACGCCAAAAAGACAGCCGTCAATGCCAAGGCGGAGGAGATTATCGGCCTGACCTATGACCAGTTCCGGCAGGTCATCATCCTGCCCCAGGGGCAATTTGAGAAACTGTTGACTTCCCCATCCAAGGACAAGGAGGTGATCCTCACGCAACTGTTCCACGCGGGGCGTTGGGGGCTGGCGGCGGACAAAGTGTCCGAGCAGGCGAAAGCGCGGGATGTCGCCCTGAAGGGGGAGCTGAATCTGATAGAGGCAAAGCTGGCCGGATTTGACTGCAAAAATACGGATGAACTGCTGCAAAAGGCGGAAGCCTGCGCCGCCAGACTTGAGGAACTGGCTGAGAGCGAGCGAGCGGCGAAAGCTGACGAGGAAAAGAAAAAGGAGCTCCAAAGGCAGGCGATCCTCGACGACAAAGATTTTAGGGATCTCGGTGAAAAAGAGCGAAAACGGGAATCCCTCATGGCGCGGGAGAGCGCGGTGGAGGAGGAGGAGAGAATCCTTGGGCTAGCCGGTGAAGCTGAGAGCCTCCGGCCGGTCTATGAGAGGCATACGCAGGCACAGGAAAAAGTGCGTAAGGTCCATGCGGATGTAGCGGCCGCGCAGGATAAGCTGCGCACTGCCGGGGAAAATGCCAGGATTGCCCAGGAAAGGCGGCAGGCACATGAGCAGAGCCGTCCGGCCTGTGAGACTCTAAAATCAAGGAAGGTGACCCTGGAAAACGCAAGGGAAGTGTACGCAAGGCTGGGTGAGCTTGAGAAAAATCTCAAAGACCGTTCGTCTGACTTGGAAAAAGCAAAAAAAATATCTGGACAAGCCGCCGCACGTTTTGATGTCGCCGAGAGGAAGTGGCAGGAGGCACTGTTGGGTCAGAGAGACTCCGAGGAGAGGCACGGGCACGCGGTGACCGTTTATATGCAAGGCATTAGCGGTGAGCTTGCCCAGAAACTTCAGCCCGGTGAGCCATGCCCGGTGTGCGGCAGCCTGGAGCATCCGGCACCTGCCGAGGTGAGCGAGGACCATATCACGGAGGCACAGCTGGAAGCGTTGGACCAAAAAGTTCAGCGGGCGAGGGAAGCCGCTAAAAAGGCTTTGGATGTGCGCAGCCATGCCGAAAGGGAGAGGAATGAGGCAGTCGAGAGGGAAAATGAAGCGAAGCAGGCCTATGCAGGAGCACAGGCATCTTACCAGGACGCCGTTAAACAGCGCATAGAGGGCATCCATACCGCCCCGGATCTTGAAAAAGAGATCAAGGCTGCCGCAAGGTCCATTGACGCTTTTGAGAGGGAAGAGGCGAGCACATTAAATGCGCTCCAGGAGGCTCAGACCACTCTGGAGGTGGCAAAAGCAAATGCAGACCGCATGAAGGTGTCTCTGGAGGAAGCCAAGGCGGAACAAAAAGAGGCGGATCTCGCATGGTTATCCGCGCTTGAGGCGTCTCCGCTGTCGGACGAGGCGCAGTATAAGTCTGTCATGATGGATCCGAAAAAAAGGCAGGACCGGCAGGCAGCGTGTATCAGGTTTAGGACGGAGCTGAGAAACGCAAACCAGAACGTGAGAGAGAAACGTGCGGCATTGGAGGGAAAGTCCGCGCCGGACATGGATGCGATCAATGCCGGCGTGAGAGCGGCGGAGGAAACATCAAAGAATTTGCAGAAACAAATGGCGCTGGCGCAAAAGGATTTGGAGGATATGCGGTTGGCATACGAAGATTTGGATGCCCGCAAGCGCAAGTACGACGAGGCGCGGATCGCGGTCGACAGCGACCTTGAGTTTGCCGATATGCTGAAACCGAAGTCTGGCGTGAGCCTGCAGCGGTATGTGCTGGGCGTGCGCTTCGCGGCTGTCACCGCGGAGGCCAACCGGCTGCTGGAGACCGTCTATGGCGGTCGTTACCGCCTCTACCGAACTGATGAGTCCTCCGGCAGCGCCCGCATCAAAGGCCTGGAGCTGGATGTCTACGATACGACCCAAAATCAACGCCGCAGCGTGAACACCCTGTCCGGCGGCGAGAAATTTCTGGTAGCCTTAAGCCTTGCGATTGGCCTGTCCAGCGTGGTGATGGCCAGCGGCGGCGGTGTCCACATGGAAGCGATGTTTGTGGACGAGGGGTTCGGCTCCCTGGACGCCAACGCCATCACTGACGCGGTGACCATCCTCCAGGGCATCCGCAGGAACTCCGGCGCGGTCGTGGGCGTCATCTCCCATGTGGACAGCCTGAAGGAGACGATTTCGACCAGACTGGAGGTCGAGAAGACGGTCAACGGGAGTACGATAAAGATAAGGCGCTGAGCGTAAAGATTGAGTTTCCATAAAAAAATGTCCCCTGGTAATATCCCAGGGGACAAAATCTCTTTTAGTTATCCGCCGTGCCGGTTCGTTTTAGTACGTAGAATCCGTCGTCCAGGCAGGTGACATAGATGTAGCCTCTGTCGTCCACACAGCAGTCCTCGGTGACGGCGTTTCTCGGACCCGGAAAATCAGGGAAGAAGGACTCTTCCGGCTTTTTGTTCGGATTCGGAGGGATGAAGTAAGCGAGCTCCTTAATATAATACGGATCGGACACATCAAAGATGCGCAGGCCGGCCGCGAAGTAACAGCAGTAGACGCGGTCGCCGCGCTGCTCAAGCCACGGCTTGTGGCTCATCGGCTCATGCAGGTTGTGCGGGCCGAAAGGTCCCTGGCATCCGAGGTTCATGACATTGAAGTTCGGATACGGGAAGTCTTTCGGGACTTCCGGGTACGGGAACTCAGCGATTAGCGTCGGTTTGGACGGATCGCGCACGTCAACCATGTGAATATTGTTCATCGCCTGGGCCTCGGTGATGGATCCCGGCTCGAAAAATTGGAATCTTTCGCCCTCATTGGTCACGACGACAAGGTCACGTCCCGGCAGCGGCAGCGCGGTGTGCGTGCGCGCGCCTCCCAGATGGCTTGAGAACGGCGGCATGAATTTCAGGTTGCCGATACATTTCGGGCGGGTCACGTCGGTTGCGTCGAGAACATACAGGCCATCGCCGCCGTAACCGCAGAACATGATGCCGTCATCGCGTCTGAACGGCGGGCCGTGCATCCAGCCCTTGTCCATAAATTCAGGCACATGCGGGGCGTGGTGGTCGACAGTCCTTCCCGGATAGCCGTCCACAAACTGATGCGGTGCCCACCAGTTGCCGACTTCCTTTGGATTGGTCGGATCCGAGATATCGATGACGCGCATGATCATGCCCTCGAAGCGATCAGCTTCGCAGGAGAGATAGACATAAGGGCCGCCGTTGTACATGAAACGGTGAACGCCGATAGAGTGCGGCACACCGCAGTCCCAATAACTGAGGAATTTCGGATTTTCAGGGTCTTCCTTCAGAGAATAGATGCGGATGCCTGTCTGGCACTTCATATTCATGAGTTCGCTCTGATTGACCAGTGCGCCCGGTCCGGAACCAGCGGTCATCGCGCAGATCAGGAGATCGTCGGCGACCTGGATTTTCGGCGTGGATGTAGTCGGATATTCCTCAGGGTCGAGCAGTTGGAGATACCGGACAAATCTTGTGTGCCGAGGGTCTGTGACCTCGGAGATCATGACGCCGGCCTGGGTGCCGCCGAAGCAGGAGCCGTAGAGGTAATATTTGCCCTCGGCCGTTTTATAAAGCTGCATCTGGAACATGCCGCAGTTGCCGTCCATGGCATTGAAATCAAGGACTTCAAGGTTTTTGATGTAGCCGTTGTTGCCTTCGCCATGGGCATAAAACATATCTGCCATTGTGTAAGCCTCCTTCAAAATTTTATAGTTTTATTTTAATCCTTTTTTTTTGCGAGCGTCAAATTAAATAGATGCATTTTTTGGAATCCAAGGTCGCATCTATAAATATTCTCAGAGATGTTTTCAGAGAGTGAGACATTGGTTTATACGTCAAATTCTTCCTTTAAATCCATCATCCCTCTGATTTCGGCATGGCCGTCCTCGAGATAAAACAGACCCATTTCCCATCCGTTGCTGTCGTACACGGACATGAGGTCGGGCATGGCCGCCCTCACCTTTGCGAGGAGCGCGTCATCCTTTACGACCTTTGCCTTGCCGTCGTAGCGCATGAATTCCTCGCCTGCCATGGCAAGCACTTCAACTTTTGGGTTCGTTGTTAGCTGATGGAAAACATTTTTGAATGTTCCGCAGCCAAAATAAACCTTATCATCCTCTAACATGTGAAAGCCGAACGGACGCCCTTTGGGCTGATCTCCGTCCGTGGTAAGAAAATAGAACACCTGCGCCTTATCCAGGAACGCATTCACTTTCGCCGCGTTTGACATTGCAGATACCTCCTAAAAAAATATTGATCGTTTTTTTAAACTACCTTAATTATACGACCAAAAAAGAGCAAATGCAAGAGCGATTTTTTAGAGGGTATGTTTCAAGTAATCGTTGGCACTTTTCCTATTTCCTTTATGAGTACTTAATTTTTGCCGCATAGAAAGTGATCTGTCGCTATTTCACACATCTCAGAACCTGTAATTCGTCCTGTCCATGTTTATATACCTGTCATTTTTCGACATG
>CAYRDY010000101.1:0-7084 GCA_964423195.1 uncultured Catenibacillus sp. | reverse complement strand
TAAAGAATTCAATGGCCAAGGGCGGATGCGGCGAGTGCCAGACATCATGTCAGTCGGCCTGCAAGACATCCTGCACTGTCGGCAATCAGTCTTGCGAGAATCATAAATAGCCTACTGTAAAAGATCCGGCGGCTGCGGGCGTGCACAGCACCGGGCCATCGGCTTTTACCCGTGGCAGTCATGTGCGCACGCGGCGCATGGAAGTTCAGAAAGTAAGCAGCGGCTTTCGTCGCTGCTTATTAATGTGCGTGAGCGGGAATCCCGGAGTTGATCGTACGGGATCCCTTCAGATAAAGGAGCATTTTTTAGTGGTTCACCAGTATAAAAATAACGGTTACAACATCGTTCTGGATGTTGAGAGCGGTTCCGTCCATGTGGTCGATGATCTCGTCTATGAGATGATCCCACTCTATCAGGACCACACGGAGGCGCAGATCCGTGACCGCCTCTGCGGGACATATGCGGCGGCGGACATTGCCGAGGCCTATGACGAGATCGGGTGTCTTGTCAGGGACGGGACGCTTTTTTCGGAGGATATCTATAAGGACTATATATTTGAGTTTCAGAAGCGGCCGACGGTGGTCAAGGCGCTGTGCCTGCATATCGCCCACGACTGCAACCTGGCCTGTCGGTACTGTTTTGCCGGGGAGGGCGAGTATCACGGGCGCAGGGCGCTGATGAGTTTTGAGGTCGGGAAGGCGGCTCTGGATTTTCTGATCGCGAATTCCGGCAATCGGCACAATCTCGAAGTTGACTTTTTTGGCGGCGAGCCGCTGATGAATTTTGAGGTGGTCCGTCAGCTCGTGGCCTACGGGCGCGAACAGGAGAAGATTCATGACAAGCATTTCCGGTTCACGCTGACGACGAACGGCGTATTGCTGGATGACGAAGTGATGGATTTTATCAATCGGGAAATGGACAATGTCGTCCTGAGCACGGATGGACGCAGGGAAGTCCACGACCGGATGCGGCCGTTTCGCGGCGGAAGGGGCAGCTATGACCTGGTGATGCCGAAGTTTTTAAAGCTGGCAGAGTCAAGAGGCCAAAAGCGTTACTATGTACGCGGAACTTTTACCCATGAAAATACAGATTTCGCGGAGGATGTCCTGAGCCTCGCGGATTACGGCTTTGAGCAGATTTCCGTGGAGCCGGTGGTGGCGCCCGCGGACGCGCCTTACGCGATCACGGCCGATGACCTGCCGCGGATTTTTGACGAGTATGACAGGCTTGCCGCGGAGATGGTGCGCAGGGAGAGAGAGGGCAGAGGTTTCAACTTTTTCCATTTTATGATCGATTTAAGCGGCGGCCCCTGCGTGGCCAAACGCTTGTCCGGCTGCGGGTCGGGGACAGAGTATCTGGCGGTGACGCCATGGGGTGATCTCTACCCGTGCCATCAGTTTGTCGGTGAGGAAGCGTTTTTGATGGGCAATGTGCGCGACGGCGTGACGCGCACGGATATCCGCGACGCGTTTAAAGCCTGCAATGTCTATACGAAGGAGAAATGCAGCCGATGTTTTGCCAGATTTTACTGCAGCGGGGGCTGTGCGGCGAATGCCTATCATTTTCATCATGACATCAATGACGCTTATGATATCGGCTGTGAGATGATGCGCAAACGTGTGGAATGCGCGATCATGATCAAGGCGGCATTGGCCGAATAGAGAAAAGGAGAGATAGAACAGACATGAAAGAGAAAAAGGCATTAAGTATCATAGGACTTATTCTGGTGGTCGTTCTCACCGTGGCCTGTGCGCTGGTCGCGTGGCGCGGCGTGGGCGAGACACATCAGGGCAGTGCGAAAAATATCATTCTCGGCCTTGACTTAGCGGGCGGCGTCAGTGTGACTTATCAGGCCAAAGAAGAGAATCCGTCCCAGGAAGATATGAGTGATACGGTATACAAGCTGCAGCGCCGTGTTGAGGTTTACAGCAGTGAGGCGCAGGTCTATCAGGAGGGCAGCAACCGCATCAGCGTCGAGATTCCGGGCGTATATGACGCCGAGACGGTGCTTGAAAATCTGGGCAATCCCGGCAGCATCAGTTTCCAGGAGATTGTAGAGGTTCCGGCGGATGAAGCGGACGCGGAATCCGACGCGTCGGAGGATACATCCTCAGAATCGGGCGACACAGCGGATACATCTGCAGAATCAGACGCCTCGGAGACGTCCGGCGAGACAGAAAGCGCGGACGCGGAATCCGACGCGTCGGAGGATACATCGGATGAGCCATCAAGTTATTTCAATGAGGTGCTCAGCGGCGAGGATATTGTCACCGCTGACGTGCGCACACAGCAGGATGAATATGGCGGCAGTGAATACGTGGTGCGCCTGCAGCTTACAAGCGAGGGCGCGACAAAGTTTGCGGAGGCGACGGAGCGAAATCTGAACAAGCCGATCTATATCATCTATGACAATGAAATTATCAGCTATCCGACGGTCAATCAGGTGATCAACAACGGCGAGGCCGTCATCACCGGCAATTTTACCTATGAGTCCGCCAACAGTCTGGCCACGACCATACGTCTGGGCGTTCTGAAGCTTGAACTGGAAGATGTGCACTCGACGGTCGTCGGCGCCCAGCTCGGCGAGGAGGCCTTAAGGACCAGTCTGATCGCCGGCGCCATCGGTGTCCTGCTGGTCATCATCTTCATGATCATCATGTATCGCGTGCCAGGTGTCGCGTCGGGCATTGCATTGATTCTCTATCTGGTAGCGATGCTCTGCTTCCTCAACGCCCTCGATGTGACACTGACCCTGCCGGGTATCGCGGGTATCATTCTCTCCCTCGGCATGGCCGTGGATGCGAATGTCATTATCTTCACCCGTATCCGTGAGGAGATCGCCGCCGGCAAAATGGTGCGTGAGGCGATACAGCTCGGATTTAAGCGTGCGGCTTCCGCGATCATCGACGGCAACGTGACCACCCTGATCGCCGCGGGCGTGCTCTATCTGATGGGCACCGGACCGATCAAAGGTTTCGCGACCACGCTGGCACTTGGTATCGTGCTGTCGATGTTTACGGCCATGATCGTGACCCGTATCCTGATCTACGGCTTTTATTCGCTCGGCATTCGCGGCGAGAAGGCCTACGGGCGCCAGAAACCGGCGAAAGAGATCCATTTTGTGCAGCATAAGAATGTATTCTTTATTATTTCGGGTGTGCTGATCGTCTTCGGCTTTGTGATGATGGGTGTCAATCATTTCAGAGGCATCGGCGCGATGAATTTCGGCCTTGATTTCACCGGCGGTACGTCCATGACACTGGAGGCCAATGAATATGTGGACACCAGGTCCGAGGGCGGAAATGAGCTGAGGCAGCTGATCACGGACACCACCGGCGTGACCGATATTCAGCTTCAGAATGTTCAGGATTCCAACGAAATCATTATCAAGACTTCCGTGCTTGACCAGGATCAGCGCGCTGATCTGAAGAAGGCGCTGGCCGAGAAGTACGGCGTCGAGGAGACGTCGATCGCCGAGGAGAGCATCAGCGCTGTGATCAGCAGCGATATGCAGCGGGACGCGGTGGTCTCCGTGATTATTGCCACGATCTGTATGCTGATCTATATCTGGATTCGCTTCCGCGATCTGAAGTTCGGTCTGAGCGCGATCGTGGCGCTGCTCCACGATGTGCTTGTGGTGCTGATGGTCTACACGGTGGTCAGGATTTCCGTGGGCAATACCTTTATCGCATGTATGCTGACGATCGTCGGCTACTCGATCAATGCCACCATTGTCATCTTTGACCGCGTGCGCGAGAACCGGAAGACCATGCGCGGCAGCAGCCTGGAATCTGTCATCAATCTGAGCATCAGCCAGACACTCTCGCGGAGTATCAATACCTCTGTGACCACATTTATCACGATCTTTGTGCTGTTTATCATGGGCGTTCCATCGATCAGAGAGTTTGCCCTGCCGCTGATGGCCGGTATCGTCTGCGGCGCCTACTCATCGATCTGTATCACGGGTCCGCTCTACTATATCATGAAAAAGGCAGAGAGAAAGAAGAAATAGAGATAGTGCCACAGTCCGGACTTGTCCAGGCCGTGGCTGTGTAAACCGTGTATGCCGGCGGCGAATGAGAGACAGGCTTTCGTTTTCCGCCGGCACCGGTATAGACTGACGGGAAGACGGTGCGCTTCCCGTTTGCTGTCAGAGTCAGCGGCGCGCTTTCCATTTGTTGTCAGAGTTGGCGGCGCGCTTTCCGTTTGTTGTCAGAGTCAGCGGCGCGCATCGCGTTGGCTCTCGGAAGACACATGGTCACGGTTCAGGTATGCCTGAAATTGTTCTATATGATAGGGGGATGAGCGGATGGAGCGATGGGTACAGATTGCCAAGCGAGCGGATTTTAACGGCATCGCGGCGCAATTTCATGTTGATCCGGTCATCGCCCGATTGATGGTCAACCGCGGCGTCAGTGATCCCGCGCAGATCGAGCGCTATCTGCACGGGACCCCGAAAGATTTATATTCGCCGATGTCCATGAAAGACATATCGAAAGGCGCGGATATCATTGAACAGTTTATCCGGGAAAAAATTCCGATTGCGATCGCCTCGGATTTTGACGTGGACGGCATTTTCTCCAGTTTTATCCTGCATAAGGCGTTTACACGCATGGGCGGGCGGGCGCTGATCTATACGCCCGACCGCGTGACGGAGGGGTACGGTCTGAACACGCGGATCGTGACGGAGGCCTTCGCGCGTGGCGTGCGGCTGATCGTCACCTGCGACAACGGCGTCGCGGCCTTTGAGGCGATCGATGCGGCCAGGGATCTGGGGATGTCCGTGGTGGTGACCGACCATCACGATATGCCCTATGAGGAGGACGCGCAGGGTGTGCGCCATGAGTTGCAAAGTCCTGCCGATGCCGTGATTGATCCGAAGCAGGCGGGGTGCGCCTATCCATTTAAAAAGCTCTGCGGTGCCGGCGTGGCCTATAAGCTGGTGCAGGTGCTGTACGGGCGTTTTCATGTGCCTGAGGCGGAACTGCTTGATCTGATTCAGTATGTGGCGGTGGCCACAGTGGCGGATGTGATGGAGCTGGTCGATGAAAACCGCATCTTCGTCAAATATGGACTCCGGCAGCTTGCGCATACCGACAATTTGGGTCTGCGCGCGCTGATCGAGGTCAATCAGCTGAATCCGGAGCGCGTCTCGGCCTATCACATCGGTTTTGTGATCGGTCCGTGTTTTAACGCGGCGGGCCGCCTCGATACGGTGAAGGCAGCCCTTGACCTTCTGATGTGTGAGGATGAGCGGGAGGCCGTGCGGCTGGCGGAAAACCTGAAAGCCATGAATGAGAGCCGAAAGCAGATGACGGCGGACGGCGCGGCGCAGGCGATTGAGATCATCGAAAATTCGGAGATCAAAAATGATAAGATCATGCTGGTGATGTTGAAAAACTGCCATGAGAGCCTGGTGGGAATCATCGCCGGACGTCTCAGGGAGCGCTATCACCGGCCGGCCATCGTCTTCACGGAGGTGGCGGACGGCGATATCAAGGGATCCGCGCGCTCGATCGAGGCTTACAATATGTTTGACGGCCTGGTGAAGTGCCGTGACCTGCTGGGCAGGTTCGGCGGGCATCCGATGGCGGCGGGCATGACGATGCCGAAAGAAAATTTCGAGGCGCTGCGGCTGCGGCTCAACGCCCAGTCGAATCTCACGGAGAAAGACCTGGTGCCTGTGGTGCGCATTGATGTGCCGATGCCGATCAACTATATCACTTACGCGCTGGTAGACGAACTGGAACTGCTGGAACCTTTCGGCAATGGCAATACGAAGCCGGTATTTGCCGAGAAATATCTCAGACTGCTAAATGCCCGCGTTCTGGGCAAAAACCGGAATGTGCTGAAGCTGACGGTATGCAATGACAGCCATACGGTGATGGAAGCGCTGTATTTCGGGGATATCGATCAGTTCAATCAGTTTCTGGACGAGACATTCGGCCCTGAGGCGCGAGCGCGCCTGTACGCGGGGCAGAGCAATTCCATCGAGCTGGCGATGACCTATTATCCGTCTGTCGACGAGTATATGGGCAGCAAGCGCCTGGAGATTGTTGTGACAGGTTACTGCCACATCGCACGCCCGCCGCGCTGAAAGCGCCGTAGGAAAGAGAATGGGAAAAACGACAGCGCGGCGCCGCGCCGCACGTGAAATCATATGACCAAGGAGGTTTATATTTATGAAAGAATTGAAAGATTATGTCGTGAGCATTCCGGATTTTCCGGAGCCGGGCATCATATTCAGGGACATCACCACAGTGGTACAGGATCCGGAGGGATTGAGGCTTGCCATTGACACGCTGACAGGATTCCTGGACGGGGTGGAAACCGATGTGATCGTGGGGCCGGAGGCGAGAGGTTTCATATTTGGTATGCCGGTCGCCTACAATCTGGGCAAGGGCTTTGTGATGATCCGAAAGAAGGGCAAGCTGCCGCGCGAGACGGTGTCCTGCAGCTATGATTTGGAATACGGGCAGGCGACTGTCGAGATCCACAAGGACGCCATCAAGCCGGGGCAAAAAGTCGTGCTTGTGGACGATCTGCTGGCCACCGGCGGCACGATGGCCGCAAATATCAAGCTCGTGGAGAAGCTGGGCGGCAAAGTGGTCAAGGTAATTTTCCTGATCGAGCTCGCGGGTCTGGAAGGACGAAAGCGCCTGGCGGGGTACGATGTGGAATCGGCCATTATCTATGAGGGAAAATAAACACAAATGTTGAATAGCTTATACAATCCGTTATAGAGAGTTTACTTGCGATCTGGACTCATGGGTGCGCGCATACAGGAATGATTCAGGGCCTCTGGCAACTTGCCGGGGGCCTTTTAAAATGGAAACCGCGGCGGGCGTCACTTCGGCGGCGCATCCTTGTACGCTCAAGGTGGGTTATGCATCGATTTTTCACTTGCAAAGCCGGCGATTTTTTGATATTTTAATAAAGATGTGTTTACTGAAAAGCCCACGCTTCATATTTTGATATATTTGAGAAAATTCACTTACGGAGGTTTATATTTATGGAAAGCAGAGTCATCACACCGGAACTCATCGTCATGTTCGATGGAATGCTCAAACTCTGGGAGCGAAGC
>CAYRDY010000100.1:2175-7097 GCA_964423195.1 uncultured Catenibacillus sp. | reverse complement strand
GAGCGCGCCGACAGGACGCGCGATGATCGGTATAATTATGATCGTGAGCGCATGGATAAAACGCGCGAGGGGCTGGACAGCGGCGAGATGGCTCACGGGATTCTGGAGGTCATGTCAGACGGCTTCGGCTTCATCCGCTGCGAGAATTATCTGCCGGGTGAAAACGACATCTATGTGTCGCCGGCGCAGATTCGCCGTTTCAACCTGAGGACCGGCGACATCATCGAGGGCAATATCAAGATCAAGTCGCCGACAGAAAAATTCAGCGCCCTGCTCTACGTGCAGAGAGTCAACGGCTTTTTGCCGGGCGAGGCGGCGAAGCGCAAAAAATTTGAGGATATGACGCCGATTTTCCCGAACAGCAGGATCCGGCTTGAAAATGTGCGCTCGACGATACCGATGCGAATTGTGGATCTGGTGTCCCCGATCGGCAAGGGCCAGCGCGGCATGATCGTGTCGCCGCCGAAGACAGGCAAGACGACGCTCCTCAAGCAGATCGCGAAGTCGATCACCTACAATCATCCGGAGATGAATATGATCATTCTGCTGATCGATGAGCGACCTGAGGAGGTCACGGACATCAAGGAATATATCGAGGGCAACAACGTCGAGGTCATCTATTCGACGTTTGACGAGCTGCCGGAGCATCACAAGCGCGTGGCGGAGATGGTGCTTGAGCGGGCCAAGCGGCTTGTGGAGCATAAAAAGGATGTGGTCATCCTGCTTGACAGCATCACGCGGCTGGCGCGCGCCTACAATCTGACAGTGCCGCCGAGCGGGCGCACATTGTCCGGCGGCCTTGACCCCGCGGCTCTGCATATGCCGAAGCGCTTCTTCGGCGCGGCCAGAAATATGCGCGAGGGTGGCAGTCTCACCGTCCTGGCGACGGCGCTGGTGGAGACCGGCAGCAAGATGGATGACGTGGTTTTTGAGGAATTTAAGGGGACGGGCAACATGGAGCTCGTGCTCGACCGCAAGCTCTCGGAGAAGAGAATCTTTCCGGCGATCGATATTCCGCGCTCCGGCACCAGGCGCGAGGAATTGTTGCTGGACAAGGAGGAGCTGGACGCCATGTACATCATGCGCAAGGCTCTGAGCGGCATGAAACAGGACGAGGCGCTGGAACACATTCTGGATATGTTCATGCGCACGCGCACAAACCGCGAATTTATCGCGAACATCAAGCGCACGAAGATTATCTGAGATGAGAAAATTCTCTGAATGTAAACTTTAAGCCCGCTGATTTTCCCGATTGGAAACTGATTTTCCTAATTAGGAAAATTAAGTTCGCTCATTTTCCCAATTGGAAAATTTTGTTCTTGCATATCAAAATAAACTATGGTATAATTACAAAGCTGTTCAGAAAAACAGGCCGGTTTGGGCCGTTTGAGATATCATTTGATTCGCAAAGAGGTGAAAACATGAAAGAGGGAATCCATCCAAAGTACTATCAGGCAAAGGTGACTTGCAACTGTGGCAATGAATTTGTGACCGGATCGACGAAGCGCGAGATTCACGTTGAAATCTGCTCAAAGTGCCATCCATATTACACGGGACAGCAGAAGACGACGGCTGCCCGCGGACGCATTGACAAGTTCAATCGCAAGTATGGTTTCACACAGGGATAATGAAAAAGACAGGTTGAGGTTGCAAAATCTCAACCTATATTATTATATCAGAGAATGATGACACCCTACAAAAAATGATGATACCTTAAATATTTTGGAGGTAGAGATGAAATATGCAACAATCGGCGGCCAGGCCGTCATCGAGGGCATCATGATGCGCAATGGCGAGGATTATGCCGTCGCTGTGAGAAAGCCCAACCACGAGATCGAGGTGAAAAAGGACAATTACCGCGGACTGGTGGCAAAATTGCATCTGAAGAAGGTGCCGATTATCAGAGGCGTGTTTGCCTTTATCGATTCTCTCGTGCTTGGACTGTCCACGCTGACATATTCGGCGGGATTTTATGATGACGAGGAAGAGGAGGACAAGACTGAAGGCGGCGCCGCCCAGGCGCAGAGCGCAGGCAAGGCTGAGAGTGGCGCGGCGGCGAAGGGCACAGGCAAGGGAGAGAGCGGCGCCGCACAGGCGAAGGACGCAGACAAGGGAGAGAGCGGCGGCGCACAGGCGCAGAGCGCAGGCAAGGCAGAGAGCGATAATGAGGATAGCTGGGTGAATAAGCTGATGATGGGCGCGACCGTCGTTATTGCCGTCGTCCTGGCGCTGGCCATTTTCATGGTGCTCCCGTTTCTCGTCTCAAATCTGTTCCGCAGATTGACGGACTCCGATGTCATCCTCTCACTGCTGGAGGGAATCGTGAGAATCGCCATCTTTATGGCCTACATCGTATTAATCTCGCGGATGAAAGATATTCAGCGCACATTTATGTATCACGGCGCGGAGCACAAGACGATCAACTGCATTGAACACGGCGAGGAGCTGACGCCTCAGAATGCCATGAAGTATTCACGCTTTCACAAGCGCTGCGGCACCAGTTTTCTCCTGATCGTCGTGCTGCTGTGTGTGGTCGTCCACATGCTGTTTTTCACCTTCGTGCCCGTGGAGGGGACGGTGGCGAAGATCGCGATAAGGATCGCACTCGTGCCGGTGATCGCCGGGCTTTCCTACGAGATCCTGCAGTGGGCGGGCAATCACGAGTCAAAGCTGGTGGATATTGTCAGCAAACCGGGATTTCTGATGCAGAAGCTCACGACCAGAGAGCCGGACGAAGGGATGCTTGAGGTGGCGATCGCCGCGATCGAGTCTATCTATGACTGGCGCAAATTTCAGAGAGAAGCGGGCGTGTCATGACATACAGGGAGATGTTGGCGTTTGGCAGGCAGTATCTTGAGGAAAATGAGATCGCCGACGCTGACACGGATGCCCGGCTTCTGCTCTTGTATGTGACGGGGATGAGCGGCGCGGTTTATCTGATGCGCATGAACGCGCGGATGCCGGCGGATGAGGCGGAAAAATACCGTCAATGTCTGCGGCGTCGGGCGGCGCACTGCCCGCTCCAGTATATCACGCACACACAGGGCTTTATGGGGCTTGATTTCTATGTCGATGAGCAGGTGATGGTGCCGCGGCAGGACACGGAGATTTTGGCGGAGACGGCACTGAAATACCTGCGGCCCGGCATGGCCGTGCTCGACATGTGTACGGGGTCGGGGTGTCTGCTGATCAGTCTGGCGGCCTCCTTGAAAATCGGCCTTGGGCTAGGCGCGGACCTGTCCGAGCAGGCGCTGTCCGTGGCGCGGATCAATGCCCGTCTGAACCGGACGGAGGATCTCGTGTTTGTTCAGAGTGATCTGTTTGAAAATGTGCGCGCCGCGTCCGGCGGGCGGCGGTTTGACGTGATCGTGTCGAATCCGCCGTACATTCCGACGGCGGAGATTCCGGCGCTGATGCCGGAGGTCCGGGAATATGAGCCGCGCATGGCGCTCGACGGGCATGAGGACGGCCTCTATTTTTACAGAAAAATCGCCGCGCAGGCGGCGAATTATTTGAATTCGGACGGCAGGATCCTCTTTGAGGTCGGCTGGAATCAGGCGGCCTCGGTGCGGGGGATCCTCGCGGACGCCGGATTTCGCGATATCGGGACAGAGAGGGATCTGGCCGGATTTGAGCGGGTGGTATTTGCCGTCCGCGGGTGAGATTTAAAGCCTAGGCCTGCTTACTTTGCGGGCCTTTTGATGAATCGGCGAATGATTTGCCGGTTCGGCGAAAAATGACAGGGCGAATTTAGGACAGGGGGCGATGAAATGTTTGATCGTCTGGAAGATATTTTGATCAGGTATCAGCAGGTGATGGAGGAGCTCAATGACCCCGCCGTCGTCGGCGATCAGGAGCGTTTTCGGAAATTGATGAAGGAACAGACAGACCTGACGCCGATCGCTGAAAAATATACCGAATATAAAAAAACCAGGCAAGATATCGACGACAGCCTGGAGATGCTTGAGACGGAGAGCGACGAGGAGATGCGCGAGCTGGCGAAGGAGGAGCTGGCAGCGAGCAGGGAGCGCCTGGAAGAGATCGAGAGGGCGCTGAAGATCTTGCTGCTGCCGAAGGACCCGATGGATGACAAGAATGTGATCGTCGAGATCCGCGCCGGCGCCGGCGGCGATGAGGCGGCGCTCTTCGCGGCCGACCTCTACAGGATGTATACAAAATACGCGGAGGCCAGGCATTGGAAGACGGAGCTGATGAGCGTCAATGAGAACGGTCTCGGCGGCTTTAAGGAGATTGTTTTTATGATCAACGGGCGCGGCGCCTATTCCAGATTGAAATTTGAGAGCGGCGTCCACCGCGTGCAGCGCGTGCCGGAGACGGAGTCTCAGGGGCGGATCCACACCTCGACGGTGACGGTGGCCATTATGCCGGAGGCGGAGGATGTGGATGTGCAGCTCGATATGAACGACGTGCGCATCGATGTCTTCCGCGCGTCGGGCAACGGCGGCCAGTGCGTCAATACGACGGACTCCGCCGTGCGCATCACGCACATTCCGACGGGGATCGTGATCTCCTGCCAGGATGAGAAGTCCCAGCTCAAGAATAAGGAGAAGGGCCTCAAAGTGCTGCGGTCAAGGCTTTACGACCTTGAGCGCGAGAAAAAGCAGAAGGAGGAGGCGGCGCTGCGCAAAAACCAGGTGGGCACGGGCGACCGGTCGGAGAAGATCAGGACGTACAATTACCCGCAGGGGCGCTGCACCGACCACCGCATCAAATTGACTCTGCACCGGCTGGACAGCATCATGGACGGCGATCTGGACGAAGTGATCGACAGCCTGACGGCCGCGGATCAGGCGGCGCGGCTGTCCAACATGGCAGCGGAGTGACTCCAAAAATGTTCGATGAGGCAGGGGCAAGAAAGAGGGATGGATCATGAAACTTTGGCAGGACAAGGTGCGCCGGGT
>CAYRDY010000100.1:0-2075 GCA_964423195.1 uncultured Catenibacillus sp. | reverse complement strand
GGGGCAAGAAAGAGGGATGGATCATGAAACTTTGGCAGGACAAGGTGCGCCGGGTGGTCCCCTATACACCGGGCGAGCAGCCGAATAAGGCGTCGATAATCAAATTGAACACAAACGAGAATCCGTATCCGCCCTCGCCGATGGTGCGTCGGGTGCTTGAGGATTTTGAACAGGACAGGCTGAGACTCTACCCCGATCCGACGGCGATGGCGCTGAGACAGGCGCTGGCCGAATATTACCATGTCTCTCCGGAGATGGTATTTTGCGGCGTGGGCTCGGATGATGTGCTCTCGGTGGCGTTTCTGACATTTTTCAACTCGGACCTGCCGATCTTCTTTCCGGATATCACGTACTCATTTTATCCGGTGTGGGCGGATGTCTATCGGATCCCGTATGAGACAAAGGCGGTTGACGCGGACCTGCATCTGGTGAGAGAGGACTATTTCGCGGAAAACGGCGGCATCGTGTTTCCGAATCCAAACGCGCCGACGTCGCACTATGAGCCGCTGGATTTCGTCGACGACATCGCGCGGCACAATCCGCGGTCGGTGGTGATCGTCGATGAGGCCTACATAGATTTCGCCGGACCTTCGGCCCTGTCGCTGGTGCCGAAGTACGACAATCTGCTGGTCGTGCAGACTTTCTCGAAGTCGCGCGCGCTGGCCGGACTGCGCGTCGGCTACGCGATCGGCCAGCCGGAGCTGATCCGCGCGATGAACGACGTCAAGTATTCGATCAATTCCTATACTCTGAATCAGCTCTCGCTGGGGGCGGGCACGGCGGCGGTGGCTGACGACGCCTATTTCAAGTCGTGTGTGGAAAAAATCAGGGCCACTCGCGCCTGGACGGCTGGGGAGCTGAAAAAACTCGGATTTGTCTTTGACGCGCCGTCTGCCAATTTTATTTTTGCCACGCATCCGACGGCAAGGGCGGCGGATATCTTTGAGAAACTGCGGGCGCGCGCCATTTATGTGCGCTACTTCAATCTGCCGAGAATCGATCAGTATCTGCGGATAACGATCGGCACCGACGAGCAGATGGCGCGGCTGATCGAGGCGTTGAGGGAGATTGTAGGGTGACATTATGATTCAAAATAGATATTTTAATACAAAAATTTTATAAAAAACGGAATAAAAAATACTGTGATAAACCCGGTATCAGGTCAATGACTGAGAAATTTCAGCTGATCTGATACCGGTTTTTTTGCGCAAAATGTGAAAGTTTGGTTCATCCTGCCATCTGAGCGGACAATCTATCGCCATTTTGGCCGTCTAAAGTGTCTAATAACTATCGATTTTCTATCTAAAATTTACAATAATATATCACAGCGCTTGAAAATATTAACGAAAATAAAAAATTTAGCAATAAATTATTGAATTTATTCAGGGGGGGGGTAAAATAAAAATCATAATAGATATTTTGTATCATAGAGTGGACGAGTCTGCGAAAAAATATTTTTTCGCACGGATATACTAAAAATCTGCAAATAGCAGGAACAGGAAACTGCTCCGGTCATTTCTTTTCAGGAGGGATGTCAGGTGAAAAACTCAGGGAGAAAACATAGAAGATTCGATCGATTGACGGCGGCACTTTTGTGCCTCTGCATGGTCGCGACCACGTTCGGCGGACTAGGGATGGGCACCGCCATGCCCGTGAACGCGGCGGAGGGCGATAAACCGACAACGGGCGTGATAAAGCGCGAGGCCGATCCGAGCACGATGGACGACTATAAAGATGTGCTGAATTTGGACGACTCCGAAAATGGCTCCCGCTACGCTGGACGGCTGTGGACGGACAAGTCCGTGTTTGCAAACGGGTTTGAAGATCAGGGAGACAGAGAAGGAAAGTGGAAGGATGGCAAGTTAACTCTCTCAGAAGAACTAGACGGTGTAAAAGAAACAACGATTGACGCATCCGATGCAGATTTCCTGGAGGTTCTGAGTGCGCTGGGGAGCAGTGAAAAAATAAACGTAAATTCTCCCATAGATCTGGTGCTGGTAATTGATATTTCACTATCCATGACAGATGGTGCGGATATGGAAGAAAAGAACCCATCACCTCACGGTGTTAACTCA
>CAYRDY010000099.1:0-7278 GCA_964423195.1 uncultured Catenibacillus sp. | reverse complement strand
TCAATCCTCTTCTTATCTTTTGCATCTCTTATCCCTGCCTTTCCGTCCATGACTGCATAGAGTGCGGCGAACAAAATAAAATGTCGTCTGCAGGCGTCAAAAGTCTTTTAACTACTGCGTCATCCTGGGTCAGCACTCAATTAAAATACTGGTAAACGATAGATGAAATTTCCCTGATCTTAATCACATTGGCATAAGTCGATGTGCCAATACTGCTGAATACGCAGATCACATAATTACAATTCGGTGAATAGACAATAGCCGTGTCGTTTTGTGCCTTGTCGTTTTCACCGGTTTTATTGCCGACAATTGTCCCCTCCGGTAATCCTGCCGGAATTTTGTATTGGAAGGTTTGTCCAAGCAGCAAATCAAGCATCTGTGATGACGCGGCCGTGGACACATTTTCACCGCGGTAAATTTTTTCGAGTAGCCTGCCACAGTCCATCGCCGATGTGACGGTTCTGCCGCCATAATAGGTCAGCGGCGTAAACGACGGCTGCAGCGTCGCTCCAAGGTGTGTGGATGTATATCCCTGTGAGGCAATATACTCGTGAAAGACCGACGCGCCCAATTGATTATTCCTGGAACCGCCCAGCCTCCGCACAAGCTCGTTCATTGATTCATTATCGCTGACCGTGATCATATCATGAAGCAGCTTGTCCACATCCGCCGTCTGAGCCATTTTCCCGTCCTCAATTTGCTGGTAAACGGCTTCCATGACAAACAATTTGATCGTGCTGGCCGAATACATCGCCTGATTGTTGATTACAAAATACTCATTTGTATCCAAATTTTTGACATAGACAGACCAATTGCCGGAAGCGCCCGACAACGACTGCTGTACACGCGCTTTCAATCCCTCCAACCCCTCAATGGAGGTATTTCCCGTAAACGGCAGCCCATATTTGGCAAGCAGCGCCTTGTATTCCTCAGAATAAATAAACTCCTGATAAACTTTTTTCCTCGTCTCACCGCCAGAAAGCCGGCTCATCCAGTCCGAAAGTCCCGCCTCTTCCGGATCTCTCTCCAAAACGCCATGATACAGCAGGGTCACAAATGCTTCATCCGAAAGATTTCTATTGTTCACTTCTTCTGAGAAAATAAATCTTTCGGGCACGCTCTGCCCATAAAATTTGTTTTTCAAAATCTTGCCTGTCCAGTCGTTGAGTCCGTCGACATCCGGCGCACGGCCCAAAATTTCCCAATAACATCTGGCAACAAAACGCGTAATATTTGGATCCCTATCTCTGTTTTCGGACAAAGTTATACTGCCACTCTCTATCCCATAGCCAACGCATAGCCGCGCGAACTCCGCCGACTCGATAAAACCTCGCAAAATATAGGAATTTGAAAACCCATCCGCCAGATCCGATAGCCAGCTGCTCCGCCCGACTGCATCCGCCTCACGGTTTAAACAGACCCTGTACAGCAGATCTACATAATCCTCATTCGATAATAATTTGCCTTTAAATTCTTCGCTAAAAATAAATCCCTTGACGACAGATGCGCCAGTACTCTGCCCTGTCCGCAGTTGATCGATCCAGTCCGCAAAACCTGCAGGATCCGGTTCTCTGCCCAGAATCAACCTGTAAAGGCGCTCCACAAAACCCTCCAGCGAGTTTTCAGATACAAAATCTGTTTCAGATTCCCTCGTCTCTGTCATAACAGTTTCCGCGACAACGCCCTCGTCTTCTGTAATTTCCATCTCTTCTGATTCAACAACGACGCTCTCGCTCGCGGACGACTCCGCAGCCAGTGCCGAGGCGGGCGCAGATATCTGCAGCGCCAGCGCCACAGCCAAAATCATTGCCCCTATTTTCTTCTCCCTCATCACAATACCTTTCATCGCAAAACTTTCCTTCTCAAAACTTTTCTTCACAAAACTTCTTTTCACAAAACTTCCCTAAAAACTTTCTTCTCACAAAACTTTCTTTGCCAGCGCGAACGCCGATTCAATCACTTGATCCATGTCGTAATATTTATACTCGGCAAGCCTGCCGCCGAAAAGACGGCTTTCGTCTCTGTCCGCAAGCGCCCGATATTTTTCAAACAGCGTCTGATTTTTTTCATCGTTCATCGGATAATACGGTTCCATCCCAGGCGTCCACGCCTGCGGGTACTCCCTGGTGATCACCGTCTTTTCCTGGGTCCCAAATTCAAAATGTTTGTGCTCGATAATTCGCGTGTACGGCGTCTCTCGATCCGTAAAATTCATGACCGCCACACCCTGGTAATTCTCCTGATCGAGGACTTCCATCTCAAACCTCAGGCTCCGGTATTCCAGCCGCCCATAGCGATAATCGTACAGGGAATCCAGTGTCCCCGTGTAGAGTACGCGCTCGCCGAGCGCGTCGATTTCCTCCCTGCACTGATTGTAGTCCACGCCGGTGCGAACGTCGCAGTCCGCAAACAATTTCCCGATCAGCACATTGTAGCCGCCGATCGGAATCCCCTGATAGAGATCGTTAAAGTAATTGTTGTCGTAGGTATAGCGCACCGGCAGCCGCCGGATGATAAAGGCCGGCAGTTCCCTGCAATCCCTGCCCCACTGCTTTTCCGTATAGCCCTTGACAAGTTTTTCATAGATATCCGTGCCCACAAGGCTGATCGCCTGCTCCTCAAGGTTTCTCGGCTCACCGGTCACAGCCTGTCGCTGCGCCTCAATGATCGCCCTGGCCTGCGCCGGTGTGGTGATGCCCCACATCTTGCTGAATGTGTTCATATTGAATGGCAGATTATAGATCTCGCCGTGGAAATTCGCGACCGGCGAATTGGTATAGCGGTTAAATTCCGTCAGGCTGTTCACAAATTGCCAGACTTCTCTGTTGCTGGTATGGAAAATATGCGCGCCGTATCTGTGGACATGGATGCCCTCAATGTCCTCACAGTATAAATTGCCGCCGATCTGCGGGCGTTTTTCGACGACCAGGCATTTCTTCCCCCGCGCCGCGGCAAGATGCGCAAACACGCCGCCAAACAGACCGGCGCCCACAATGACATAATCGTATTTCCGACTCATCAAACGATCCTCTCTCTTTTCCCGCGGCGCCCGCACTTTTTTAGTCCACAGCGCCGCCGGAAATCATATATCAGAATGATAGCACCATCCCGCGTATAATTCAACATTAAAATTTCATTCCCTGCTCGCGCGCCGCCTCACTGATCCGCACATCAAGCGACGAATATCTTTTTTGTTCATTGACATTTCGGATCATGTCCTGCACGACCTCATCGCTGCCGACGATGACCACACATTTTTTGGCGCGGGTGACGGCGGTATAGAGAATATTGCGGTTGAACAGCAGCCGCGGCCCGCCGAGCAGGGGCAGGATCACGGCCGGATATTCGCTGCCCTGCGATTTATGGACGGTCATGGCATAGGCCAACTCCAGCTCATCCAGTTGAGAAAACGGGTAGACCATCTGCTTATTTTCATCAAACAGGACCGTCATCTGCTCCGCGAACAGATTGATCTCTCGGATCACGCCCGTATCGCCGTTGAACACGCCCACGCCCTTCTCCACGGGAATGCCGTAACGGCTGTTGATCTCCCATGTCATCTGATAATTATTTTTGATCTGCATCACCTTGTCTCCCTCGCGGAAGACACAGCCGTGCGCTTCTTTCTCGCGCTTCTTTTCGTCCGGCGGGTTCAGGTACTGCTGCAGGACGGTGTTCAGGCGCTCGACGCCAAGTTCGCCCTTGCGCATCGGCGTCAGCACCTGGATCTCAAAGGAGGATGCGCCCACATTCGGCGGCAGCTTGTCGCGGATCAGCGCTATCGTCACGCCCACCACCGACTGCGGGTCAAATCGTTTCATGCAGAAAAAATCTTTCGTCTTGTGCTCCAGATCAATGGCCTCGCCGTCGTTGATTTTATGGGCGTTGGTGATAATGGCGCTCTCCAGTGCCTGTCGAAAGATTTTCGTCAATTTTACCACGTTAAAACAGTGCGACTGAATGATATCCTTGAGGACATTTCCCGGCCCCACGCTCGGAAGCTGGTTGACGTCGCCCACCAGAATCAGCCGTGTGCCTGGAATCACCGCCTTGAGCAGGGCATTCATCAGACTGATGTCGACCATGGACATCTCGTCAATGATAATGACGTCCGCCTCCAGCGGGTGCTGCTCATTGCGCTCGAAGCGCTCCACCAGGCTGCCGCTGCCGTCCGGCGCACCGGACAGCTCAAGCATGCGGTGAATCGTCTGAGCCTCACAGCCCGTCGCCTCCGTCATGCGCCTGGCCGCGCGGCCTGTCGGCGCCGCCAGACGGATCTCCATCTGCTCGTTCTCAAAATAACGGATCATGGTATTGATGGTCGTCGTCTTGCCGGTGCCCGGCCCTCCGGTGATGACTGTCACACCGTTGCGGGCGGCCTCCAGCACCGCCATGCGCTGCTGCTCATCCAGCACGATACCCTCGTCGCCCTCGATGCGAGCGATCACGCGCTGCGCTTCCTCCAAATCAATTTTGCTGCGCGTATTCAGCTGGGAGAGCATCCGCGCCACGCCGAGTTCCATATAATAATAGGCGGAACTGTAAATGACATCCTGCGCATCATCCGCCTCAGCATCCATATTTGTCAAAACCTGACTTTGACCCGACGACGGCCGACCGTGATCCGTACCGAGCGTCTTTTGGATAATTTTTTTATCGATGCTCAGATCCATCAGATGTTTTTCGATAGACTGCTCGTCCAGAGACAGAAGCTGCGCCGTGTATCGGACGACGAGCGCTTTGGGCAGATACGTATGCCCCGCCGCGGCCGCCTGCTGTAGCGTATAGATAATGCCGCTGCGAATCCTGAAATCCGAATCCGTCCCGATGCCGACTCTGGCCGCGATCTCGTCCGCCAGTTTAAATCCGATCCCTGAGATGTCATCCGCCAGCTGGTACGGATTCTCAGAGATGACCTCATAGAGCCCGCTGCCGTACTGGTTGAAAATTTTCACGGCATAGGTCGGCGAGATGCCGTATTTTTCGAGAAACATCATGGCCTGGCGCATATCCTGTTTTTCGTGGAACTGATCATAGATCTCCCGCGCCTTTTTCTCGCTGATGCCCTTGACTTCCGCCAGCCGCTCCGGTTCCTCCTCTATGACGCGAAAAGTGTCCGCCTTAAATTTTTTGATAATCCTGCCGGCGAGCGCCGGGCCAATCCCCTTGATGACACCGGAGCCCAGATAGCGCTCCATCGAGTAGACATCCTCCGGCATTTCCACCACATAGCCCGACACCTTGAACTGACGACCATAGACACTGTGCGCCACATACTCGCCCTCCGCGCGGATATATTCGCCCTCCGACACCACGGGAAGAATGCCGACACAGGCCACTTCCTCGCCCTCACTCCTCAGATTGAGAACCGTATAACCATTACTCTCATTTCTGTAAATCAAATGCTCCACAAATCCGCAAAGCTGCGCCATGTCGTCACGCTCCTGTCACAAATATTTTTATAAAACCGCGTCATGCCGGCGCTCTTCCGTTTCGGAGATTTGCAACGGTCCTGTCTTCCATTATACAGAATCCGCCGCAAATGGCAAGATCGTTTGTGTGCCTGCGATTCCAAACGCTCTGTGCGTATGATTCCTAATGTCTCTCGTGCCCGCGATTCTAGAAGCCTGCGTGCCTTGACTTTTCTCTTGTTTAGTGTTAACTTTATGATATCAGGGATTGTGAGGTGCTGTGCGCCAGTGGCGCACGTTCAGCACCGACCGGAGCGCGGAGCAATCGGCTTTCATCTATGGTGTTGCCTCGCTTACGGGGCATGGAAGTTTACCCTGACCTCATTTTATGTCATAAGAAATGCTGTGGATTTACCGGTGAATCCACTCGGCGCCCTATCCCTCAGGGCAGGATCCTGGCCCGATTCCGGAGAATACACACAAAAAAGGATGGTTTAATATATGGAAGGTCTGGCCTTAATCAAAGAAAATCTTATCTTCAGCCTCAACTCGACCATGCCTATCTTTTTGCTGATCGTTCTGGGCTGGTTTTTAATGCGCGTCCATCTGTTTAACGAAGAATTCGCCGCCGTGGCCGACAAATATGTCTTCAAGGTGGCTCTGCCGGTGCTGCTTTTCAGGGACATCGCCACAGCGGACATATATGCTAATTTCCAGCTGAAATTTGTGCTTTTCTGCATGATCGCCACCACAATCATGTTTATGGGCACCTGGGCGCTGACAGAACTTTTTATGAAAGATAAATCAATGGTCGGCGCTTTTGTGCAGGGTGCCGCCCGCGGCAGCGCCGCGATTCTCGGCATCGCCTTCGTCAATAATATTTACGGCAATTCCGGCATGGCACCGATGATGATTGTGGCCGCCGTTCCGCTCTACAATATCTACTCAGTGATCATTTTAACTTTCTGCTCAAACGACCGCAGCAGCCATAAGGGCGCGATCAAAAAGGCCCTGATCAATATTATCAAAAACCCGATCATCCTCGGCATTTTTATCGGCCTGCCGTTCTCACTGCTGAGGATCGACCTGCCACAGATTATCTCAAAGAGTGTGGATAATATCGCCGCCACGGCCACACCGATTGCCCTGCTGGTCGTGGGCGCGACCTTTGAGGGCCGCAAAGCCATCAAGAAAATTAAACCGACGATGGTCGCCACGTTGATCAAGCTGATCATCATCCCGCTCGTCTTTTTCCCGTTCGCGGTGATGTTGGGTTTCCGCGGCAGCGAACTGGTCGCTATCCTCGTCATGCTCGGCTCTCCGACCACGGTCACCTGCTACATCATGGCTAAAAATATGGGCAACGACAGCGTCCTCTCCTCAAGTATCGTCGTCATGGCAACCCTGCTCTCATCAATCACCCTGACGATGTGGGTCTTTATCCTGAAATCACTGGCGCTGATTTAACGCGGTAATTTCCCTGACAATGCTGACAGTTGATTGAAGAGGCTCCCCATACTTTATAGTTGGATAGCAAACCTGTGGATGCACGCTGCACAGGATATGGAGCGGAAACAGAAGTAGACTTTCAGATTTGGCTGGCTGCGCGTTCGGAAACCGAACGCTGAAAGAACGCTAAAGGATTATTTTTTCTCTGTCAGCTGCTGGTACCTCTTCATCAATTCCACCACGCACTCGCTCTCGGTCATATCTTTTATTGAAAATCCGTAAGCCTGCATGACGGCGCGGTCATTGTCCTGGTGGGCGCGGCGCAGTTCCGGCGGCATGGCGACGTCATCGTATAGATCCGCGAGGCTGCTGTCCGGGTAGAGTGCGCGGGCATCCAAAATAGTCTGCGCAGTCTGCT
>CAYRDY010000098.1:3525-7335 GCA_964423195.1 uncultured Catenibacillus sp. | reverse complement strand
TTACCGAGTTGAGTGGTCTGTCTCCGTCTGAGATCGAAGCGCTCAAAAATATGGATAGGTAACACACGCGGTGTGGCCCGCGGGCTAAAACTGACTGTGCAGCACGCGGGACAAAAGCAGCACGCGGGACAAAAGGCAGTCTGGCAGCTGATGGGCGAGGAGAAAGACTGATGAGAAATTAAAATCAAAAAATACTGCTAGGGGGGAATTTCTATGGGAAAAATGGATATCGCGATGAATAATTATCTGTCCACGCCTGATATTCTGGCGGATTTTATTCAACAACTGATTTTCAAAAACAGGGTTGACATTTCCGAGGATATGATCGAGCTGTTGCCCGAAACCGAGTCAATCTCGTTGACGGATTCTAAGAAAGAAAAGACCACGCACATCAAGAAATACAGAGATTTGCTGACGCGCGTCAACAACACCTTTTTCTGTCTGATCGTCGGCATTGAAGGGCAGCTCAATCTGTTAAATATCATGCCTCTGAAGTCAATGCAGTACGATGTTCTCAATTATGAGAAACAGGTCAATGCCCTACGGGACAAGCACCGCAAAGCTAAGGACCTTAGCAGAGAAGATTTTACGTCGGGCATCAGCAGCGACGACCGCCTGATTCCGGTTGTGACTGTCTGTTTTTATTACGGCGAGAAGCCTTGGGACAGAGCAAAGGACCTGCACGATATGCTAGATTTTAGTGGGATAGACCAGTCTGCCAGGGAGCTGATAAATAATTACAAGCTGAATCTGATCGACATTCATGACATCGACAGCACGGATGGCTTCAAGACCAGCTTAGGAAATCTGATCGACCTGATGAAAATAAGGAACGACAAGAAGGCGCTGATGTCATACATTGACACGCATCAGGAATTTTTAACCAAGACATCTGAGCAGGCATTTGACCTCATCGCATCGATGGTTCAGTCTCAGTGGCTTATTGACAAGAAAAAACAGTATCGCACGGAAGAGGAGGAATTTGACATGTGTACAGGAATGAAGGAGTGGCTCGCGGACGTCAGAGATGAGGGGTACAAGTCCGGAGAGAAAGCCGGTCGAGAAATTGGGTACAAGTCCGGAGAAGAGAGGGGTCGCAGGGAAAATGCGGTGGAGACAGCGAGAAAGATGCTGTCGAGAGCAATGCCGCTCGATTTGATTACCGAGTTGAGTGGTCTGTCTCCGTCTGAGATCGAAGCGCTCAAAAATATGGAATAAAATCCGCCCTCCGCGATCACGGAGGGCAGTCAAATTCTGATTCAATAAACAGTTCGTATAACTTGTATTCCGGGTTCAGACAAACAATTCTATACATTTGCTTTCCGGGCTCAGACAGACAATCCTATACATTTGCTTTCCGAATTCAGACAAACAGTCCCATATACCATGAGACGATCGGGCCGCCGAACAGGAGTACCAGCGCGGTGCCGGCGCAGATTGCGGGGCCAAACGGAAATTGTTTGCCGCGGGCGCCCGTGATGACGGCGAAAAGGAGCGCCAAAATGGAACTGGTGAGCAGCATCAGGATCGTCGATGCCGGCCCCAGATACAGAGCCGCCAGCGCCATGAGTTTCAGGTCGCCGCCGCCCAGAGAATCCCTGTGCAATATTTTGTCCATCAGGAGTGACAGGGCGAGAATCACCACGAAAACGACGATCGCCGTCAGACCGCCCTGAATGATGCGGCTCTTCCAGTCCGCGTGGGTGGGCAAAAACAGCGCCCAGCTCGCCAGCGCGACCAGCATTGGCGGGCCTGGCAGGAGCATGACATCGTAGTCGATGAGCGCCAGCAGCATGAGCACGGAAAACAGCACGATGAGCTCCGCCGTGTAAAACGACAGGCCGAAGCGCAGGTACGCCGCCGCGAACGCCGCCGCGCCGACAATTTCCGTCACCGGATAGCGGACAGAGATCTTCTCATGGCAGTTTTTGCACCGCCCCCGCAAAAATATCCAGCTAAAAATCGGGATCAGTTCCAATACGCCCAGCTCATGGCCGCACTTCGGGCATCTCGAACGCCCGCGGGGATATTTTTCCCCCTCGGCGTAACGCATGGCGGCGCAATTTAAGAATGACGCCATGACCGCGCCCAAGGCGGCAAACACAATTGTCAAATAAATTTTTAGAAAAAGCATAAGCATCACCCTCATAAATCATCAGCGCCAAAAGCGCGCGGGACACTTCGCCGCATCGCGCTAAAACACACCAACACTTCACAACGCCGCGCCGCGCTAAGACGCGCAGACACATTTGCCGCCAACATCAAGAAACCCCGGTCTGTCATATGCCACAGGCCGGGGCGTCTCGGTTTAAATCGTCACAGAGCATTTAGGGTTGGGGAGGACTTCAGATCCTATCAAGGGTTCAATGACTACTTAAACACGCCGTCGAAGATATCTCCGATATCCTTATTTGAAGAGCCAAATCCCTGCTGGACCACATCATTGCCATCCGAGCCTGCGAGTGTGCCCTTGTTTTCGGAAATAAACTGCATAGCGCTGAGATAGCCGTTGACATCGTTCATTAAATGTTCATTAGGTTGTCCATCAGAGCTGCCGTAGTATTCCTTAAAGCCCGGATCATTGAACATTTTTTTCAGCATAGCTTGGGCTTGCACAGCTGCTAAGGCGCCAGAATCTTTGGATGCTTTATTTATTGATTCGATTTGATCATTAAAGTATTGCCTTGCCGGTTTGCCGTCAATATAGTATTCTTCTGATGAATTCCCAAAATCCGAATTGGCATAGCTTGCTGCCATAGCATAAGCCAAGGCAAGATTGGCAGTCGTCTCTGCCAATTCTTTTTCAGTCATACCCTCTGTGCTTGATGGTAACATATCCATCAAACCAAAACCATTATCTGCCCAACCCTGAGCTTTTTCCAGAGCGTTAAAGTCCTCGCTATTCGACTGCTCAGCGATATACAATATGCCTGCGTTGCCAAGCTGCTTCCTTGCTTCGTTACCGGAATCCTTAACAACATCCTGAAGCCCGTAGGCAGAGCCAAACAATTCCGCAAGTGGATTTTTAGAAGCATCCTTTGAATTAGATGCGGCTTTGCCGAGCATCATTGTCAGCATATCGATGGCATTAAGCACATCACTTCCCGCCATTTTGCCGAAGGTCGAATTGGCATATTTTTCCAGCAAATCATTGCTGGCTTTATATGTCATCTCTTTGCCAGTTTTCGTATCTCGATAGGTAAAAATTTTATTGCCTTTCCCATCGTCCGCAACCGACACCTGTCTGCCGTCACCCAAATCTTTGATATTCCCTTCCCCGACACCGCTGAATAAGCCGTCGCCTACATAGATCAGGTCTTGATAAACCTGGAAAGTTTTGCTCTCATTGCCTTTATAATACTTATTGAAGGTATTTGTCATATCCCCTTCAGGACTTGTGGCCACTGCTTCAACTGCTTTCGTTTCACTCAGTGTCGCGGACGCGCTGCCGGCCACCGGATATGTCTTCATGCCCTCATCCATGCACGCCGCCTGAAATGCCGTGTTTACAGCACTAAGCAGTTCGAGATCCGCTGCCTCCTTTGCTTTTTTAATGTAACCTCTGTACGCCACCGCACCGACGCCGGCCAGGATGGCCAGCACGGCGATGACGACGACCAGTTCAACAAGTGTGAATCCACGATACCCCCTCCGCACGGATTTTTTGCTATTTTCGCTGTTTTCCGCAGGGGAAGTCTCAGGCGCAATTATTGAATTTTTAAAGAATCTCATGATTTTCGCTCCTTGTAATAAGTGATTGTTCCCAATCGACTCTCATTAGGAGATTCTTTAATTCTGATAGCGTTTACA
>CAYRDY010000098.1:0-3425 GCA_964423195.1 uncultured Catenibacillus sp. | reverse complement strand
GATTGTTCCCAATCGACTCTCATTAGGAGATTCTTTAATTCTGATAGCGTTTACATTAATAGGCAAGTATTTAAATGAGGTTTCGAATCAATCGAACTGCTTTATTAAAGGCTAATCAAAAGATTTATCCCAGACAATCATTATCTGGTAAAAAGTCATCAATGACTAATTAAGAATACTGTCAACGATTGTACCCAATTCGTCGTCACTGAAGCCGGCTTTATTCTTGACTACATTATTGTTGTCCAACAGACTCTGTTCGTTGTCATTGATAAACTGCATTGTGCTCAAATAGCCATTGACATCGTTGACTCCGCAGGCAGCATAATATTCTCTGAATCCCTCACTGCCCAGCATCGCAGACAACAAAGATTGCGTACTTGTAAGTTGTTTAAGGCCTGACTTCTCGTTGATGATCGCTTTATTTTGCGCTTCAAAATACTGAGCAAACGTCTGACCATCTTTATAATCCTTTTTGCCATATTCTGAGTTGGCAAAACTGGTCGCCAAAGCATAGGCCAGTGAGACATTGGCCACGGTGCCATTCATATCACTCAAATCAAAAGACTGAGAATATTTTTGAGTGCCCCAAGTATTTGCCAAATCAGCCAACGATTGTCTATTATCCATCGTTTTCTGAGCCACAGCCAACACCGCGGCGTTGCTGAGGACCTCGGCATCCTTCTCATCGGCAGAAATATATCCTTTGGCCACAAGCTCATCTTTAAAAGGTCCAAATGCCCACTTGTAATTATCATTCGCCAAACCCTTACCGGCGATATATGAAAAGGCGTCCACTTTATCCAGCAGATCGCTTGCCTTCATATTTTTTGCAAAGGTCGAATTGGAATAATAATCCAGCAGCTCAGTGCTGACAATATAGGAATATTCCTTATCACCATTTTTATAGGTATAAGTCTGCGTGCCGTCGCCGTTGTCTCTGAATGATATGATCGCGTCGCCGTCCAGATAAATGGTTCCATTCAAGCCGACACCGGCAAATGTGCCATCGCCCAAATAGGATAATTTATTGTAGACTTTAAATTGCTTTTCCTCATTGCCTTTATAATACTTTTCGAATGAGGCCAGCTTCTTCCCGTCTGCGGTTACAGATCCCATTGTTTTACTGCCCGTCTTACCGGACAGCTGTGCCACTGCTTCCCCTGGACCAGGATATGTCTTCATACCCTCGTCCATGCATGCCGCCTGAAATGCCGTATTTACCGCGCTGAGAAGTTCGAGATCCGCTGCCTCTCTTGCTTTTTTAATGTAACCTCTGTACGCCACCGCACCGACACCGGCCAGGATGGCCAGCACGGCGATGACGACTACCAGTTCAACGAGTGTAAATCCGCGATACCCCCCCTAGCAGACTTTTTATTGCTGTGGTCCGCAGGGGAAGTCTCAGGCGCATTTAACGAATGATTAAAGAATCTCATGTTTTTCGCTCCTTCTTCGAATTGATAAAATCAATCGGTCGATCGTGGCTGGTTTTGCCACTGTTAGAGCTGATATGAGATTTACATTAAAAAGCAAGATATAAATTTGGCATCGGATCTCGCAAAAACGTTTTCCAATATAGACCCTGACAAATAAGTCGTGGACCTTGTGCATCCAGATCCCGGCCGCAGGGGCGCACTTCACCCCTCATACCGGCCGTTTTAAATAATGACATTTTTTTCATTTGCCGCATACTTTGAAGGCCACAGATGCATTTGGCGGGTATCATCACACCCTCGTCCACGCACGCCGCCTGGAATGCTGTATTTACCGCGCGAAGCAGATCCAAATCTGCCGCTCATCTTGCTTTTAACGCAACCTCTGTACGCCACCGAGCGCGCGCCGGACAAAACGGCCGGCACCGCGATGACGACGATCAGCTTAACAAGTGTAAATCCGTGTTACCCCACGACCGGACTTTTTGACTTGTCCGTTCTCAGGGGAAGTTCCAGGGGCACTAATTGAAAGTTTGAAGAATTTCATAATTGTCGCTCCTTATTTGATTAGGTCAATCATCGACCGATTGTTTCCAATTCTGTCGAAATAATTAAAATGGTTTACTGCTGTCTCTCCGCCCGACCGACGGCCAAATGGCTGGCCGGGGAAGTTGCCTATCCGAAATGATTCCGCGTCAGCCTCAGGAATGATGCCATGCCGGTCATCCGGAATATCGCCTTGTCACTCATCCGGATTGGCGCCATGTAGATCATCCGGAATGTTATTATGTTACTCACCCGGAATGATCGTCGCCGACCTCTCCGGATTGTTACCCTGTCATTTGCCCGAAGGGATCGCTTGCGACCCTCCGGTGTTGCTGCTGTGTCAATTGCCTGAGTCGATGAAAAATGCTTACGGCGCTGAAGGCGAAGGCGATTCAGTAGGACTTGTCTCCGGTTCTTTCCAGTCAAGACGAGCGCAGCCGAGAATAACAGAATCAGTCTTCTTGTACTCACCCATGGATACCTTTAAAGTACCATCATCTTTTTTGATGATCTCGATGGTCTGGGCTGTATAATTACTCGAATCTCCCTCTACCTTCGTAACAATACCCACATGATCTGCCTTGTTATCTATATCAGTAACACTATTTACAAAAATCAAGTCGCCAGGTATAGGTATATCATTGTTTTCAATTTTCTTAATACCCGTCGCAATTTTTGTACTTTCTGGGCTTTCAATCTCTGTACCTTCTGGCGGATCTTCAGAATCAGGAATCGATTCTATGGCATCCCATGTCTTGGCTATATCGACAAAATCCAACAACGAATAATCAGTACTATCAGATTTCCAACCAAGATTAAGCGACGGCACTGTCTCTAAACTACCCTCGTTCCGCATAATGTTCCATAAGACGAAACAACCGCCCCAAGAATTTTCATTAGCAACCAAGTAGGCTTGTAGGCTTGCTTTTAAAGATTCTATCTCATCAGATTCAAGACCAGGATACTGCTGTTCCAAATACTGAGTAAAATACTTCTCCGCATACCAGTTATAATAGTCTTCGCTGGTATTGTCATATTCCTCAGCCGCGGACTTGAGCAGTGTGTAGCGCACATCCTTCTCTTCATCAGATATTGTATAAGGAGGAGTAGCTGAAGAAAAGACCTCACTCTCCTCTGGCAAAATCAACGACTCAGCCTGTCTGCAGTAGATCTTGGATGTGTACTCCTCGCCGCTGATATTATCTTTAAGATTCGCTGTGAGAACACGGCCATCTACGTCGAGCGTAAACTCCACATTGTCAATTAATTTATTGCCATTGACAGCGGTTTGGATATATCCGTTTGTCTCTGTGGTATCTGCTGGATCTGTCGTTTCTTCTATATAAGAAAGAACCGGCTTATTATCTTTTTTAATCACAGCAGAATTCGGAAGAAACTGAACTTTCACATCCTGATCGGCCAGGTCCTCAATCAGGCCCATGG
>CAYRDY010000097.1:0-7516 GCA_964423195.1 uncultured Catenibacillus sp. | reverse complement strand
GCGTCCTGTAATTGATCGTTTCCGGTTTCTTCACTTCCCCGTGGGACCATTCCAGGATCTTCTCCGGTGAAGCCAGGCCAATCTTTATCGCGTCAAACGTCATGGGCTGATAAGTTTCGTTCGTCTCAGGCATGAGTGATACTCCCTTCTATATGAATGATTTTCCATCCGCCGGCGCGGGCCGTCATGGTTCCTGCCAGATGCAGGGCCGCCGGCACGCAGCCGTCACGCTTCCCCGCCAGATGTGCGGGGCCGCCGGCACGCAGCCGCCACGGTTTCCTGCCAGATGTGCGGGGGCCGCCGGCACGGGCCGTCATGGTTCCTCATCAAATGTATCGTCGCCGGGTTCCAGATCGTCGTAGGAGTCGTCGAAATCTTCTTCTTCATCCTCTTCCTCGTCTTCCTCCTCCTCGACGTCCACCAGCTCGCCGTCCTTAAATTCCTGGGACTGATATCCGTAGTCTTCATAGGATTCGCCGCGGCCGTAGGACCTGTCGCCCTCGATGATGGCGCGCAGATCCGTGTCGCCGTAATCCAGCGTTTCGGACAACTCCACCTCGGTATTGTCGTCGCGCAGCACCCTCACGTCAAGCCCGAGGGACTGCAGTTCCTTTAACAGCACCTTGAAGGACTCAGGGATACCGGCCTCGGGGATGTTCTCACCCTTGATGATGGCCTCGTAGGTCTTTACACGCCCGACCACGTCGTCGGATTTCACGGTCAGGATCTCCTGCAGCGTGTAGGACGCGCCGTAGGCCTCCAGCGCCCAGACCTCCATCTCGCCGAAACGCTGGCCGCCAAACTGTGCCTTGCCGCCCAGCGGCTGCTGCGTCACCAGAGAGTACGGCCCGGTGGAGCGGGCGTGGATCTTGTCATCGACCAGATGGTGGAGCTTTAAGTAATGCATGAAACCGATCGTGACCGGACTGTCAAACTCCTCGCCCGTGCGCCCGTCGCGCAGCGTCACCTTTCCGGTACGGCTGATCGGCACGCCGCGCCACTCCTCCCTGTAAGCCTTATTTTTATCCAGATAATCAAAGACCTGCGGGTCGAGATTATCCCTCCATTTTGCCTCAAATTCCTCCCAGGAAGTATTGACATAGTCATTGGCAAGCTCCAATGTATCCATGATATCTTCCTCATTGGCGCCGTTGAAGATCGGCGTCTCGATCTTAAATCCGAGCGCTTTGGCCGCCAGGCCCAAGTGGACCTCAAGCACCTGCCCGATATTCATTCGAGATGGCACACCCAGAGGGTTGAGCACGATGTCCAGCGGACGCCCGTTTGGCAAAAACGGCATATCCTCCACCGGCAAAATGCGGGAGACGACACCCTTGTTGCCGTGACGGCCGGCCATCTTGTCGCCGACAGAAATCTTGCGCTTCTGAGCAATATACACGCGCACACACTCATTGACGCCCGGTGAGAGCTCATCGCCGTTCTCGCGCGTAAACACCCTCGCGTCAAGGACAATGCCGTACTCGCCGTGCGGTACCTTCAGGGACGTATCCCTGACCTCACGCGCCTTCTCGCCAAAGATCGCGCGCAACAGCCGCTCCTCGGCCGTCAGCTCCGTCTCGCCCTTCGGCGTGACCTTGCCGACCAGGATATCGCCGGCGCGCACCTCAGCACCCATACGGATAATGCCGCGCTCATCCAAATTTTTGAGCGCGTCATCGCCGACACCCGGCACGTCTCTGGTGATCTCCTCCGGTCCGAGCTTTGTATCTCTCGCCTCCGCCTCATACTCGGCGATATGAATCGATGTATAGACATCCTCCTGAACGAGGCGCTCGCTTAAGAGCACGGCATCCTCGAAATTGTACCCCTCCCAGGTCATGAACCCGATCAGCGGATTCTTGCCCAGAGCCAGCTCTCCGTTGCAGGTGGACGGGCCGTCCGCCAATACATCGCCGACCTCCACGCGCTCGCCCTTGAACACGATCGGCCGCTGATTGTAGCAGGCGCCCTGGTTGCTGCCGACAAACTTCTGCAGCTTATAGCGGTCTTTCTGGCCGTCGTCAGTCTTGACAATAATCTCATTTGACGCGGACTTCTCGACCACGCCGCCGTGCTTCGCGATCACACAGACGCCGGAGTCCACCGCCGCCTTGGCCTCCATGCCGGTGCCGACGATCGGCGAATCCGTCAGCATCAGCGGAACGGCCTGGCGCTGCATGTTGGAACCCATCAGCGCGCGGTTCGCGTCATCATTTTCAAGGAACGGAATCATCGACGTCGCCACCGAGAATACCATGCGCGGCGACACATCCATCAGGTCGACGCGGGAGCGCGGAAACTCAGAGATCTCCTTGCGATAACGGCCGGATACATTCTGACGGATAAAATAACCGTTCTCATCGATCGGCTCATTGGCCTGAGCCACTGTATAATTGTCCTCCTCGTCCGCCGTCATATAGACGACCTCATCCGTGACACGCGGATTCTTCGGATCAGACTTGTCAATCTTCCTGTAAGGGGCCTCCACAAAACCGTACTCGTTGATGCGCGCATAGGACGCCAGCGAGTTGATCAGTCCGATATTCGGACCCTCAGGCGTCTCGATCGGGCACATACGGCCATAATGCGAATAGTGGACGTCGCGCACCTCGAAACCGGCGCGATCCCTTGACAGGCCGCCCGGTCCCAGAGCCGAAAGGCGCCGCTTGTGCGTCAGCTCGGACAGCGGATTATTCTGATCCATGAACTGCGACAGCTGGGAACTCCCGAAAAACTCCTTGATCGCCGCCGTCACCGGCTTGATATTGATCAGAGACTGCGGCGTGATGCCCTCAAGATCCTGTGTCGTCATGCGCTCGCGGATCACGCGCTCCATACGGGAGAGGCCGATGCGGTATTGATTCTGCAGAAGCTCGCCCACCGCGCGGATGCGGCGGTTCCCCAGATGGTCGATATCGTCATCGGTTCCGACACCGTACTCCAGGTGCATATTGTAATTGATCGAGGCAAAGATATCCTCCCTGGTGATATGCTGCGGCACCAGCTCGCTGACATGGCGGCTGATCGCTGTCTTGATGTCCTCGATATCCGAAAACTCATCCAGAATTGACTTCAGCGCCGGATAATAGACATGCTCCCACACGCCCAGTTCCTGCGGATCACAGTCGACATAGGTGCGCAGATCGACCATCATATTGGAGAGGACTTTGACCACCCTGCTCTCAGTCCGGATAAACACATACGGAATCGCCGCGTTCTGAAATGTCTCGGCCATCTCCGCGGTCACCTGTGTGCCCGCCTCGGCGAGAATCTCTCCGGTCGATTTGTCGACGACATCCTCATCCAGCACATAGCCCTTGATACGATTTTTATAGGAAAGCTTTTTATTAAATTTATATCGCCCGACTCTCGCCATGTCATAGCGCTTCGGGTCAAAAAACATCGCGTTGATCAGACTCTCCGCGCTCTCCACCGCCAGCGGCTCGCCCGGACGAATCTTTTTGTACATCTCCAGCAGACCGTCCTGATAATTGTTGGAGACATCCTTGCTGAAACTGGCCAGGATCTTCGGCTCTTCGCCGAATAAATCAATGATCTCCTGGTTCGTCCCCACGCCCAGAGAGCGGATCAGGACAGTGATCGGAACTTTTCTGGTCCGGTCCACCCGCACGTAAAACACATCATTGGAATCCGTCTCATACTCAAGCCACGCGCCGCGGTTCGGGATCACGGTCGCCGAGAAGAGCTTCTTGCCGAGCTTATCATGGGAGATGCCATAGTAAATACCCGGTGAGCGCACCAACTGACTGACGATCACGCGCTCAGCCCCGTTGATGACAAAGGTACCGGTCTCAGTCATCAGCGGCAGGTCGCCCATAAAAAGCTCCTGCTCGTTGATGTCTTCTTTTTCTTTATTGATCAGGCGAACTCTGACCTTCAAAGGCGCTGCATATGTCGCGTCGCGCTCTTTGCACTCTTCGATCGAATACTTGATATCATCTTTACATAGCGTAAAATCGATAAATTCCAGGCTTAAATGGCCGCTGTAATCCGCGATCGGGGATATATCCGTGAAAACCTCTTTGAGTCCCTTTTCAAGGAACCAGTTGTAAGAGTTTTTCTGCACCTCGATGAGATTCGGCATATCAAGTACTTCTCTCTGGCTGGAATAGCTCATCCTGACATTTCTGCCAACTTTAACGGGTTTGATTCTGCTGCTATTCATCAACGTTTTTCACTCCTTAAAAAAATGAACACGAGTTGCCCCATTTGTAATTTCAATGGGTTTTGGGCGAAAAAGCGCCTAAATATCCATGTTAATTACATCTTCCTATCATAGCACAGCCCACAAAAAAATGTCAACAGAAAATTTACAGTTCATCAAAAAATCTGTGAGCGTGACATCCACTTCCTTTCCGGACGTTGTTCGCAGTGAAAATCGACCTTCCACTTCACTCGCATCACCCACTGAAAATTTATGACTGATTATAGTTGCAAAAAAATCTGTCTATCATTTATAATAAAAATAGCAACAACACAATATAAACCATCAAAAAGAGGGTTAAAATCATGGGCAGACGGATAAAATTTTCAGTCTTCCTGTCGGCCCTGCTGCTGCTCTGGGGCTGCGGGCGGACGGGAAGCGATCAGAAAAACGATGAGACGGATCACAGCGAAGCGGCGGTTCAGACGAAAGACACCGAGGTCGCCGGCGAGCCGACAAATCCGTCAGCCGATGCGGACGGCGCCAGCGCGCATACGCCGGCGGAGATTCAGGTCTTTATTGCCGCCAGCCTGAGCGATGTGATGGATGAGATCGCCGCCGAGTTTCACAGAACGCATCCCGATATAAAAATAACATTTAACGCGGACAGTTCCGGCACGCTGCTGACCCAGATCGAGGAGGGATTTGCGTGTGATATCTTCTTTTCCGCGGCGCAAAAACAGATGGATGACCTGGAAGCGGACGGCCTGATTGTGGAAGGCACACGGGCCAATGTGGTCAATAATCAGGTCTGTGTGGTGACATATCCGGGAAGCGGCACGGCCGTGACCGGACTGAAAAATTTGGAAAAGGCGTCCAGCATTGCCCTGGCGGACGGCAGCGTGCCGGTGGGAAAATATACCCGTGAGGCCCTGATCCGCCTTGGAATTCTTGAGGGTGATGACGCGGCTGCCATCACGACGGCTCAGGTCTCTGAGGCGCTCGGCGGTGTGGAGATCAGCGAACAGGGCAACGTGAGCAAGGTGCGCACGGCGGTGGCCGAGGGTTCCTGCGAGGTGGGCACGACGTATGTCTCCGATATCTATGGCTATGAGGATCAGCTTGAGATTTTGCAGATCGTGAGCTATGACCTGACAGGCGATGTGATCTATCCGGTCTGCATGGTTCAAAACGATGAGGCGGACGATGCCCAGAGGGCGGCCGCGCGGGCTTTTTATGAATATATCCTGCAGGATGAGGCGGGAGAAATCTTTGAGAAATATTTGTTTGATACCGATGTAGACCGCTGAGCGGGCCTGAATGTGTGCCTTGTCAGAATGAGGGGGAGTGCTGTAGTTGTCAAAGATATTGGAAACTTTAGCAGGGCTTGATTGGAGCCCGCTGTATATCTCATTGAAAACGGGGGTGGCGGCGACAGTGCTGTCATTTTTTCTGGGAATCTTCGCGGCGGGAAGGGTGCTGCGCGCCGGACCGAAACTTCGGGCCATCGTCGATGGCATTCTGACAATGCCGATGGTATTGCCGCCCACGGTGGCTGGCTTTTTTCTGCTGCTCATTTTCAGCCGCCGCCGGCCGTTTGGCGCGTTTCTCTTTGAAAATTTTGGCATCAAGGTCGTCCAGAGCTGGGCGGGATGTGTGGCGGCAGCGACAGTGATCGCGTTTCCCCTGATGTATAAAAACGCGCGGGCCGCCTTTGAGCAGGTGGATGTCAATATCATTTACGCGGCGCGGACATTGGGTATGCCGGAGATGAAAATCTTCTGGAAAATCGTGATCCCCGCGGCAGGACCAGGTGTCATCTCAGGGACGATCCTGACCTTCGCCAGGGCCTTGGGCGAGTATGGCGCCACATCGATGATTGCCGGAAATATCCCCGGCAAAACAGGTACCATCTCACAGCGCATCGCCATGGTCATGCAGAACGGGGATTATCTGACGGCGGGCGTGTGGACAGTAATCGTCATTCTGATCGCGTTTGTGATCATTTTCACGGTAAATCTGTTGACGTCCAAAAGGCAGGAACATTTCCGGAAATGGTGAATCGGCGGCTTGATAGGCTAAGAAGAGGCGTTTATTTTATGACTTTAGATGTTTATATAAGGAAAAAAGTCGGAAATTTTATTTTGGATGTATCATTTTCGGCGGATAAGGACTGCCTGGGCGTACTTGGGGCGTCCGGCTGCGGCAAGAGTATGATGCTCAAGTGTATCGCCGGCATAGAGACGCCCGACGAGGGGCGAATCATACTGGACGGTCGGGTGCTGTTTGATTCGGAAAAGAAAATGAATCTGCCGCCGCAGAAGCGCCGTGTCGGCTACCTCTTTCAGAATTACGCGCTGTTTCCCACATTGAATGTGGCCGAAAATATAGCGGCAGCGATCCGGCAGACAAAAGCGCCATGGATCAGTGGGAAAGCGGAAAATCAGCCGGGGAGAAAACCTGAGGCAAGCGATAGTGACAGAATCCAGCCTTGCCGTGGTGCATCGGGAGCCGGCCGAAAAAAATCAGCCTATTATCGGCAGGCGGTCGTGGCCGACTATATCCGTCAGTTTCACCTTGAGGGGCTGGAGAAACTCTATCCGTCGCAGCTTTCCGGCGGGCAGCAGCAGCGGGTTGCCCTGGCGCGGATGCTTGCCGCAAAACCGGAAGTGATTCTGCTCGACGAACCGTTCTCCGCGCTGGACGAACATCTCAAAGACGCCATGCATCGGGAAATGCTTGATCTGATCAACCATTTTGACGGCCATGTGATCCTGGTGTCGCACAGCCGGGACGAGATCTATAAGCTGTGCCCCAAACTGGCGGTGATGGATCAGGGGCGGATCCTCCGTATGGATGAAACAAAACAGGTATTTGCCCATCCGATGTATACCGCCGCGGCGCGTCTGACCGGATGTAAAAATATTTCCCCGATCAAAAGACTGGGGCCATATCAGATCTATGTCCCGGACTGGGGGCTGACCCTGCAGACCGCGCAGGAGGTCACGGATGATATGACACACGTCGGCATCCGCGCGCATTATTTTGTGCCCACAGACGAGCGCACTGGAACGAATGTATTTGCCTACGAGATCATCCATGTCATTGACGCGCCGTTTGAGTATCAGTACTTTATAAAAAACAGGGCGGCGGCCGACGGGCAGGCGATCTGGTGGAAAGTCGACAAGCAGCCATATACCGGCGCGACACCGGAAATAGGCGGCGGCTATATGACGGTGGCGCCGGAGGATATTATGCTACTAAAATAGATAAAACTTCACAATAAAATTTGGAGCGGGCGTTATAGAATTGAGAGGTGTCTGTTTTCCCTGTATCTTCTCTGATAATAGT
>CAYRDY010000096.1:5801-7683 GCA_964423195.1 uncultured Catenibacillus sp. | reverse complement strand
ACCGGCCCTTCCAGGCACACATAGGTCTCATTGATCTTGCAGTGCCCGCACTTGCCGACCGCGCAGGACATCCTGCGCTCAAATGACACCCATATCTTTTCTTCGGGCACGCCGCACTTCATGCACTCCATCGCCGCAAAATGCATCATGACCGGCGGGCCGACGATCACCACATTGAAATCGTCAAATTCCGCGAACGGTATCGACGGAATGTGTCGCGTCACCATGCCGGTCTCAAATCCCGGCGCCGTGGTATTGTCCAGCGTCGCAATCGTGTGGAAGCGGCTCTTAAATTTCTCAATCTCCTCTGTAAAAAGCACACAATTGATATCCTTGAATCCGGCGATCAGGTAGACGCTCTCGCATTCCTGCGGATGGTCATAGAATTCATTGAGCATGGTCTTGACCGGTGCCATGCCCGTGCCGCCGCAGATCACGACGAGGTGCTTGTGTTTGAACTGCTCGACCGGGAACGCGTTGCCGTAAGGACCGCGCATGAACAGCATATCGCCAGGTGCCAGGCCGAAAATGCCCTCGGTCAGACGCCCCACCTTGCGGATGGTAAACTCGACATAGCCGTCGCCCTTGCCGCTGACAGAGATCGGCGCCTCGCCGACCTTCGGGATCGAGAGCTGGAAAAACTGGCCGTGCTGCGTTTCAAGATCACATTCGACACGGAAGGTGTATTCCGCCTGCGTCTCCTTGATCACCTTTAAGATCTTATGATGCGTCGGCATCATGATATTATTCATCTGGCGTTCCCTCCTTTGCCTGTAGCTCAGCGCTCAGCGTATTGACGGCGTCAAAAAATGAAATCTCTTTCGGACAGCGGATATCGCAGCGCCCACAGCCCACGCACATATGCTCGGTGCCGCCGAAGCGTGCACGATAGTCATACACCTTGTGCAGCACTTTGAACCGCATATTGGCGCCCGGCGTCTTTCTCGCCCTTGCTCCGCCGGCGGTTCTTGTGAAATCGTCCAGCATACACGAGGACCACACCCTGCGACGCTCGCCGTCGCGGCTGCCCTCTTTGTAAATGATATCCACCGTGTCAAAACAGCTGCAGGTCATACACACGGTATTGCAGCCGCCGCAGCCGATGCACTGATCGTCATATTTCTTCCAGAATTCCAGCTCACTGGCCCTTTTGAGGGTCTCTCTGTCCGGAATCTTAGGCAACACAGCTTTGCGCTCATTCTCAGTCACAAACGTCGGCACATAATCCGCTTTTGAAATCGGAGCCGCACCACTGGCTTTCGCCATCACATCTGCCTCTGCTGCCGCGCTGCCGACGGACGCTGCTTCCAGAGCCTCCCGAAAATATTGATCAAGCTCGGCGTCCTTCACCGCCGCGAGTACGCCATCCCGCGTCAATTTCACGGCCATCGCGTAATCATCGGTTTTGTTTGTCCCCATTGACACGCAGAAGCAGTGCTCAAAACTGTGCGGGCATTCCATCATCACAAATTTGACTCGGTCGCGCATGCGGCTGTAGTACAAGTCCGGCTGCCCGTTATTGATAAAGATATTGTCCAGGCGACGAATACCGTTGATATCGCATGGCCGCGCAAAGATCAACAGTCCCTTGCTGTCGTCGATCTCGGAAGCCGTGCAGTCCTTCTCCGTGAAATAGATCATGGTCTGTGTGACCGGATAAATGACCTCCTTCGGCGAAAAGTCGGACTGCCTGTCGTAAACGATCTCTTTTACGGAGCTGATCTCGCCGTAGCGCACCAGATCCGTGCCCTTCTTGGCGCCGCGGTTCGGCAGACAAATCGGCGCGTAAATTTTGTATTTTTTAGATAACGCCGCCAAAATCTTATCCATCTCCGCGGCCGAAAGCGCATATCCGGCGAGACTGACCGCGGCGGCGTCCGGC
>CAYRDY010000096.1:0-5701 GCA_964423195.1 uncultured Catenibacillus sp. | reverse complement strand
GCCTGCAAAAACGCCAGTGTCCTGCTGCCGACGGCCCGATAGAGGGCCGTCCCGGCATATTTTGAGATATCCGCGCAAAAATCCGCCGCCCACAACAGCAGATGATTATTGAGAAAATCCAGCTGATCGCCAAGGAGACCCTCGCCGCACAGCCAGGCCATATATTCCAGCTCACAGGCCATGTGGTCTTCCAGATAATCGGACGGGACGTCGCCCAGCACAAGCCCATGCGCGCGATAAATATCCCGCACCTGCTCCCAGGCCTCCTGCATCACGATCCGCTTCGGACTTGTGTAGACAGATTCATACGGCACGGCCGCCATGCCCTGATTGGAACCCGCCGCCAGAAAAACCTTCGCGTAATCCGCCGCGAGTTCGGTCAGCGCATCTTCCTCTGTATTCCAAATATCCGTTCCGTCAAAATGCATGGCTTTCAGTGCGGCAAGCAAAGGCGCGTCGATTTCTTTTTTATATAGCCGGGCAAGCAGGCGGTACATCTTCTCCCTCGTTTGCGTGACCCGATCAAATTCACTCTTGTTCAATGCTCCCGCCCCCTTTGCGTCTCCCCGCACGCCTGCGGCATCACATCGATCCAGTCCGCGTGGCGCAAAATGTAGCGGACAGAAGGTTTATTGCCGAAATCTCTCAGCTGGTAAACATTTTCCGGGCCGGCCTCGGCCAGACGCCTGGACACATTACTCTGCGGATCGTCAATATCGCCGACCATCAGCGCGCTTCCGGAACAGTTGCGCGCGCAGGCGGGCACCTCACCTCTCGCCCTGGCGTCCGCGCACAGATTACACTTATCCATCACACGCAGTTCACGATTTAAAATATTGACACCATACGGGCATGCGTTCTTGCAGCTCTGGCAGCCGATGCACTGGCTTTGGTCAATATAAACCACGCCGTCCGCCGCGCTCTGATAACAGGCGCCGGTCGGGCAGACAGCCACGCAGGCTGGATTCTCACAGTGCTGACACATGACCGGCAAAAAATACATCTGCAGATTCGGATAGGTTCCGGTCGGCCCGATCTGTTTGACAGCATTTCGGGAAACGCCGAGCGCGATGTCATTTTCCATCTTGCACGCCACCTGGCAGCCCTTGCAGCCGATGCAGCGATCCAGGTCGATCACAAAAGTCAGTTTACTCATGACCTCACCTCCTCAAACGCATCGGCGGCTTTTGGCGCCTGTGCCGGATGATCTTTCGCGTGATTCGGATGATTTGGGAAAGGCACATCTTCTGTCGGCGCGCTCGGCTGCGGCAGCCATGCCTTAAAGTCCTCCGGCTTCGTCCAGATACCCTCCGGCGGTCCGTCCGCCCGCGACACTTTGACGAGGAAGGCGCGCAGCGTATAGGTGCCGACCACATCATTGAACGGCGCGTCGGACTTGGTGAGCACGTTGACATTCATTTCCTTCCAGCCGTGTGTCTCCGTATCCAGCGTCTCCGGATTCCAGAAGCGCTCCATATAGACCGCGCCCGGATTGATACCCTCGGTCACGGCCGCCACCGCGCGGATTTTGCCGCGCTTAGACTCAACCCACACCCAGTCGCCGTCGGACACGCCGTATTTTTCGGCGGCAGTCGGGTGAATCCACAGCTCCGGCACAGGATAAATCTCACGCAGCCACGGAATATTGCGCAGCGTATTGTGATGATAAAACGGCACGCGCCCGCCGGTCATGACCAGCGGATACTCTTTTGCCATCTCCGGATCCAGCGGGCTCTCGGACGGCTCCAGATAATACGGCAGCGGGTCGTAATCTTTCGATGCCGGCGGCAGTTCGCACGCCGCAAACGGCTGCCCTGTCCTTGAGAGCGTGATCATGCTCTCCAGATAGAGCTCACATTTCTTGGAAGGCGTGGCAAAGCCCCTCGGCTTGCCGGTCTTTTCATCTATTTGCTGATAGACATAATAGGAAGCCCAGTCTTTTTTGCTCATATACGTGTACGGCGTGATTTCTTTTAATCTCTCCCATGTCAGGCCGATCCTGCCCAGGAAATGGTCAAAAATCTCGTCGACCTTCTCCCAGTACGGCAGATCATCGCCCATATACTCGGCGTCAAATGCCTTCGCGCACGCCTCATGACCCAATTCCCCGCACCGCTTGGCGAGTCTCGACCAGAAAACCGTCTCATCGACAGTCTCCCACAAGTGCGTCACCGCCTGCCGGGCATTTAAGGTATTGCAGGTCTCCACCAGCATATCGGTCTCCAGCCATTCCTCCGCCGGAATCAAAATATCCGCATAGGCCGAGAACGACGTCGGGTACATATACACATGGACAATGAAATCCAGCTCGTTGATGGCCTTCTCCCATCGCTGGCTGTCGGCCACCGCGCCCATCTTATTGCCGGAGCGGTCGATCCATACGCGCGGCTTGTACGGCTTGCCGGTGAGGATCGCGTCCAAGATACTGGACGGGTGCCCAGCGTACCAGATATGAAGGCCCTTATGCTCAATCCCACCGAGGCGTTTCTTCAGCTGCTCGTTCGGCAGGCGTTTCGCCGCGATCGGCACCGGATAATTCGGCATGTCAAATGTGCCGCTGGTGCGAAAGCGCTGCAAGAGCGCACCCGGCCGCTCCACATTGCCCCTGAGGATATCGATGATACAGGCGGCCATGGCTGCCTGCACGGAATTCGGCGTCTGGTCGGTGGCCACGCCGATGGCCAGGCCACTCGGCACATTCTCCGCGAAAAGGCGGATGGCCTTTTCAATCTGCGCCGCGTCAAGCCAGCAAAGCTCGGCAGCCCTTTCCAGCGTATAGCCTTTGGCCCGCTCCCACAGCAGGGTGAATCCGGTCTTAAAAGTTTCGCCGCCGATCTCAAATGTGCCGAACAGCGCCGCGTCGAGATCATCATTCCACGGATATTCCAGCGGCTGCGCCTGATCCGTCTTTTTGTCCCAGACCATAAATGTATCCGGCTCGTCAGGGACGCCACTGACTTTGGCTCTCAGCAACATGTGCGTCTTCGTGTTGACCAGATACGGCAGATTCGTCCATTTGGTGACAAATTCTTTGTCATAGAGTTCATGCTCAATCATATAGCGGATCCACGCCAGCATCAGCGCCACATCGCTGCCCGGTCGGATCGGCAGCCACACATCGGCCTTTGCCGCGTCCGGCGTAAAACGCGGGTCGACGACCACTGTCTTCACGCCCTTCGCGCGCAGATCGACGACCATGCCGCCGCCGCTTGCCGGACATGAATAGGAGGGATCCGTGCCCCACAGCACCAGCGTCTTGATCGGCGTATCCTCCGGAAAATAGAGTTCCAGGGCATTGGAATCGGCAATGCTCGGATCCATGCCGCCGTACATCATCGTATAGGCCAGCACGCGCGGCAGATAACACTGCGCGCAGCCCGGCTCAAACCAGTTCGGCGTGCCGAAAATATTGCAGAAGCGGGCGATACTCCAGATTTCCGGATTGCCGCCTCCGCCCGTCGAACAGAAGACGGCCTCCGCCCCGTATTTCTCGCGGGTCTCCATCAGTTTCCTCGCGATCGTGTCAATGGCCTCATCCCACGAGATGCGCTGCCACTTATTTTCACCCCGCTTGCCGACGCGCTTCATCGGGTATTTGTTCCGGTTCGGATGATACAACGCCTGAATGCCGGAGAGTCCCTTCGCGCACATGCGACCCTTGCTCATCGGATCCTCCGGATTGCCCTCCAGCTTGATCACCCGGCCATTCTTTACCGTGGCGATCACACCGCAGTTGGCAATACAGGCACGGCAGCAGGTTTTGATGCGCTTGATCTCGTCCCCGCCACCGGTATTCGTCTCGCCGCTGACAAGCCCCAGCGGCCCAGTCAGTTCTGGCGAAATCGGCCCCGGATCAAACACATCCATGAAATGCTTCACTCTGTTTTGCTCCTCCATAAGCTCCTCCTGTCTTTTCACCGGCAGGAAAATTTGCCGGAAATAATCAAATGATCTGTTCCGCACAGAATCACCGTTCTCTTATCACAACAAAGATCTAAAAACCCCTGTTATCTTTTGATATATCAAAAGTATACCATACAGATGATAAAAAACAAAGTGGCAAAAACGGCAAAATGACGGAACACATATTTCACAATGACGGAACGCATATTTCACTTGACAATTTCCGGTAAAATGACAGAAAATTAATTTCACTTGACAAATTTCGGTAAACTCACTAAACTAATCATCATGCGCCGCTCGCACAGCGCATGGGCATTGATAAAAGCCGATCGCCAGGGCTTTTACGATAGTTTCAGCCCAAATTTGAAAAGAGGTCTTTTGATGAATATTGATATTGAAAAAGTCACTGCACTGGTTCACGCGGCAAGGCCGCTGATCATGGATGAATACGCCGCACATGAGATTTCGGTGAAAGGGCTGGCGGATTTTGTCACCAAAGTCGATACCTCCGTCCAGCATTTTTTGTTGGAGGAACTCGGCAAACTCTACCCTGACGTCCAGTTGATGGGCGAGGAAGAGCATATGCATCATGTGGATCCCTCAAAACCCATGTGGATCCTTGATCCGATCGACGGCACACTGAACCTCATCTACGGCTACCGCCACAGCGCCATCTCACTCGGCTATTACGAGGACGGGCACATGGCAGCCGCCGTCGTCTACAATCCGTTTTCTGAGGAAACTTTTCATGCCGTGTGCGGCGAGGGCGCTTTCCTCAACGGGAACCCTATCCGCGTCACCGAAAACGCCGATCTAAAGGACAGCATGATCTCCATCGGCACATCCCCCTATGACAAGGAGCTGGCGCCTGCGAATTTCAAAATCTTTCGGCAAATCTTCGAACACTCGCTCGACATCCGCCGCAGCGGTTCAGCCGCGCTCGATCTGTGCTATGTAGCCTGCGGACGTCTCGACGGCTATTTCGAGCGCAATCTCAAGCCATGGGATTTTGCCGCGGGATCACTGATCGTCGAGGAGGCCGGCGGCACGGTGACAGATATCGCCGGCCGGCCACTGAAATATGTGGTCAATCAGAACGTCCTCGCCTCAAATACCCTGATTCATAGCGAACTGCAATCATATATGCTTTTTTAAATTGTACGGCAGCCGCCTCGTTCACTCTGTAAAGAACTTCAGGGTTCTGAGACTGTCCCGAATCCCCTGCAGGTAACTCTCCGTGATCAGTTTTGAGTCCACAACGCTCTGTTTTTCAATGACCTCCATCGCGGCCTCCCGCTGCGCTTCTGTCAGACGGATCTGATCCAGTCTCCGCTGCGCTTCGACCTCCTCCTGTACCAGCTCCCTGTACTGAAGATTCTCCTCGCGAAATTTGGTCATATTATCATCCTTAAAACCATCCAGCAGCGCAACCAATCTTTCCTCCCAGGTTTTCATAAATGCTCCATTCCGCCGCCCTCGGTTGATGGCGCAAATAGTAATGAAAATATTTTCACGCTAAATCCCATTCCGGCGGCACATATGATATTGAAAGTGTTTCAGAAAATGAAAATTCTCTCTTTATCTATCATTATACCAAGACTTTCGACCGTTTCAAGCCCCCCAATACATCGAAGTTTTGCAGTAGTGCTGAGAGGTTTTTTGGCAAAAAAACAGCAGGAAATCTTCCATTCGATTCCCTGCCTGATGTGCCGCCGATGAACGATTTTATTTATAAAAAAGACCCGGATGTTTGACAGTTGAATAAAGAAAAAATCTTTCCAGGCCGCATAAATCCTGG
>CAYRDY010000095.1:4664-7735 GCA_964423195.1 uncultured Catenibacillus sp. | reverse complement strand
CCCGCTTCCTTCATGATACTCCAGACTCGGCGCCTGCCGAGCGGCATGCCGGTCCTTCCGAGAAAGATGACGCCGGACGCGATGCCATTTCTCCCGGCATAGTCCTCAAGCGCCAGTCCAAGATCACTCGGAATCATGATGCGGCGGATCTTTCGCTTGCACTTGACCACGAGCTGGCGCGCCCTCACGCCCTCCAGCGTGAAGTATTGCAGCTCCGAGACGCGAATGCCGGTGGCGCAGAGCGTCTCCATCACGAGCCGGTCACGGTCGCTCTTCGCGGCGGCGAGAAGTCCTCTATATTCCTGACGCGACAGCTCAGCGTTTTCCGAGATATAGGAATCATTCTGGATATTCTCCCACTGCGTCCTGCAGCCCTTCCAACCCATGAAGCCGAGGAAGGAAAAGATGGATGCCAGCATTGTGTTGATGCTGGTCGCGGCATAGCCGCGCGCGATCAGGTGATCCTTAAATTCTTTTGTCAGTTCCGCGCAGACCTCCCGTCCGTCCAAAAATGCTGCGAAAGCGCGCACATCAAAGAGATACCGCTCGATGGTGTGGACGCTTCGCTCCCAGCGTATGAGTTCCCTGTAAAACATTTCAATGAGTTCCGGTGTGATCTTTCTGCTCTCCATTTGAACCTCCCATAGTCAATGATTAAATAATAAAATTTCCCCTGCGCCAAATTTTCGGGCATAGCCGCGATATCGTCAAAATATAAAAAGGTGCCGCCTGTAGACGGCCGACCCGAAATAATGAAGGGCACTTAAGCGTCCCTCTCCTCACTGGATCCCCTTTCAGGTTTCGCATCTCCGGAGAGTCACAATCCCTCCGGAGAGGTTCAACCGCCTACCGTCTTGGTAGCACCCGATTGAATGATGATTCAATTTGCAAAATTTTCCCCAGAGAAATGGCTCTGGATTTTCACTTCATATAAATTCACGCCGTTTGCAGTGAAAAAAAACCCCCGCGTCCACAACATAATCTCGTCTATCTCAGTATCCACAGCCGCACTGACGTGTCGCTGTGCGTTCCTCGCGCTCACGGCGCGATCTCGTCGATCTCCCGCATCCACAGTCGCACCGACGCGTCGCTCGGCATCCGCAGATCGCCCCTCGGCGATACGGCGACGGATCCGACTTTCGGGCCGTCCGGCAGGCAGGAACGCTTGAACTGCTGGGAGAAAAACCGCCGGTAAAACGTGCGCAGCCATTTGTAGATCGTCGCCCTGTCGTAGGTGCCCTCAAAAGCAATCTGCGCCAGGCGAAATATTTTTGCGGGATGCATGCCGAAGCGCAGCATATAGTACAAAAAGAAATCATGCAGCTCGTAAGGCCCCACCAGATCCTCCGTTCTCTGGGAAATCTCGCCGTCCTTCGGGGGAATCAGCTCCGGACTCACCGGCGTGTCCAGAATATCATAGAGCGTGGCGCTCAAATCATCTGCCGCACCACTCGCAGCCCCCTGACTTTCCGGTGCTTTCGCGCCGCCGTCCGCGCCATCCCGGCAGGTGTCCGCGAAATAGCGCACCAGATGCCGCACCAGTGTCTTCGGGATCGAGGCGTTGACGCCGTACATAGACATGTGGTCGCCGTTGTACGTCGCCCAGCCCAGCGCCAGTTCAGACAAGTCGCCGGTGCCGATGACCAAGCCGCCGCACTGATTGGCGATGTCCATCAGGACCTGCGTGCGCTCTCTGGCCTGGCTGTTCTCATAGGTGACATCGTGCGCCTGCGGATCCTGACCGATGTCCTCAAAATGCAGACGCACCGCCGCCTTGATATCCACCTCGCGAAGCGTCGCGCCCAGCTTTCGGACCAGCGTGCAGGCATTTCTGTACGTCCGGTCGGTGGTGCCAAAACACGGCATGGTGACCGCGATGATAGCCTTGCGGTCGATGCCCGCCATATCAAATGCCCGCGACGTCACCAGCAGCGCCAGCGTCGAATCCAGACCGCCGGAAATGCCGACCACCGCGTGCCGGCTTTTGGTGTGTACAAGTCTTTTTTTAAGTCCCATCGCCTGAATGGTGAGAATCTCCTCGCACCGCTTCCGGCGCAGCGCTCTGTCGCCCGGCACAAACGGCGCGGGGTCAATGTGGCGGGTGAGCTTCGTCTCGCCGACCGCCACCTCAAACGGGACGCGCACATAGGTATCATCGGTGACTTCTTTGTAAGTGGTCATGCGGCGCCGCTCCGCCATGAGCTTCTGCACATCGATCTCGCTGATGATCATGCCGTGGCCGAAGCGCTCGGATTCCGCGAGCATCACGCCGTTTTCGGCGATCAGGTCATGTCCGGAAAATACCAGATCCTGCGTGGACTCGCCCTCTCCGGCATCCGCGTAGATATAGCCGCACACCAGCCGTCCGGACTGGCCGGTCACCAGTGACCTGCGGTAATTGTCCTTGCCGGTGATCTCGTCGCTCGCGGACAGATTGGCGATCAGCATCGCGCCGTGCACCGCGTGCGACTCGCTCGGCGGCGCGCACACCCACAGATCCTCGCAGATCTCCGCGGCAAAGGAAAAGCCCGGCACACCGCGGCACTCAAAGATGATATTCGTCCCGAAAGGCACCTGCCGCCCGTCAAAATTCACATTCACCGGGATCTCATTACCCGCCTCAAAATGGCGCGCCTCATAGAACTCCGAATAATTCGGCAGATTCCGCTTCGGCACAAAGCCGAGTACCCGTCCCCGACAGATCACGGCCGCCACATTGTAGAGCTTGTGGCCGCGCAGCATCGGCAGACCAACGATTGCGGCCATCTCAAGGTCCGCGCTCTCGGCCGCGAGATATCTCAGAGCCTCCAGCGCGCCGTCCAGCAGTGTTTCCTGCAAAAAGAGCTCACCGCAGGTATACCCCGTCAGGCAGAGCTCCGGAAACACGGCCAGCCGGACACCCGCCTCATGCGCCTCTCGCATCATCGCCGCGATATTTCCGGCATTGTACATGCAGTCCGCCACCTCGATCAGAGGTGTCGCCGCCGCCACTTTGATAAATCCGTCCCTCATGATTTCCTCCCACTGTATAATACTGCCGCCATTTTTTCACAAGGCGGTCGACCCCTATC
>CAYRDY010000095.1:0-4564 GCA_964423195.1 uncultured Catenibacillus sp. | reverse complement strand
ACAATTTTCTCGCGGATGACGCCCGTCCGGTAGGCTTCGAGCAGCATTTTCAAATCATTGATATTCTCCCGCAGCGCGCGGCCATTATCCGTATCGGCCACTTTCTGCCGCACCTCGAACTCCTTGACCATGAACCCGTCGGACTTGATGTCCGTCTCATCCACGATCGACTTCTCAAAGCTCTCAAACGGCTCATGCGCCACCAGCCGCAGGCCGTAGGAATTGTAGATCAGCGTATATCCGGCGATGCCGGTCGTGGCCTGATAGGCCTTGGAGAAACCGCCGTCGATGATCATTAGCTTGCCGTTGCCCTTGATCGGACTCTCGCCGGACTTGAACTTCACCGGCATATGTCCGTTGACGACGTGCGCGGTCTTCGGGTCGAGGCCGAACTCGCGGATGATCTTGTCACAGTATTCTTCCTGCTCGATAAAGTGATAATAATAATTCTTGCGCTCCTCCCTGACCTTGCGGTCACTCAAGAAGTAGCGCTCAAATGTCGCCATCTTTTCTTTGCCGTAGACCGGAGAATTTTCATTGGACCAGATAAACCACATGATATCCTGCCCGTAACTGCGCTCCTCCGGGTCATTTGTCAGGTAATACCCCTTGCGCGCGTAATTTTCAAGAAAATCATAGAGCGCCTTGCCGCTGTAGTCCCTGCCCTTCAGCCTCACACTTCGGAAACTCCCGTCCTCATTGAACGGAATACAGCCATGGTAATAGAGATTATTATTATAAGTCAAATACAGGCTGCCCGCCTTGAACAAAAACTGGACGTGCTTCTGCAATTTCTCACAGTTGACGAACGCGCGCGTGAGCCTGTCCATGACGTCCTGCTCGGCCTCGCTCAGCCGGTAAGGGTCATACGGGTCGATCGTCGGAAAAAAGCCATCCAGCATCGGATAGGCCTGGTCATCGATCGTGACCACCTTCTCGTCATAGTCAATCTTGTCGAGCAGCAGGCGGTCATTCATGTGAAACTCTGGCCGCCGCATGATGAGCTGCCCCTCCAGCTTGAACTGGATCATGGAGATCGCCTTGTGCATGCGCTTTTCCAGCACAATATCAATCTGGCTGACCTCGTTTCGGTGATGGTCGACCGCGAAGAGCTCGCAGTCGTCATCCGCGTAGGCGCTCATCGCCAGATTCGCCAGAGGAATCAGATTGATGCCGTAATCATCCTCCAGCGTGTCGAGATTGCCGTACTTCGCGCAGATGCGGATCACATTGGCGATGCACGCCGCGTGGCCGGAGGCCGCACCCATCCACAGGACATCGTGATTGCCCCACTGGATGTCCACCGAGTGATAATTCATCAGGCAGTCCATGATGGTGGCCGCTCCCGGTCCTCTGTCAAAGATGTCGCCCACGATGTGCAGGTGATCGATGACCAGCCGCTGAATCAGCTCGCACAGGGCGATGATAAAATCTTTCGCCCTGTGAATGCGAATAATCGCGGAAATGATTTCATTATAATAGTCTTCCTTATCGGCAAAATCGACGCGCTCATAGATCAGTTCCTCGATGATGTAGGCGAAATCTTTCGGCAGCGCCTTGCGCACCTTGGAACGGGTGTATTTTGAGAAGACACGCTTACACATGCGAATGAGCCTCAGCAGCGTGATCGCGTACCAGTCGTCCATGTCCTCCTCTTCTTTTTCGATCAGCTCCAGCTTTTCCTCCGGATAATAGATCAGGGTCGCCAGACGTTTCTTGTCGCGCATACTGATGGTATGGCCGAATTCCTCCTCAATCTTGACCTTGACCGCGCCGGAACCGTTTTTCAGCACATGGAGAAATCGGTCCGCCTCGCCGTGCAGATCGCTCAGCACGTGCTCCGTGCCCTTGGGCAGATTTAAGATCGCCTCAAGGTTGATCACCTCCGTCGACGCCGCAGCGATCGTCGGATATTTCTGCGACAATAACCTCAGATACCTCAACTGATTTTCGCTAAACTCCGCCATATCGTCCTCCCGCAATCCAAATATCTCATTCCGGACAGATCCCAAACCGCCGCGACTTTCTCCTGTGCTGCGCTCATAATGATTTCTCCCTATCCTTCCGGGCAAATCCCAAGCCGTCAAAACGCCGCGACCCTTGCACTTCTGTCACCGTCGGCATGGGCATCTCAGCCGTCGATGACATCTCCCATGGTATACAGTCCCGGCTGCTTATCTGCCAGATACACGGCTGCCGCCAGCGCGCCCTTTCCGAAAATCGCCCGCGAATAAGCCGTGTGCTTGATCTCGATCACCTCATCCGGGCCGCAGAACAATACCTCGTGCTCGCCGACGATCGAGCCGCCGCGCACCGCCTGAATGCCGATCTCATTTGGCTGCCGGCGGGCGCGCTCACCGCTCCTGTCCAGCTTGTACACATACCTGTGGTCCATCACCTCATTGATGGCGTCGGCGATCGCCAGCGCCGTACCGGACGGCGCGTCCAGCTTGCGGTGATGATGCTTTTCCACAATCTCAATATCATATCCGGCGTCAGCGAGGATCCTGGCCGCCGCTGCCGCCAGCTTAAAGACCGTATTCACGCCCAAGGACATATTGGCCGAGCGCAGCACGGCCACCTTTTCCGACACTTCCCGCACCCTTTGCAGCTGCGCCTCAGAGAGTCCGGTCGTGCAGATCACCGCCGGCATCCGTCTCTCCAGCGCATAGTCGAGCACAGCGTCCACTGCCGGTGCCACCGAAAAATCGACGATCACATCCGCCGGAATGTCGCAGTCCCTCAGGCACCCGAAGACCGGATAGCCGGCATCGCCCTTCTCAGTCACGTCGACGCCCGCCACGATTTTTACATCCTCACTCTCCGCCGCCAGGCCGGTGATCACCTGTCCCATCGCCCCGTTGCATCCATGCAATAATATCTTAACCATAACGAAATTTTCCTCCATAAAACTCTATCGCGCCGCTTATCCGCGAGATGATAGCGGTCTTCATCAACGCGCAAATCCACCGCGGGCGCTCATGGCTCTCAATAAACTCACAGCAGACCGTAATCCCTCATGGCCTCGGCCAGTTTCTCCGCGTGGGCGTCCTCCATCTCCGTCAACGGCAGCCTCACCGGGCCGGCATCCAGGCCCATCAGATTCATGGCCTTTTTCACCGGAATCGGGTTGACCTCGCTAAACAGCGCATGGATGAGCGGCAACGCCGCAAGCTGGAGTTTCGCGCTCTCCTCGACACGTCCCTCAAGAAATGACGCCGCGATCTCATGCGTCTGGCGCGGCGCCACATTGGAGAGCACCGAGATGACACCCAGGCCGCCCAGCGACATGATCGGGGTGATCTGATCATCATTTCCTGAGTAGAGATCCACGCACCCCTCCGCGAGCTGCATCAGCGTCGCGATCTGTGAGATATTGCCGCTGGCCTCCTTGACCGCGACCACATTGTCACAGGTCTTGGCGAGCGTCACCACCGTGGCCGGCTCGATATTGATGCCGGTGCGGCTGGCGATATTGTAGAGCACCAGCGGAAGATCCGTGTGCTTCGCGATCTCGGTGTAATGCGCGATCAGCCCCTTCTGCGTCGCCTTATTGTAATACGGGCTGACGAGCAGCGCCGCGTCGGCGCCGGCCTTCTCTGCCTCTCTCGTCAGCATAATGGCCGTCTCCGTGCTGTTGGAACCCGTGCCGGCGATCACCGGCACCCGCTTGCGCGCGGCGGCCACGCAGGCTCTGATCACCTCGATATGCTCCGCCTCGGACAGGGTCGAGGACTCACCGGTCGTCCCAGTGATGATAATGGCATCCGTGCTGTTTGCGATCTGCCAGTCGACCAACTCCCCAAGTTTCTCATAATTGACGGAACCATCCGCATGCATCGGCGTGACGATGGCCACGCCCGCGCCCTTAAAAATTGACATAATATGACCCTCCTTTAATTGCGATAAAGTATGCATAGCACGAAGCAGCCGGCTCCGCAAAGCGCCGCGGGGCACTTAAAAGAGCCGGTCATAAAGTACCGGCTCCGCAGAATCGCAATCAAACACGCCGCATGGCGCACCTGATTATATTCTCTCAAAAGCAGCACTCCATCTCCCGATGACAGTCATACTGTTATTCACCGTATGCCCAGCGATATACACTTCAGGATGTATAAGGCTTCGGCGTCCTACCCTTTCACGCGGATTCATCTATGCCTGTCATATCCTCCGCGCTACTCACTCAAACGCGCCTCTACTCATTGACTTTATCTCTGTCAGATTTGTTTTAGATTATCACTTTTTGCGAAAACTGTCAACCGCTACAGGAAATTTTCCGTAAAAGCCTGTCAACAGCATTTTACTGCTGGCGCCGCGCAGACGGCGCATGGGCGTTTGGCATGGATTTAGCCGCTGGGCGGCGGTTCGTCAAATTTTCATATTGCAAATTTAAAAAGATGTGGTATGATGTAAAAGTTCAGAAAAATATGAAATGTTTCGGTATGATTATGAATCTAGTTCTACAGTGAAAGGGATCATTTATATGGAGATCAAACGTGAAGATATTCGGAATATAGCGATCATCGCCCATGTCGACCACGGCAAGACCACGCTGGTGGATGAG
>CAYRDY010000094.1:0-7847 GCA_964423195.1 uncultured Catenibacillus sp. | reverse complement strand
CACCCGCCGTCCGCTTTTCGCTCTTATGATCTCGTTTATCTATCCCCTCTGCCCCTTTTTCGGTCTTCGCGTCCAGCTTTCCCTTCGGCAGGCAGAAAAATTCGATCACGAATATCACGATGATGAACAGATAGGCCAGAAATACATTTTCCCAGTGGTCCTTGCCCAGCTGGCCGCCAAACCACAAAAAGAGCATGCCGCCACCGCTGATCATGGCCGCCTGGAAGCCCATCAGCATACCGCTCTCTTTCTCATTGTAACAGTCGCAGATCAGGGCAGCCACGCAGGTCAGCATGATCCCAAGCCCGATGCCGACCACGCCGGCGCCGAACAGAATACAGGCGACATTCTGGTGAAAGAAATACGGAAAAATCCCGCCCACGATATAGAATCCCTTGCTCACCAAAATCAGCGTCCGCTTATGGATATACGGGGTGATCTTGCCCACAATCAGCGCCACCACCAGGGCGACCAGATTCGGCATGGTGGTGATCATCTGCACCGTCTGTACGGGTACGTCCGGAAAAGACTGCGAGATATCCGCCAGCACAGAATTGACGACAAAAAAACTCATCATCGAGAATGACGCCGCCATCAGGCCGATCTTTCCCCTCAATCCGCCCATCGTCACATACCTCCAGTCACATAAAGACGTCTTCAGTCCGCCAATGTCTTCATCGTATTTCTGAGATTCATCAAATCTTTATCCAGATGCTGATACATCTGAATATAGTACGGATACAGCTTGTCATAGGCCGCCGTCCACGCCGGATCCGGCTCGATCACACGGCTGACCCGAATGATCTTTTCGACAGCCTCGGTGAGATCCGGAAAAACGCCCAGCTTATTGCCCGCGATCAGGGCGTCGCCCACCGGGACATCTCCGGCGCTCTCATCCAGGAGATATATCGGCATCCCAAGGACGGCCGCCTTGATCCTGCACCAGGTCAGGCTCTTCGCGCCGCCGCCGCAGATCCGCAGCTTTTTCGCCTCCCCGCCGTAGGCGCGCACTGTCTCAAGCACATGGCGCAGGGCATAGGCCGTCCCCTCAAACACCGACCGGATCAGATCCGCCTGAGACGTATTGATGCTCAGGCCGATAAACATGCCCCTGGCGTGGTCATTCCACAGCGGCGCCCGCTCACCGGACAGATAAGGGAAAAAGAACAGTCCGCCGGCGCCCGCGGGGGCTTCCAGGGCCAATTCATTCAGATAGGTATAGATATCCTTTCCGCAAGCTAAAGCCGCCTGCCTTGCCTCCGCCCCCAGCGTGTCTATATACCATTTGATGGCCGCGCCCGTGGCCTGAATCGGAGCGTCAAAGACCCACGGCATCTTCTCCAGCACGCACGGCCGGGTGACAATCGGAATATCCGTAGGGCTCTGCACCATGCTGCCGACAAAGACCAGCGATGTCGTGCCCGATGACTCCCCCGCCTCGCCGCATTCGACCAGGCCGGTGGCGTACATTGAGGCCGTGGCGTCACAGCACCCCGCCAGGACCGGAATTCCCTCCGGAAGGCCTGTGCGCAGAGATGCTTCTTTATTGACATGGCCGATGATCGTATCTATCGGCACCGCGCGCGGCAACATGCGGTTTAAATCCACGCCGATCGCCGCGCCGATCTCCTCCGACCACTCAAATGTCTTAAAATCCATGCACTGTGTCCTCAGCGCCTGATCCATATCCGAGGTCATCTCGCCGGTCAGTTTGAAATTAATATAGGAGCTCGCCTGCAAAAAATACGCTGTGCGGGCAAACACTTCCGGCTTATTCCTCTTAAACCACAATAATTTATTCGGCAGAAAGGCCGTCGACGGCTGTCCGCCGACGATCTGCACAAACCGGTCAAAACCGATTTTTCCCACAATCTCCTCCAGCTCATACGCCGAACGGCTGTCCTGATAGGTGATGGCGTTGCACAGCGGCACACCGGCCGCATCGACGGGCAGCAGTGATACCGTGTGGGAACTGACACAGATACCGCGAATATTTGCCGTCGCCTCTGCGCCGGCAATCTCCGTCAGCTCTCTAAATATATCCGCCGCGTTTTCCCACCACTCGTTGGCATCCTGCTCGCGCCCGTTTGTCCCTATGGAGATAAAACTGCTCGGCCTGCTGGCCACGGCCGCGATCTCTCCGCTGTCGTCCATCATGACCGCCTTGATGTTTGTCGTCCCGCAATCCATACCTATTAAATAATCTCTTGTCCTGTCCATCATACACTCCATTCCGCCGCAACCATCGGCTTTCATAAGCAGAATTCATCTATTAAAAGAATACCAAACGCCGCGCCGCGGCTCAAAAACGAATTTGCCCCTACATAGCGGAAAAAGCGGCCGTTTTGCTAAACGGCTCCACACCGCAAGATACCGCGCCGCGGCTGACCGGGCGTCCTTCCCGACAGATCAGTCTTTCAGGCAGCCGACGGGTACGACAAATATGTCGTCGCCGCGTCGGTACGCGTAATCACCTGTCCCTGTGAGAACCATGAGAAAAGATGGCGCGTTCATCTGATCGGTATCAATCTTTGCTTTCATCGCCATCAGGCTTTTCGCGCCCTCCTCGATGAGCCTGTCACCGCCCAGCTTTATCTCAATCAGGGCATATTTGCCGTCTCGCAGATGAATAACCGCATCGCATTCCTGTCCGTCTTTGTCCCGATAGTGGTAGACCTCACCGTTTAACGCATCCGCGAAGACGCGAAGATCTCTGACACAGAGTGTCTCAAAGAGAAAACCGAACGTTTTCAGATCATTGATCAGGTCACTCGGACCAATCCCCAAGGCCGCTGCGGCGATCGATGGGTCCACATAGTAACGCGTGTCGGATGACCGAATGGCCGTCTTTGACCGGAGATTCGGATTCCACGCGGGCATATCCTCCACGACAAAGATTTTGCGCAGCGCATTGACATAAGAGGCGACGGTCTCCTCACTGATCGCCAGATCACCACTCGACGAAATATCCTGCGCAAGCACGGTGTTTGGAACCTGCCCGCCCTGATTTCTCGCGTAGGAGCGCATGAGTCTCCGAACCCTTTCGGGATTTTTTTGCACGTTGTCCACACGGTTGATATCCGATCGGACAACGGCATCGCAATAATCCATCGCCTGCTCCAGCGCAATCTCATCCCGCATATCCACCGCCTGCGGCCATCCGCCCCTGCACACGAGAAAGGCGAGACGCTCCAGATCGAGATCGGAGGAACCGTCAATTTCCGCGGCGCTGTCAAACATATCCCTCAGGCTGACCTCGCCGGTAGATTCTCCGGACTCGTATAAACTCATCGGCCTCATAGTCAGCCAGGCGAACCGCCCCGTGCCGGAATGCGTGACTTCCCTCATGTCGGCGGGCACGGCCGAACCCGTGAGTACAAACTGACCAGGTTCCCCGCGGTGATCCACCTCAAAGCGAATCGCGTCCCAAAGTCTGGGGGCGAGCTGCCACTCGTCGATCAGCCTCGGCACCGCGCCGCTCAGTAATCGTTTGGGATTCAACTGGGACATGGTGATGTTTTGATCTCTCCTCTCCGGGTCATCCATATATAGGATGCTGGCGGCAAACTGCTCGGCGGTCGTCGTTTTCCCGCACCATTTGGGCCCCTCGATCAAAACAGCGCCCTTTCCCTCCAATTTGCGCGCCAGAATACCGTCCGCAATTCTTTTTCTGTATTTCTTCATAAAACACCTGCTTTCAATCACCGTTCGGGCAAGCACGATCTGTCATGATCGGTCAACCTTCATTTCCCATGTCTCCATTATGCATCAAAAAAATACTTTTTACAAGCATTTTCCGACGATTGGCGGAAATTTTTTCCGACGATTGGCGTGAAATTTTTCCGATAGTTGGCGTGAAATTTTTCCGACGATTGGCGTGAAATTTTTCCGACGATTGGCGGCAGGCAGTTCAAACTTGCCGTTACAAAACGGCAATTCTCTGTTTGAAGCAGCTTATTTAAATGTTTATACTGAAAATGCGATCAAAATAAATGTTCACGCGGCGCCCTGCGCGTCGCCGGAGATGAAAACAACCCGTAATATGAACTTGCCGAGAGAATTCTTCAAAAAGAAGTATTCCTAACACAATGAGGAGATGAGTGATGATGCAAATGAAAGCGGCGTTAATGTACGGCCCGAATGACATCCGTGTGGAGATGACAGAAAAGCCCGCCTGCCCGGACGACGGCCTGATCATCAAGATCATGGCTGTGGGCTTGTGCGGCTCGGACATCCGCAACCTGACCAGCGATTCCCGCAAGGGCGATTATCCGTTTATATATGGCCATGAGATTGTCGGCGTCGTCGATGAGATCGGCAGGGACGAGACAAAGTACAAGGTCGGCGATCGGCTGTTCCTCTTCCCAGGCACCTACTGCATGGAATGCGACGAGTGCATCAGCGGCCACAGTGAGAATTGCTCCAATAAAGAAGTGGCGTCCCTTGCCGGCACGGGCGGCTTCGCCCAGTTTGTCGCCGTAAAGGGCGAGAAGATCCGCCGCGGCGGCATCTATGAGATCCCCGATGATGTCAGTTTCGAGGCCGCAAGTCTTGGCGAACCGCTGACCTCCGTGTTTGCCTGCCTGGAAAATATTCAGGTCGGCTATCCGGACACCTTAGTCATCATCGGCGCAGGCCCGATCGGCTGCTTCATGTCCCAGCTCGCCAAGCTGCGCGGCGCCCAAAAGGTGATCATGATCGACCTCAACGGGAAACGCCTTGAGATGTCCAAAAACTTTGGCGTGGACATCACCGTCAACAGTTCCGATGAGGATCCGATCGAGGCGGTCAAAAAGTTGACGGGCGGCAGGGGCGCCGACAAGGTCATCTCCGCGACCCCGTCCAACGCGACTCAGACGCAGAGCATCCATATGGTTAAAAAAGGCGGCCTGGTCGTCTTCTTTGGCGGCGTGCCGAAGGGTTCCATGACGGAACTCGACTGCAACCTGATCCACTACAACAACATCTGGATCAAGGGTCATTTCGGCGCTTCCTACAGCCAGTCCAAACGCGCCTTCCAGCTGGCGATTTCTCCGTCCTTCCCGACCGAGAAATTTATCACACACATTTTGCCGCTGGATCAGATCAATGAGGGTATCCACCTCACCAGAACCGGCGAGGCGATCAAAGTCGTCCTGCATCCGTGGGACTGAAATTCAACGAAAGGAAGGAATATTTCTATGGCTCTTATGACAGGCGAAAAGTATGTCGAAAGCATGCGCAAAATGAATCTCCAGGTTTACATGTTCGGAGAGAGAATCGAAAATCCGGTGGACCACCCGATTCTAAGGCCTTCACTCAATTCCGTGAAGATGACTTACGATCTGGCTCAGATGCCGGAGTACGAGGAGCTGATGACTGCCACCTCACACATCACCGGCGAAAAGATCAACCGCTTCACGCACATTCACCAGAGCACGGATGACCTGGTCAAAAAGGTGAAAATGCAGCGCCTGTGCGGTCAGAAGACGGCCGCGTGCTTCCAGCGCTGCGTCGGTATGGATTCATTCAACGCCGTCTACAGCACCACCTATGAGTGTGATGAAAAGCACGGCACACATTATCACGAGAATTTCCGCAAATTCCTGGTCTACTGCCAGAAAAATGACCTCATGGTGGACGGCGCCATGACAGACCCGAAGGGCGACCGCTCCTTGGCGCCGCACGCCCAGGCCGACCCGGATCTCTACCTCCATGTCGTGGAGCGCCGTGAGGACGGCATCATCGTCCGGGGCGCCAAGGCGCATCAGACCGGTATGGTCAACTCCCACGAGGTGCTCGTCATGCCTACCGTGGCCATGAAAGAGGCGGACAGAGATTATGCCGTCTCCTTCGCCGTGCCGTCAGACACCAAGGGTATCTATATGATCGTCGGACGTCAGTCCTGCGACACCAGAAAACTGGAGGGATCCACCATCGACGTCGGCAACCCTGAATTCGGCGGCATGGAAGCGCTGGTCATCTTTGACGATGTCTTTGTGCCGAACGACCGCATCTTCATGGACGGCGAGTACGATTTCTCCGGCATGCTCGTCGAGCGCTTTGCCGGCTATCACCGCCAGTCCTACGGCGGCTGCAAGGTCGGCGTGGGCGACGTGCTCATCGGCGCCAGCGCCGTGGCTGCCAAGTACAACGGCGTGGACAAGGCCTCCCACATCAAGGACAAACTGATCGAGATGACCCACCTAAATGAGACATTATACTGCTGCGGCATCTCCTGCTCGTGCGAGGGCGTGAAGACGAAATCCGGCAACTATCTGATCAACCTGCTGCTGGCCAACGTCTGCAAGCAGAATGTGACCCGCTATCCGTATGAGATCGCGCGTCTGGCCGAGGACATCGCCGGCGGCATCATGGTCACCGCCCCTTCGGATAAAGACCTAAAAGATCCGACCATCGGCCCGATCGTTGAAAAATACCTCAAGGGGATCGCCTCGGTCTCCACAGAGAACCGCATGAAGATTCTGCGCCTGATCGAGAACCTGACCATGGGTTCCGCCGCTGTCGGCTACCGCACGGAGTCCATGCACGGCGCGGGCTCACCGCAGGCTCAGCGCATCATGATCGCCCGCCAGGGAGACTTGGAGAGCAAGATGGAGATGGCCAAGGAGATCGCCCACATCGAGGAGTAAACTTCATGCCCCGCAAGCGGGCCTGCCGTCCGCATGGCCACTTGCCGTCTGCATGGCCGCCTGCCGTCTGCATGGCCGCCTGCCGTCTGCATGGCCGCTTGTCGTCTGCATGGCCGCTTGCCGGGGCTTTTTATTTAAGTGCAACCTGCCGAATCCTCCCGTATTTGAGCTATGTACGCTCTAAATTCCACGGACTCATGAAGCAGTTGGTCATATGTGCCTTCTGCGACAATCTGTCCTTCGTCTAGCCAAACGATTCGCGTAGCAAATCTAAAGCATTCGACGCGATGTGACGCCATAATCACACACTTGTCTTTAAGACCACTTAGTTTTTTTACGACGATATCCTCGTTCATTGGATCCAATGCCGACGTCGGTTCATCTAACAGAATAATAGGCGCATCCTTGAGTAAAGCACGGGCAATACATACGCGCTGTTTCTCACCGCCAGAGAGTTCTACGCCGTTGAGTCCTACAATTGTCTGCATGCCATTCGTCAATTGTTCGATCGTATCATAAATTTTTAACGCTTTAAGCATATCCATGACCTTTTGCCTTTGGATGTCAGGGTTCCCCATCGTTAAGTTTTCAAAAATAGTGACAGGTAAAAGGTCGTCTCTCTGAGGAACATAGGCAAAATTTGTCCTAAACCTGTCTAATGGTATTTTGTCTACACTGCATCCAGACAAAAAATACATACCGGAAAAGTCAACATATCTTTGTAATGCATTCAATAATGAACTCTTTCCGGATCCACTCTTTCCGGTTAAAATGACGAATTCTCCACATCGAACATCAAGCGTTAGATCCCTGATTGCCTGAATTTCACCGTATGAAATATTCATTTTTTGTACTGAGATCGTGGGATCAGACAACGTTTCAAAATTTGTGGACAATGTGTCTTCCTGCACTGTTCTTCTATTCGACAACAGCCTTTTTAATTTTCCAAGCACATCATGCGAAGATCGAATATTGCACCACGATTCGCTAATATCCATCATATAAATAACCAGATATTGTGTGAATTGTAAAAGAAACAACACTTGACTCAGCTCCGCTTGATGCAAGAGGTACAAGTAGAAACCAAGCAGAATCGGAAGTGTCTCCGAAATATAAAAAAGCAGATTGTTTATCAGTTCATGGCACACATACATGCTTTCGTATTGAATCTGTGCTGTCTTTACCGCTTTTGCTTTATCCTCACCCTGCCGCAGT